>CAYFJO010000567.1:0-6412 GCA_964343305.1 uncultured Pirellulaceae bacterium | reverse complement strand
ACGTCAGTAATTCTTACCAGTTTCCCCTGGGGGGATAAGACGCTAGACAATTACCGAGGATCTGGCCAGCTTGTGTCAGGTTTTCGTCGGCGTGGCCCTCTTTGCGCGCTAAGCCAAAGTCCATGATGATCGGCTCTTTGCGCCGGTCGATCATGATGTTTGCCGGTTTCAGGTCGCGGTGGATGATCCCTTTCTTGTGTGCTTCTTCCAAGGCAAGGGCCAGTTTTAGTATCAACGTTATGACCGTCTTGATCGGTTGATGCTGGTCCTTTTTGATGAATTTGGATAGCGGGTGGCCATCAATGTAAGCCATCGCTAAATAATGGATGCCATTAATCTGAGCGACTTCGTAGATCGGACAGATATTGGGATGCCGGAGAGCCGCCGCCGATTTGGCTTCTCGGTGAAATCGCGTGATGATGGAATTGTCAACGGAGTCGTCGTCAAACGGCACCTTGATTGCAACTTGTCTTTCGAGCTGTGGGTCTTCGGCAAGGTACACGGCCCCCATGCCGCCTTTACCGAGGACTCGCAAAATCTTGTAGCGTCCGAACTCCTTGGGCAAGTGTTGTGGGGTTGATCCTTGATGTGGTGTTGTTCTTGATAAAGATGGCGATCTAGTGGCAACGTCTTGCGTTGCCTCAATTTGTGATTCTTGTTGCTGAGCTAATTCGGCATCGATTTGCGGTAATCGTTCGACGAGTTGAGGATGGTTCGGAAATCTTTGACGGAAATGCTCGTGCGTGGGATGATCACCCCAGAGGTTTCGCACTCGATATTCACGGCAAATCAACTCGAGTGGGAGATCGTCAAACGATCCCAGTTCGGGGAATTGCGCGAGATAGTCTTCAAGTTGTAAACGGACCGAACGTGGTGTGTCCGGCAAGGTTGAAACGACCTGTCGGGTGTCTAACTTCCAGCGAGAACCCAAGTCGATCGCGATCAATTCAATGAGCAGGTCTTGCTGCAATGCCTGTGGGCAAGTTTGCAGGAATTGACGAATGTCGACCGGACCCGTTTGCCGCGATTGTTCGAATCGCTGCAGATGCGGTTCCAAGTCCGCGTTTTTATAAATGCGTGACCCAGCGATCGTTGGGCGGCCCCGTGCGCGAAATTGATTTACCGCAGAGGTTCGCAGAGAAGAGAAATCTTGCCTCTGCGTTACTCTGCGTCCTCTGCGGTGTATTTAGAATATAACCTATCAGCATCTATCAGAGTGTTCAAACTACCGGAACGAAATCCTTCCAGATCGAGTGTGATGAACTGGAAGCCGATTTCATGTAGACGTGCGACAAGCGATTCACGTAAGCCGTCGGAACAAAGTTTCGCGAGCGCGTCAATCGGCACTTCGAGCCGTGCCAGATCTCCCTTGTGATAGCGCACGCGAACATTGGTCAAACCGTGGTCGCGCAAGAAGCGTTCGGCCTGGTCGATCATCTGCAGCCGCGCGGGCGTGACTTCTTCTCCATAGGCAACGCGGCTGGACAAACACGGAGTGGCTGGTTTTTCGGAGACTGGCAGGTTCCATTCGGCGGCGAGGGCTCTTACGTCGGCCTTCGTGAAATTGCAGTCGGCCAGCGGACTATAAACCTGGTGCTCCGTTGCCGCTTGCATGCCAGGACGATAGTCGCCCAAATCATCAACGTTCGCACCGTTCAGAATGACACGTACACCCAGTTCGTCGATCCGCTCGTCCAACTTCGTGTATAACTCGGTCTTACAGTGATAACAACGATCCCGTGCGTTGCGCATGTAATCGTCGTTGGAAAACTCTTCGGTCTGCATGACGATGTGACGAATGCCGATCAACTCGGCAAGCTGCTTTGCCTCCGCTAGTTCACCGCTGGCCAGACTGGCACTTGTCCCGGTGACCGCCACGGCGTTTTCACCCAAGGTCAGAAACGCGGCCTTGGCGACGACCGTGCTGTCGACCCCCGCCGAGAACGCAACCGCACACGATTCAAAAGATCGAATCAAATCAAGCAGCCGATCGCGTTTGTTGGATAAGTCAGACAATTCCGCAATCCGCAATCTAAATTCCGCAATCAAAAGGGCGATTTCTCCACCGCAATGCCGTGGCGATGCGTTTTGTGAGAGCCCGCATGAACAATGTGGGGACCTGAGCCCTGGGTTGTGTGATCCAAGTACCGCTTGAAGCCGGGAGAGGCCAAGCGGTTCGGCTATACACGCGGCCAGAGCCGAAAATAAGTCCCCTGCGGTTCTCGTTATCGGCTCCCCAAAAAGCGACACCGGCAACACGAACATGGCAGAGCTAAATCGCCCATCAAGCATAAGCTCGACTTTCGCATCCTAGCAAGTGAGGTTGCGGGCGGCAAGATTATACTAGGTCGACGCGCGAGTTTTGAAGTTGCGCGTCTTTGCTTCCCGCCCCCTCTGAGCTTGTCTCAGTGGAGCGATGTTTTTGCGCTAACGCCGCAGAACAGGAGCTTTTGGCTCCCTGCCGAGCTTGTCTCGGTGGAAGCAAGGTTTGACATGCGCGGTTCCTGTGGAGCAAACCTTCGCTCTACCGAGGCAAGTTCGGCAGGGGCGTTTGCCCTTGTTTTCTCGTTAGTGCAAAAACGTGATTCCACCGAGACGAGCTCGATGGCGAAAAAGCGCAACTTCAAAACGCGCGAGGGAGGATGATTATTTGTAGAACAATTGTCCCAATTGTTCCGCGAGCAATTGGGACAATTGCTCTACACGATGCTCCGCATCACCAGCAAGGGCGGTTTTTTGCTGGGAACTGGTTCCCTACAATCTTATTGGCGTCGCTCAAGCTTCCACTTCTATCAGGGACGAATCTTATGAACATTCTAATCGTTGGCAACGGCGGACGGGAACATGCGCTCGCTTGGAAGATCGGCCAAAGCTCGCGTGCCGACCAGGTCTTCGTTGCACCGGGAAACGCTGGCACGACTCTGGACGCGGTCAATGTTGACGTCCCGGTGAACGATTTCGAAAGGCTGGTCAAGTTTGCCAAGGAGAACGCTGTCGGCTTGACCGTCGTGGGGCCCGAAGCGCCGTTGGCAGACGGCATCGTCGATGCGTTTGCCGGCGAAGGGCTCCGCGTGTTCGGTCCGTCGAAAGCGGCGGCCCAACTGGAAGGCAGTAAAGTGTTCTGCAAGAACCTGCTGCACAGCGCCGACGTACCGACCGCCGACTATCAAGTCTTTCGCGACGCGGAAAGTGCCGAACGATTTATCAAGGACCGCTATGAAACCGACGACCAGGAAGTTCCCGTGGTCGTCAAGGCGGACGGACTGGCCGCGGGCAAAGGGGCCATCGTCTGTTCGCGCCGACAAGAAGCGTTGGACGCCATCCACCGTATCGCGCGGCAGCGCGAGTTCGGCGACGCTGGCAACCAACTCATTATCGAAGAGCGGTTGGACGGCATGGAAGCCAGCGTGTTGGCCATCACCGACGGACAAACGATCGTCACGTTGCCCGCGGCGCAAGATCACAAGCCAGCCTTTGATGGCGACAAAGGTCCCAACACTGGCGGCATGGGTGCCTACTGTCCGACGCCGATCGTGACCGATCAAACCTTGGCCTGGGTCGAAGAGCACGTGCTGGTGCCGACGATCCATTCGATGAAACGATCCCGTCAGCGGTTTTCCGGCGTCCTCTATGCAGGCCTGATGATCACGAACCAAGGTCCCAAAGTTTTGGAATACAACGTTCGCTTCGGCGATCCCGAATGTCAGCCGTTGTTGATGCGGCTGAAATCCGACCTGGTCGACGTGCTCGAAGCGACGATCGACGGCAAGCTGGACGAAATCGGACAACTCCAGTGGGATCCGCGCCCAAGCGTCTGCGTGGTGATGGCCAGCGAGGGCTATCCCGGCGATTACGAACGGGGCAAGCCGATCCGAGGACTCGAAGAGGCGTCGGAAGTCGAAGAAGTCAAGGTCTTCCACGCCGGCACGGCAACATCCGACGGCGGGGTCGTCACCAACGGCGGCCGAGTCCTCGGAGTTACCGCCCTGGGTAACACCATTTCGGCCGCGAAGCTTCAAGCCTACAAAGCCGTCAAATGCATCCGCTGGGACGGAGCCTGGTGCCGCAAGGACATTTCGGACAAGGCGCTGCTTTGAGCAAAGGAGAACTGGGGCAAAAATGTGAACGAATCTAACAAGCGTCCGTTTCAGTTCACTGTGCGCACGATAGGTGTGAGCATTGCACTCATCTGCATCGTCGCAGCTTGGTTCGCGCGCAGGCCCTATTTGGACCTGACCATGAAAGAGTTCGAAATCAACATGGCCTCCAGTGAGATCAAGATCGCGTGGGACATTTGGACAACTCGGTACGATGTCAAGTATCAGATCTTTCTTGGAGACGAGGTGGCGCGACCCATCCAAACCGCGCACATCCATCCAAGACGAGTAGGGGAGATTAGGACAAGAACGGAAAGCTTCTCCTTGCGCCACGATTTCGGAAACAAGGATGCCCTGTACTTTCCGAACGTCGGCACTGCCGAGACCTGGAAAAGGCCTGTGTTGTTGCTCCAACCTGGTGAGAGGCTGCGTGTGACATCTACGCCCAGAAGGTTTGTCCGAGTCATTTCGCTTGATGGTCAGCCGCTGTATTACTGGATTCAGACTCGATGAATTCTCATCTGCGAAACCTAGCGAGTTACTTGTGCAATGCCAAGCGCGCAGGCTGGATTATCGTCACTGCCGCCGTTGTTTATTTGGCAGTTGATACGATTCGAACGGAACTTCCTCCGGCAACTTCACCACGCTGCTGGGTTGTTTCGGTTGCCACCCCAGTTCCGTCCGATAACTCAACACTATTGCAAACGCTATGTACGATTCGATTGGATTATCAAGGGCTTACGCCAACGACGGAACTGCTTGGCGAATTGTTTCAATGTCGCGTATATGCGGCCAAGCAAACGAAAGCAATATCCGGCGATTCCATACTCGCTCGCACGCATTGGAGTCATGACGCATCCAAGCACGACATCGAATTCAACTTCATCGCGGATATTTCTGCAATTCCACTGGAAGCCGGGGCAATCGTCGTGAAAGCGACACCTTCAACGCCTTTAATCGACACATCGCCAATTGTCGCCGCGGTTCGTCCTGAAATCGATCAATATGGAGATCCGCTTCCGCCCGGAGCGACTGCACGGATGCGATTCAATTTAGGCATTCCCAATCCGGCAACGGGAGTGAGAATCGTTGCAGACAAATACGCGCGGTTGAATACCGGCAACCCCATGGCTTCCCCAATTAATTCGGGGCACCGTGTTTTATCTGCACGTCCGATATTAGAAGGCGAAGATGTTTTCATCTACGCGGGCGGCGCATTCGTCTGGAATTTGCAGTCCAACAAAGTAACCCAGGTTTTCCCAGGTGGCAAGTATGCGGGATACTCCGCCGTTTCACTTGATCAACGCACACTAACCACCCGAGGCGCGAAAACGGAATTCGATTTTACGACCATGTCCTGCCGCCCAGTAAAAAAGGTGGTTGAACTGCCCTACTTTCAAAAAGATTGGGATCAAGGGAAAGCAGAGTTGTTACCGGATTTTGATCGTGAATACAAACGAATGATTAAACGCATTTCGCATGCGCAGATCTTGTTCCACCACAACCGGTTCATATGGATCGGCAAGGATCGCAGAGTGCATTTGTGGGACACCAAAAACTTGCGAGGGCTGGCGAATTGGACAATGCCGGCGGGAGAAGGTGTGTACTACGACTATGTAGCATGCTCAACAACGGACGGCGAGCGCATTGCCACGATCAATCGCGAGACCGTTACTGTCTGGGATACGCTGGCGGGGCAACCAGTGCAGCGATTCGAGTTTTCGCGATTTTCGTCAATTAAACGAGTGGAATTCTCCCATGACGCCTCAATGATTGCTATCGTGAATCAACGGGATGGGTGCGTTCATCTATTTGACGTGCCAACTGGCGAGTTCCTTTTTCGATGTCCGAGCCCAGAAACGAAGGGCAACTGGTTCCGCCACATTGGACCTGTTGCGTGCGGCAAGAACAATACGATGGTGGTGGTGACTCATTCACGCGACTATAACGCGAAAAAGTCTCGCAATTGCATCACATTTTGGGATCTGAATCAGATAGAAACTTTGGCAAAGCACAGCCGCGAGTGACGGAATCGACATCAATCCATCGACTCACCGCGCAAAAGATCTTCAGCACAACCTGATGGAAATGGCACCCCATCTTTTTGGCAATCTGCTTCACTGGAATCCTCTGGTGAAGCAGGCCCGAAATTCTCAACTTCAAAGCGCTACAAATCTAACTCCGATGGAATCAGTGTGACAAACTCCGACGTGTAAGCAAGCGTTTAGCGTTCGGTAGGCAAGCGACGGATGCCAGTCGCTAGCCAGCCAAACATGATGTCGCTGTTGCCAACGAGCGCATCGGCAAATCCAAGG
>CAYFJO010000566.1:0-6422 GCA_964343305.1 uncultured Pirellulaceae bacterium | reverse complement strand
AAAACGTCGCCCTTCAAGGCGTCGCAACAAAACAAATGCCCTTCCTTGCTGACCGTAAAGACGCGATCTTCATCAATCGTCGGTGTCGCACTTGGACCGCCTTCGTGCAGATTGTCGACCAGGCCGCACTCGTACGAGTGCTTCCAAGCGAACTCGCCGTTGACCACCAGCAGGCAATAAACAAAGTCCTTGCCGCCAACGTTGCCCATCGTATAGAGGTGATCGCGGTCGACCGAAACGCTGCTAAAACCCGTCCCAATCTCGGCTTGCCAAACGACCTTTGGCGGCGTCTGGTTCCAATTCGAATTCCAGCCTGTTTCGCGCGAAATCATGTCACCAGCGGGGCCGCTCCATCGTGGCCAAAGCGGATCAGAACTCGCAGGCTGCGCCGCAGGAACTGGCGTTTGCTTAATCGCTGGCTCAATCGCTTGAGCCGGAGCAGACTTCGGCATGTCATCGTCGCACGCTGAAAACATCAGACTCCCAGCAAGGCTCAGCAAAACCAAACAACAACGCATGATTTGGAATCCTTTATCTCCCAGTGACTCTTGCATCTTAATGGACGTGCGGGGCCAGAAGAATATCGAATCGGCCGGCGGAACCATTTTGCGACATCTTTCGTCAGAAACTGCACGGCTAAAGACATGCCAGCCACCCCCCTGGCTATTGCCTATCCAAAAAAGGAGATTCTCTGATGTCCTACCGACCAAAAGTCGTTGCGATTTGTGTCACACTTGCAGTTCTCATTTGCGGCAGCATGCTACTGCACATGGTGGCGACGGGCGCGGGGCCGGATGCAGAAGAGGCAAAAGATCCCCTGAAAATCGTTTCGACGCAGATCCTCGGCGGCAGCCAGCGCTATCTCACTCACGTGAGCACGGACAAGCAAATCTATCGGCCGGGCGAACGAGTGTACGTTCGCAGCGTTGTGTTGCACCAGGGGAACCACAAACCGCTGGCAAGCAACCCGCAAGTGTCCCTTGCCACCGAGATTATCGGCCCCAAAGGTGACACGGTCGCGGGCGGCCAATCGAAAATTGAAGACAGCGTGGCGGGGTTCAGTTGGGAGATTCCTCCGACGTTGCCCGGCGGCGAGTACACGATTCGCGTGAGCCATCCCTGGACAGGTTTCGCGCCGGCGGAACGCAAATTCGGCATTCGCGTCTACCGCGCACCGCGCCTGAAAAACCAGATCAAATTCCTCCGCGACGGATACGGGCCAGGCGATGAAGCGGTCGCGACGCTGCACACCGAGCGCGCCGAGGGTGGAGTTCCATCCGGTGCGAAGGTTACGGTCACGGCACGCGTCGATGGCGCGGAAGTTCACCGAAGTCAAACCACCATCGACAAAGACGGCAACTGCGTCGCACGATTCGCGTTGCCTGTGGACATCCGTCGAGGCGAAGGCACGCTGGCACTGGCGATCGAAGACGGAGGCGTCGTGGAAACCGCCAGCAAGACGATTCCGATTCTGCTGCAGACCGTCGATCTCACGATGTATCCCGAAGGGGGCGACTTGATTGCAGAACGTGAAAACCGCGTATACTTCGAAGCCTTCACTCCCGCTCGTAAGCCAGCCGATTTGGCCGGAGTCGTCGTCGATCAAGACGGCAAGGAAGTGGCAACTTTCCGCAGCGAACACGAAGGCCGCGGCCGATTTGCGATCACACCCCAGGCGGGCAAAAAGTATCAACTCAAGATCACCGAGCCCAGCGGCATTAACACACGTTACGATCTGCCCACAGCAAAAGCGTCGGGTGTCACGCTACGTGCTACTAAGGACGTTTTCAATCACGACGAGTTTGTCACGGTGCGTGTGGACGGTGGGGTTGCGCATCCGATCACCGTCACGCTCAACAAACGAGAGCAGACGCTCGCTCGCAAGAAACTGACTCTCAAATATGGCAACGGCACGATTCAGTTGAAGGCTCCGGATTGGGCCACCGGCGTTCTCCTGGCCACCGTGTGGAATGACAAAGGCCAACCGATGGCCGAGCGATTGGTGTTCCGCAAGCCGGCCGAGACCATCAACGTCAAGATCACGGCCGACGCCGAACAATACACACCCGGCGGCAAAGCCTCACTCACGATCGAAACCACCGACCAAGACGGCAAACCCGTCAGCGGCGTTGTTGGCGTAACGGTGGCCGACGACAGCGTGATCGAAATGATCGAAAAGCGTGAACAATCGCCACGTTTGCCCGTCATGGTGTTGTTGGAAAACGATGTCAAGGAACTGGCGGACGCGCACGTGTATCTTGATCCCAACAACGACAAGGCGGCATTGTCCGTCGATCTGTTGTTGGGAACGCAAGGCTGGCGAAGGTTTGCGTTCGTCGAGACCGCGAAGTTTCTCGATAAACAAGGTGACCTAGGACGGCGAGTGCTTGGTCTAAAAATGGCCAGCCAACTGGACCTCGTGACTGTGCTGTCCGCTGCCGAAGCGAAAGGCGCTGACCACGACTTGATTCGTCGAGGCGCTGTAATACGGGACCTCAACGAAAATGGCATCGTCATAGACGAACTCCAACTCGAACAACCAGTCCTCGCGGTTGACGAGGCACCACAACCGGATGCTGCCGCGGCGCCAGTAGTGCAGGCACCTCCACCAGCGAAACCCCAGAAGAAAGAAGCGCAGCGGCAAAACGAGTTTGACGATGCCGAAGTTCTGGGCGAACGAGAACGACTGTCGGACGCATTAAAAAAAGCCGATCTCGCACAGGCTGGCAATGCCTTTGCACGTCGGAAAGCTCGCATCCCACAAAGGCGAAATGACTTCGTTACCGTGCGCGTCTATGCCCACCAGGTTCGAAAAAACCGCGAGCCTGGTCAGCGTAGCGATTTTACCGAAACGCTGTTCTGGCACGCTGGCGTGAAGACCAACGAAGAGGGCAAGGCAACTGTTGAATTCGGCCTCAACGACTCGGTGACCAGCTTCCGAGTCGCGGCCGATGCGTTTACATCGAGCGGCGTGTTGGGAAGCGGCACGACTAACATCGAGTCCGTCGAGCCGTTTTACGTCGAGCCCAAGTTTCCGCTCGAAGTCACTGCTGGCGACAAGATTCGTTTGCCAATCGGCATTATCAATTCCATGGACGCCGCGATTGATCAGACGCGGCTGACTGCCAATTCGCACGCGTTACTTGTCATCAACTCACAACTATCCCCATTCAACTTGCCCGCGGATTCACGCATTCGCCGGCTGATCGAAATCAACGTCGGTCAACACAACGGTCTGGCCGAATTGACACTCGACGCCGTTGCCGGTCCCTACGCCGACAAGGTGACGCGCACCATCACTGTCAAACCACAAGGTTTCCCAATCGAATTCGGCAAGGGCGGATTGGTCACACCAGGCGATACGTTGTCGCACGACATCCCGATTCCCGCGGATCTGGTTCCCGCCAGCATCGAAGGTCGTGTCGTCGTCTATCCGACGCCACTGGCCAGCTTGACCGAAGGACTGAAGGGTTTGATTCGTCAACCATCAGGTTGTTTTGAACAAACAAGTTCAACTGTGTACCCACTGGTGATGGCACAGCAGTACTTCAGGTCACACCAAGGCGTCGATCCGTCGCTAGTCGAAAAGAGTAGTCAAATCCTGCAAACGGGTTACGAACGCCTGATGGGATACGAGTGCAAGAGCGGCGGCTTCGAATGGTGGGGCAAAGATCCCGGACACGACGCGCTGACCGCGTATGGCCTGATGGAATTCACCGACATGGCTAAGGTCCGCCACGTAGAACGGGCGTTGCTCGAACGAACCCAAAAGTGGTTGCTCGATCAACGCGACGGCAAGGGCAACTATCCACGCAAGACACACACGTATCATGTTTGGGTCCCCGTGCCTGAGATTTCCAACAGCTACAACACCTGGGCGTTGCTCGAAGCCGGCGTCGCGGAAGATCTCTCGACGGAAGTCCAGTGGGTTCGCGAAGCCGCTGAAAAAACGGAGAACTCCTACGTCATGGCACTCGCGGCCAACGTCCTTTCGATGGGCGGAGATAGAGAAGGCGAAAACCACATGCTCGACAAACTGGCCGGCCTGCAAACCGACGACGGTTCTGTCGCGGGAGCAACGCGCTCAGTCGTCGGCAGCACCGGTCAGGCGCTGAAGATCGAAGCCACGTCGCTGGCCGTGCTGGCGTGGCTCAAGAATCCGCGTTACGCGTCCGAAGTCGAAAAGTCGATCAAGTTTCTTGCCGAGTCTTGCAAGAACGGCCGTTTTGGGTCGACGCAGTCAACGATCCTTGCCCTGAAGGCCATCGTCGCTTACGACCAATCCCGCGCGAAACCCACGTCGCCGGGCCAATTGCAGTTGGTCGTGAATGGCAAGCCAGTCGGCGAACCAGTGAAGTTCGACAAAGACACCCAAGGCGCGATCGAGCTGGGCGGCTTTGCCAAACTGCTAACGCCGGGCAAGCACCGGGTGCAAGTGAAAATGACCGGTGGTTCGCAAATGCCTTACTCGGTCGCGGTGTCCTACAACACCTTGAAGCCCAACTCGTCGGACAAATGTTCGTTGCACTTGCACACGACGCTGCGAGACAAAACGGTGGAAGAGGGCAACGTGACGGAAACGGATGTCGTGGTTGTGAATCGCACCAACGAAGACGTCCCCAACCCGATCGCCATCGTGGGCGTCCCCGGCGGCTTGGAAGTTCGCCACGACCAACTCAAAGAACTCGCTAAAGCCAATCGCATCGCAGCCTACGAAGTCAAAGGGCGCGAAGTGATCCTTTATTGGCGAGTGTTGAAGGCGGAGCAGCGGGTGGAGTTGCCGATCAGCTTAATCGCCGCAGTGCCGGGTTCCTACCGGGGACCAGCCAGCCGTGCGTACCTGTACTACACCGACGAACACAAACATTGGACCGACCCGCTGGCAATCGAAGTGACATCCAAGTAACGCGCCGCCACCTGTTGGATTCCCCTAATCAAATCGCGCACCGACGGTCTGTTGCCACTGCTTCAACTTGCCAAGCATCCGAGCCGTCCGTTTCGGCTGCTGGTGGCTAACATCTTTTTGTTCTCCGATATCCGTTTCGAGATCGTACAACTCGACGTGGTCGTCCTTGAAGCGGTGCAACAGCTTGTAGCGGCCTTCTCGCACAGCAGCCTCGTGGCGGTTGTGTGGGTAGTGCCAGTAGAGCGAGTCACGATCGACCGTGTCACGCTCGCCCAGCAACACATCGCTGAAGCTGACGCCGTCTACGTGTTGATTCTTCCGCGGCGCACAGCCGGTCAATTGCAGCAGTGTCGGATAGAAGTCGGTGCTAACCAGTGGCGTCGAATTGCGGCTTCCCGATGCAATGCGGCCCGGCCAGCGGACGATTGTCGGCACACGGATGCCACCTTCGTACAGATTGTGCTTCATGCCTCGCAGCGGCAGGTTCGATGTCACCGACCCCTTGCCGCCGTTGTCCGATGTCCAGACCACGATCGTGTTGTCGCTCAGCTTCAACTCGTCGAGCCGGCGGAGCAGGCGGCCGACATTCTCGTCCATATGCTCGACCATGCCCGCGTAAGCCGCGTTGTTCTGAAACGCCTTTTCGTGGCGGTCTTCTTCCTGCTTGCCGCCCAGACCGAGCGCAGCGATCTTCTTTTTGTATTTGTCGATCTTTTTCGGCTTCGGCTGCAGCGGAGTATGCACTGTATGGAACGAGAGAAACGCGAAGAACGGCTTCTCATTGCCGCTCTTCGAATCACGGTATTGCTCGATGAACGCGATCGTCTCGTTTGTTAGTCGTTCGGTGAGATACTCGCCGTCGGGGCCGTTGTCGAGGTGCGTCATGTGATACGGACTGAAGAATCGCGTGTGTTTTTCGGGCAGCGGCGGATCCCGATCCGGCCACGCCAGTTTCCACGCATGCGGCGAATCAATCCCGCCCTTCGCCGTCCCAAAACCCTGATGCGCGGCCCAGTGCTGACGCTTGTAACCCAAATGCCATTTGCCAAAGTAGCCGGTCGCATAGCCCGCTTCGCTCAGCGCTTCGGCGATCGTGAACTCTTTCAGCAGCAAGTGATGCGCAATAAACGGGGGATCTCTTTCTGGTGTGTACAGCCATGTCGTGAGTCCCGACCGCGCGGGAGCCTTGCCCGTCAAAATCGACGCGCGTGTCGGCGAACAAACAGGTCCCGCCGAATAGAAGTCGGTCAGCACCATGCCCTGCATGGCCAGCCGGTCGATATGCGGAGTCTCATACACACGGCTTCCGTTGTACGCGACATCGCTCCAGCCTAGATCGTCTACGAGAATGAACAGGACGTTTGGCCGCTCTTCAGCGGCTGCTGGCCCAACAAAAAACAGTACCAAACAAACCCGACCTAACAAAGTGAAAATGTTTTTCATGATTGTATCGCCTCGCTTGTAGTTCCCCATTCTATGCGCAGCGTGAGGCGTTTGTGGATATCTCGGAATGGTG
>CAYFJO010000565.1:0-6480 GCA_964343305.1 uncultured Pirellulaceae bacterium | reverse complement strand
CCGCAGACGAAGCCCCCGCAGACGAAGCCCCCGCAGACGAAGCACCCGCAGACGAAGCACCCGCAGACGAAGCACCCGCTGCCGAAGCGGAAGCACCTGCGGCCGAAGAGCCCAAGGCGGAAGAAGCTGCAGCCGAGGAATCGACCGATTCGGAAGAGGAGAAGAAAGAGGAAAGCAGCGAATAAACTGTAAGACGGAATGCCAATCCATCTGGACGGATTGGAAATCCGTCCTACTGAATTGAGTGACGATGCGATTCGACGTGCTCACTTTGTTTCCGCAGATCTTTCCCAGTTACCTTGGCGAGAGTTTGCTGAACAAGGCCATCGAGCGAAACTTGGTCGAAGTGCACCTGCACGACCTTCGTGACTGGTCCAACGACAAGCACAACAAAGTGGACGATCGCCCTTATGGCGGTGGTCCCGGAATGGTGATTCGAGTCGAACCAGTTGTTCAATGTGTCGAAGAAGTTCAAAAGCTTGGAGAAAAACCCGGCAAGCTCGTCCTGCTGTCGCCCCAAGGAGAAACATTAACACAGACCGTCGTTGAACAGTTGTCGCACGAAGAACGAGTGGTTTTGTTGTGTGGCCGCTATGAAGGATTCGACCAGCGTGTGGTCGACATCCTCCAACCGCACGAACTGTCGATTGGAGACTACATACTAAACGGCGGCGAAGTGGCTGCCATGGTCGTGGTCGAAAGCGTGCTGCGTTTGATCCCCGGAGCTTTAGGAGACGAACAAAGCAACGTTGACGATTCATTTTCCGAGGGAAATCGGTTGCTTGAGTGTGCCCAATACACTCGGCCGCGAGAGTACCGAGGCCATCAGGTGCCGGAAGTGTTGCTGAGCGGAAACCACCAGGAGATTGCCCGCTGGCGGCAAGAACAGAGTTACGAGAAAACAAAATCACGTCGATCGGATTTGCTCAGCGACAACGAGCAACCGTCAATCGAAGAATAGGAAGTAAAACAATGGCTGAAGAAGAAAAGAACGAAGACAACGGATCCGAAGAAAAGAAAGGCAACGGCTCGTTCAACAAACAAGCGTTGCTCGACATCGTCGAAAGCGACAGTCGCAAGGAAGAAGTGCCGTTCTTTGAAGTCGGCGACACTGTCGATGTGCATACGAAAATCCTGGAAGGTGACAAGGAACGCATCCAGGTTTTCAGTGGCACGGTAATCGGCCGCAGCGGCAGCGGCACGAGTGAAATGTTCATCGTCCGCCGAATCGTGGCTGGCGAAGGCGTGGAGCGGAAGTTCCCGTTGCATTCACCGCGCGTCGACAAAATCGAAGTCACACGATCGAGCGTTGTGCGACGAGCGAAGTTGTATTTCTTGCGCGACCGAGTCGGCAAAGCGGTCCGCTTGAAAGAGCGTCGCAGAAAATAAGTCACGTCCTATCGGTAGGCGAGCGGCAGATGAGGATTTACCGTAGTGGAATTCGCCAGAATTCCCTTTCCCCGCAGGAATTCTGGCGAATCCCACTACGGCAGGTAAGAACTCATCTGCCGCTCGCCTTAAACAAATACTGATCATGGGCCTGTTGACCAAATTTCGCGAATCGATTTTCACCTGGCGGCGGCCTAAAACGCTTGGCCAACAAGGCGAAGACGCAGCCGCCCGATTTCTAAAACGCCTTGGTTATCTGATCGTCGCACGTAGCGAGCGGGATCGGATCGGCGAAATTGACCTGGTGGCAGTCGATGGGCGCACTGTGGTGTTCGTCGAAGTTAAAACGCGAAATTCAACGATTGCCGGGCAACCTGCCGAAGCCGTCGACGAACACAAACAACGCAAGCTAACTCGTCTGGCGCTCGCCTATCTTCGCCGGCACGATTTGCTGGAATGCCACTCGCGTTTCGATGTTGTTTCGGTCCTTTGGCCTCGCGACGAAAAGAGGCCCACCATTGAACATTTCAAAAACGCCTTTGAGCCGGACGGCCAAGGGCAAATGTTCAGCTAGAAACGTGCTGATGTCTGCATGCACGATGCAGAAGATTCAATGCTGTCAGCAACTGCCGCTACCAAAGCCGAAAAAGCTTGGCGTCGGATTCTGGTAACTCGCTTGCGATGCCTGGCGTCGACCGGTCGGCTGGGCGCCATACTGCTGAGGGGCAGGTACCTGGTACTGGTTAGCAAGTGACGAATGCGAGGGACTCGTCACGCAACCAACTGAGGCGATTGTGGCAAATGCGAGGATTACGGGAAGCTGAAAGAATAGTCTTCGTGCAAGTTTCATGTGCGTAATGCTCCGATCCCCCTGGAATTGATTAACCCAACGATCGGATTATCGGCTGAAAAACATGAGTTTGATTGTGAGACACGCCACATTTGGCGAAAAAATGTAGCGTGCGCGAAGCGAGCTTTATCATCGGTGTGTTGCGCACGGCAAAGCATTCTCGATTCGAAATGCTTTATGATTGAATCGTTTGGCTTGCGAAACGCACGGCCAACACAACGTTGCCGTGCCCCACACACCCTACTTTCTACGTTTCTTGGTTCGCGCGGATGGGCGACGTTTCTTCACAGCCTTTTTCTTTTTCCTCCGCGGCTTGCCTGCTATCTTTGCTGCCTTGCGTTTACGGGAAGATTGGACCAGTCGATAGTCTAACTCGCGGCGATCGGCGTCAACACGCACGATCTCGACACGGATCAAATCGCCAAGTCGAAATTGGTTGCCAGCACGGCGTCCCGACAAACTGTGTGATTTGCGATCGAATTCATAAAAGTCATCTTGCATCGTGTTGACGTGAATCCGTCCCTCGGCCGGGATCTTTACGCCTTGCGCAAACAGCCCATATTCTTCGACGCCTGTGACGACCGCGTCCATTTGCTCGCCAATCCTCTTGCCGAGAAAGTTCAACAACTTAACTTTCGTTAGCTCACGCTCGGCCTTTTCCGCGCGCTGCTCGCGGTCGCTGCAATGTTGGCCAACAACCGACATCGCGCTGAAATCCTGTGGTGGCCGCTTTCTGTTTTCCAGCGTCTCTAACATCCGGTGAACCACTAGATCGGGATAGCGGCGAATCGGCGATGTGAAATGACAGTAGTGCTGGCTGTTGAGCGCGTAGTGGGCTTCCTCGACGGGACTGTATGCCGCTTTGGTCATGGAACGCAACACCGCGTAATTCACTGCGTAACTTTCCGGCTTATCAGCGATTTCATCGAGGACACGTTTGATTTCGAAGCGATTCTCGAGACTGCCACAATGAATTCCGAGCCCGCGAACGAATCGTGTCAGGTCACTCAGCTTCCGCCGATTTGGCGGTTCGTGAACTCGCCGCAAGAAGAACAAATCGCGGCGGTGCAACATCTGGGCGACTTCTTCGTTCGCTGCCAGCATAAACTCTTCGATAACCTGGTGGCTCTCCGTGTTCTCGACGACGTGGGCGCCGCTGACGCGGCCCTTGCTGTCCAAGTCGATTTTGACTTCGGGCAAAGTGAGTTCCAGCGACCCGGCTGATAGCCGCCGATTGCGGAGAATCATGGCCAACCCGTGCATCCGCCCCAACAACTTAAAGACGTCCACCTTCAGTTTCTTTTTCCACGGATCGGGGTCTGCCAAGTATTCGTCGACCTCTTCGTACGTGAAGCGATGGCGGCTCTTGATCGCGGCGCTGCAGAACTCCGCATGGACCGGCGCACCATCCGGTGTGAATTCGATGAACACCGTTTTGGTGAAGCGAACGCGCTTGGGCTGCAAACTTGCCAGATTGTTCGAGATGATCTCGGGCAACATCGGGATCACGCGATCGGGCAAGTAAACACTCGTGGCGCGTTTGTACGCCTCGTCGTCCAGCATCGTTTTCGGTCGCACAAAATGAGAAACGTCGGCAATGTGAACGCCCAATCGCCAATGATCGTTTTCAATCCGTTCCAGCGAAATGGCGTCGTCAAAATCGCGCGCGTCGACCGGATCAATCGTGATGATCGTCAAGTCGGTCAAATCGCGTCGACTGCCCAGTGTCGATTCATCGAACTGCTCGGCAATCTCGCGCGCGTTTTCCAGCACCTCTTCGGGAAAACTCTCTGGCAATTGAAATTCTCGCATCACTGTCAGCGTGTCGACACCCGGCTTGCCGCGTTTGCCCAACACTTCGACGATCACGCCTTCGCCTTCATGGACGTGCGACGGAAATCGGACCATTTCGATGACCACCTTTTCGCCCACCTTCGCGCTCTTGGCCCCAGCATCTCCAACGTAGACGGGTTGAGCGAACACGGTTCCGTCGATCCGCACAAAGCCGTCCCCGGCTTGCTCGGAGTAGGTACCCACAAATTGATGCGTCTCGCGCTCGATGACTTCAACGATCGTGCCGCTTCGTTTCGAATCCGCCTTGGGATCGCGGCTCTTGCTCAAGCGGACTTCGACCAGGTCGCCATGCGAGGCGTCCAACATCTTGCGCGGTGGAATGAAAATGTCCTCGTCACGCGAGTGGCTCCCGGCCGAACTGGGATGAACAAAACCAAAGCCACCCGAAGCACGGCGGAACAAACCAATGACGTGGCGATCGCTGGACTTCACCGATTTCGCCTTGTCCGGCAGCCGAACTAGATGGCTGGAGCCCCAACTCAAGACTCCTTTCTTGACCAGCCGTTTGATGACCTTTTTGACGTCGCGAAGTTGTTCCTTGGGAAGTTTGAGTTTCTTGGCAATAACGCCTGGTTTTACAGGCTGATATTTGGGGCCGCTAACAAGCTTTAGCACGGCAGCTTCTAATTCTGTTCTTTCTTCGTTCATGTGTGTACTCTAACGTGGATCAGGACTCGCAAGTAGGGTGCGTGGAGCAAGTCGATAGATACATAATGGGTGCGTCACGCGTAGGAACGCTCACGAAACAACTTCCCCATTTCTTCGTATCGGCGGCATCCTGCCGCCGCAATTCTGGTGGCACGTTGAGTCGACGTTGGACAAGTTACTCATGCTCAAACAACACGCAGATCGCCGAAGGGGCGAAGACATTGCTGCGATTGTACGTCAGTTCGCCAGTCACCTGATCAACTTCAAACGATGCCAATGTGTGGGAATCCTGTCCAGCCGCCAGTAGCCATTTTCCGGACGGATCGAGATTAAAGTTCCTGGGTGTCGCGCCACGAATGCTTTCACGTTCAATCAAAGTCAGTTGTCCCGTTTCTTGATTGACCCGAAATGCCGTGATTGTGTCATGGCCTCGATTGGCGGAATAAACAAAGTGACCATTTGGATGCACGCGGATTTCTGATGCACTCTTGAATTTTTCTTTTGCCAACTGTTCCTTTGGCACGGTAAGAATGGTCTGCTTAGGCGACATCGTGCCGGCCTGAGAGTCGTAATCAAAAACGGTGACGCTGAGGTCGAGTTCATTTAGCACGTAGGCCCATTTGCCATTGGTGTGAAACTTCATGTGACGCGGGCCGCCACCTGGTGGAACTTCGCCAAAACCATGTGGCGTGATCTTCGCTGACGCCACGTCGACTTTGTAAATCACGATCTTGTCCATGCCGAGATCCGGAACAAATGCGAACCTGTTGTCGGGCGAGAATCCAACCCAATGAGCGTGTGGCTTTTCCTGTCGCCCGGGCACCACCTTGGAGCCACCTTCGTGATCGATCAATTGGGTTCTTTCCCGAAGCGAACCATCCTTGTTTAGCGAAAACGCGGCAACAGACCCGCCACCATACTGTGCCGTTAGAAGCATCTTGCCCGTGGGATCTACTGCGACATGAGCAGCACCACCGTCACCGATCTCGATTGAGTTGACAAATGTCAGACCGGATTTCCCGTTAAGTTTCTTGATCGCGTATGCCGCAACAGAAGGTTTGCCTTCAATCGCGCATACCGCGTAAAGATGGCTTCCACTGGGATGCATTGCCAGAAAGCCAGGTCCACCAACTTCAGCTCCGAGTTCGGGATCCGAGAGTCTTCCGGTCTTCGTGTTCAACAAGCAGTGATAGATTCCCTTGCTCGGCTTTGCGCGACTTGTCCCAATCCAGACGTCGATCATTGTAGGCGGTTCTTCAGCAGCTCGCATCTCGGAAGCCCACCGAGATGTTATAGAGACGCTGAGTATTGAGCACAACAGAACGATTGTGGCAAGTTTTCGAAGTGGCATTTTGGCTCTCTCCTCTGCGGTTGGGTCTCTGGCAATATCAGGACCCCCAAATTAACTCAACGCGATTGCGAACACAAATGCGATGGCGGAAACTTGACGAATAGGGCATTCGTTCAACACCAACACCCCGTAGCACAGCCAGCTTGGCTGTTCCGAGCAATTGAAGAACAGGCTGGCAGCCTGTGCTACGGTCCAACGAATCCACTTTTAATCAGATTCGTTGGTCGCCGGTATCACCGGTAGCACTACGTGTGACGGCCGCTCGGTATCGTGAAAGATGGTTTGCTTGGCAGTTTGAAACTTTGTGGCCAGACCGATGTTATCTTCGTCCGCATTGGGATTTCTCAGGTAGTACGGATAGTAGCTACTGGAGATCTCGATGCGGATG
>CAYFJO010000564.1:0-6486 GCA_964343305.1 uncultured Pirellulaceae bacterium | reverse complement strand
GCCTTGCGCTGGCGACGGACGAGGCGGCTCACGAGTTGATCCTGCTCGATGTGCGCCAAGCCAGGCCCGTTGTGCGGCAGAGGTTGAAAGTGAGCAGCTACCTGGTGAACGTCGTGGCCAGTGCCCGCGGTCGCTGTTCCTCGAGCGCTGCTTAGACGGTTTCTTCGAGTGCCCATGGGCTGCGGTATTCTCGTTTGAAGAACTTCATCGCGTCGGCGTTGTCGACGTGTTGGGTTTTCGGATCGACGAATAGCTTTTGGCTGCCGCTTCGGTAGCTCATCGTGGCGTACAACAGGCTCAAGTGGCTGCGGTGACCGATTTCAATGTCGGCGTTCGGCTTTTGCCGCGTGCGGAGACAATCGATGAAGTTTGCTTTGTGCTCGTCATCGGGAAAGCGGCCGTACATCTGGCTCTTGACGACCGGCTTACGACCTTTGGTCCGGTCGAAGACCTGCCAGCCGCCCCCCATGCGGCCGACCGTCATCACGCCCTTGTCGCCGTAGATCTCGATTCGCGTGGTGCATTGCGGCCAGTACGGAAACATGTCGCCGTTGCGGACGACCGGGTCGATCTTGAGCATGTACGGCGTGTAAAGGGTCAGCTCCATCGTGACGACGAGATCGTTTTCGAAAGTGAACGTGGCGATCTGCGTGTCGGGCGTCTGGGCGGCCCCTTCGGTGTTGAACCGCCCGCCGGTGCAGAAGACGTGCTGCGGAAGATCGAAGCCGACGATCATGCGGGCCAGGTCGAACTGGTGGATGCCGTCGTTGCCCAAATCGCCGATGCAGTAGTCCCACAAGTGGTGCCACTTGTTGCGGAGCGTCGTGTTGTAGGCGTGCGCGGGAGCCGGGCCGTTCCACATGTCCCAGTCGAATCCCTTGGGCGGTTCCGAGTCGGGGTCCATCTTAAAGTTCGGCCAGAGCTTCTGGTTGAGGACACGCACGTAGTGAACTTTGCCGAGCTTGCCGTCAGCAATGTACTGTCGGGCGGCCATGTTGTACGGGGCGCTTCGGTTCTGGGTACCGACCTGAACGACACGGTTATACTTGCGGGCCGCCTCGACCATCTTCTGGCCTTCCCAGGCATTTTGGCAGAGCGGCTTCTCGACGTAGACGTCTTTGCCGGCCTGACAACTCCAGACACTCGCCAGCGCGTGCCAGTGGGTCGGCGTGGCGATGATGACGGCGTCGAGCGTCTTCTCGTCGAGCAGGCTGCGAAAGTCCTGCGCGAATTGCGGCTTTCTGCCGCCCTGGCGAGCGGCAATTTGCGGTCCCCACTTCTCATACATTGCCGGATCGACGTCGGCGAAGTAGGCAATCTCGCAATCGTCGCGCGAGGCAAAACCGTACGCCAGAGAGGGACCGCGATGCCGGCAGCCAACAACTGCCATGACGACCTGGTCGGCAGCCGGCGTCCCCTTTGCCGATCGCGCGTTTTTGAGGATCGTCAACCCGGTAGCCGCCCCCAGCCCAGCCCGCTTTGAACGATCCAGGAATTCCCGACGATTGACACGAGCCATGATCGTTCTCCCCCAATTCAAAGGTGGTCTGCTCGAATTGTTGCTTCTGAAGGTGTGATACAACAGCGCCTGCAACGTTGCAAGGGGACGACCGTGATCTGAAAGCGTTTCGACGGGCGATGGAAAGCCGAGTATCGTGGGCAAATCGTTCGGATGTTACTCTGCCAATATCAGTTTCATGTTGTCGAGGTAGAACACCGCCTTGTTGCTCGCGCTGCTGACAAACCCGAGCCACTCAAGTTGTGCGAATCTGGCCGACCCGCACGCGATCTGCTTGAACGTTTGCCGATCCTGGCCCGGCAGGATCAGTGTCAGGTCGTAGCTCGCAGCGGCGCTCTTTCCCAGACGGCACGCAATCTCGACGTGCAGCCACTTGGCCAACGGCACTTTCGCCAGCGGCTTGCCGTTTGCCAGCAGGGCTCCATCGGAGTTGATCCTGAGCACCGGACCGACGTGGTAGGGAGCGGCGGCGTCTCGCCACTCGTGGTCGAAGATCGCGCCTTTTTCGATGCGCACGTCGAAGCTGAGTTGAGCCTTCCCCTCGCCAAATCGAGGTGTATAAAACATGTGCGGATCCCAGACGTGCTCCAGACCCGGAGCATCGGTAAATTTCAGGGCGTGGCGGCCGCTGGCGGCGGTTTCGTCCGTCACGCGAATCGAGCCGTCACCCGTCATGTAAATCCGGGCAAGCTTGGGCGACCCGCCCAGCGGTACTTCTTCAAAACCGTCGTCCACCGGGATCGGCGGTGGAGGGAGAGGCAGGGGCGGCAGCACCGTGGGCGCAAACTTTGCCTGGCGCGGCAGGGCAACCCACTCCGGCGGTCCTTGCAAGCCGTTATTGCTCACGTCGATCGGTTCGAAGCCGAGCTTCCGTGCCGGTGAGTCGCCGGCAAGCGTGAAGTCGCACGCCGCCGCGTCAACAAACAACGGGTCGGCCACCAACGAATGCCGATCCATCCCTTGGGCCTGCCACTGGTGAAACGAGTTTCCGTAGAACAACAACTCCTTGCCGTCGGTGCGCCAAAACAGGTTATGGTCCCACTTCGACTCTGTGTCGTCTCGGCCGCCATCGGTGTGAAAAAGATCGCCCTGAGTCAGGTAGACAATGTTTCGTTCGAATGAGGTGGGAGGATTGCCCTGAAAGTTATAACGCCAGACGGCCTGCCGAGCACTGTGGGCGAAGATGTTGTTGCGGATGATGTTTCGCCGCATGCCGGTGTTCATGATGCCGCCGGTGAAGGTGTTGTAGACGATGTTGTTCTCGATCAGCAAGCCGTTGCTGCCTTGGTCCATGTAGATGCCCCATGCCATGGCCGGACTGCCCATGTAGGGAAAGATGTCGTGGAACACGTTGTTGCGAATGACCGTGCCGGTTTGGGTGCCCAATGTGTAAATTCCGCCGCCGTCACTCAGCACGCCGCGCAGGACATGATGAACGTGGTTGTGTTCGACTAGGTTGTGGTGGGTGCGGTTGGACGTCTCGTTCCAGTTCCAACCCAAGGACATGCCCGAGTAGTCGAAACTGTGAATCTCGTTATGCGAAATCGTGTTGTGGCTGCTCTGCGCAACCCAGATGCCCACGCCAGCGGCGTAAACGTGGCCGCCGTCGTGGATGTAGTTGTTGGCAACCAGATTGCGGGTCGATTCGGCGACATCCGCTTGGGCCATTTTGTCCTGGCCGAGGCGAACGCCGCCGGCTCCCAGATCGTGAAAGTGGTTCTGCACGATGCGGTTGTCCTTGCAGCCACGCGCCAACCAGATGCCGTAGGTGCCGACATGGGCGATCTCGCATCGCTCGATTGTGCAGTGACGCGCGCCGTTGGCCGACACGACCGCCGGCACCGTGACCGCCGCTTGTGGGTCGCCGTAGCCTGTCTCGGGCAACGTCCAGTCGGCGTGCTGTAGCGACAGTCGTACAACGCGAATGTGTTCGACGAACCGGCTCGCGTCCGGATCACCTGCAAACTGAATGAGTTTGTGCAGCACTGGCGCAACGACCCGTGCTTCGGTCATCTGTTCGCCAGGTAGCGGCCAGTAGTAGAGCGTGCCGGTGCCCCGGTCGAGAAACCACTCACCGGGAGCATCGAGTGCGTGGCGGACGTTCTCCACGTAGTAACGTTGCTGCGGGTCCCAGGCGAGTGGACGGAAATGCGTCGGGCCGGTGAGCCGGACCAGGTTTTCCTTCTGATCCACGACCGCAATCCGTACGCGGCTGGTGTTCCAAGAATGGAACACGACGAGTTCCACGTTGCGAAGATCGGGCCAGACACAGAGATCGCCCGGATTGAAGTGAAAACGGTCGACCCCTTCGTTCCACTTTGCGTTGGTTCTTGGATTAACCAGGCTCGCGACGCGGAAGAAACCTTCGTTGGGACTCCGCGCCCGGTGTGCCCGTCTGCCGTTAACGAAAAGCTGTCGAAAGTACCACTTGCCTGCTTTGACCTGGGGGATGTGGGCCGTCCAGAGTTTGCCTTCGCCTTTTTTCCAATTGGCGATCGGCCGCCCACCCGACAACACCGGACGATCATCCGGATAAGCCGTGTAGGTGATGGGGCATTCCTTCGTGCCGGAGTCTTGGGGCTCAAAGACGACGGGTTCAGCCAATCGATGCGTCCCGCGGATGGCCACCGTAACCGGCGTGGTCAGCCGCCCTTGTTGCCGCAATTCACGAATGGCTCGCTGCGCCCTGACAACCGACCTGAACGGACCATCGGTGCCGTCGCCGGTCTGCTCCGGTTGCCGTCCCGTCCAGGTGTCGTCGCCCAGCGGGTCAACGAAGAATCGAACGGGCTGGACCTGCGCCGATTTGGGCTCTGCAGATACAGCGGCAAGGACAACAGCAAGTACACAGAATGGGGCGATCGTCATAGGAGTGTCACGAAGACTGGCTTGAAGGAGGTTTCTCCGCCGATGCAGGGCATCGCGGATTCAATTCAGCTATGATACTCAAACGAAGGAACCGCACACATGCCGGAAAAGCCCGAGACAATCACTCGAACGTGGACCATTCCACTGCGCGATGAGGCTGACGTCGCCGTGATCGGGGGTGGGTCGGCGGGGATCGCCGCGGCCGCGGCTGCCGCGCGCAACGGCGTGTCGAGCGTACTGGTCGAGCGATATGGTTTCCTGGGAGGCACGTCCACGGCGGGCCTGGTTGGTCCGTTCATGACGTCCTATAGCGCTGACGGTAGACGACAACTGGTCGCTGGAATCTTCCAAGAGGTCATAGACCGGATGGTCGAGCTTGACGGTGCCGTGGATCCTGCGATGACGGAAGCCGGCTCAGCCTGGTCGTCGTTTATCAAGCTGGGCCACTCCAACGTGACTCCGTTTGACGTGGAAGCTCTCAAAATGGCCGCACTCGAAGCGGTCTGTGAGGCCGGTGCAACAGTTCGTTTTCATACGTCGTTCGTGGACGTCGTAATGCAGGCGGAGCAGATTGCCGGTATCGCGATCCTCGACAAGGCGGGACTCGGCCTGCTGCGGCCGCGGGTCGTCATCGATACTTCGGGCGATGGAGACGTCGCCGTTCGGGCCGGTGCTCCGTATGAAGTCGGCCGGCGTGAAGACGGCCGGATGATGCCGGTCACCCTGTTCTTGACCATTGGCAATGTGGACGACGCGCGCGTGACGGCATGGATGCGCGAGCACGAAATCCTGCATCCGGGCGAGCGACTGTTTGAGTGTATCGTGCAGCAGGCCAAGGCGCGTGGCGAGTGGAAGCTGCCTCGCGAATATGTGAACCTTTACCGCGAACCGGCGCCCGGCCAATGGCGCGTCAACACAACCCGCGTTCACGACATCGACGGAACCAACCCTGACGATCTCTCCCGTGCGGAGATCGAAAGTCGACGGCAGGCGTGGGAGCTGATTCGGTTCTTCCGATCCCACTGCCCTGGGTTGGAAAACGCGCAACTGATTCAGACGGGAGCCCAGGTTGGCGTGCGAGAGACGCGGCACATTCTGGGAGATTATGTGCTGACCGGAGCGGACGTGCTTGAGGGCAGCCGGTTCGACGACGCGATCGCCCACTGTTCGTATCCCGTCGACATCCACGACCCCCAGGGTCCGCGCGGCCGGCTTGAGGGGATTCGTGCGGATCAATACGAGATCCCCTACCGTTGTCTGGTACCGCGCGGAGTCGACAACTTGCTGATTGCCGGCCGCCCGATTTCGGCCGACCACGAAGGGGCTGCCTCGGCCAGAGTCATCCCCCCGTGTTATGCAACCGGCCAGGCCGCCGGAACGGCAGCCGCCATTTCGATCAAAGAATGCGTCACGCCGCGTCACCTTGACGTCGAGTTGCTGCGAACGACACTTCGCGAGCAGGGCGCAATCGTGTAAGTGCGTGAAATCACGTTGTCAGGACGTAAGGAAGGTCGTGCAGACTTTCTTCGCTCTGGATCCTGACACTCATCAACCCGTCTGCTTTACGATCGCTAGTCCCTCTTGTACAGCAACCAAATCCGGCATCGAACTGCTGGACATGGCAGCCGATGCGCTCCAGCCCGAACCTGGAGCCATCATGGTGTTGGCCGACTCGGTGCATTTTTCGGCGGATCTCATCGAGCACGTTGTCGAGGAGACACCCTTTGAGATGCTAGTTCCGAGAACGGGGGAGAACGGGGGGGACAGGCGCTCTTTTACGGCTCGTTAAGCGCGCCTGTCCCCGTTCCCCTGGCAATGCCAAGTATGCGGAGACCAATTCTATACGTCAGAGCAGGCGAAAAAGCACTTCACGACAGATTGCGGATTGTTCTGCGCTCATTGCGAAGCGCCGTTGCCCGACCAATTTGATTTGAAGCGGTGGTACTGTTCGAATGCGTGCCGGCAGGCGGCGTATCGGAGACGGAAGCGGCTAACGCTCAAATAAGGAATGCTACGCCGCTGAGACCCGTCAATGCGCTTCCTACCCTGTAATCGGAATCGTGTTCAATTAATACCGTTTCTTGTAATACCGTTTCTTG
>CAYFJO010000563.1:0-6491 GCA_964343305.1 uncultured Pirellulaceae bacterium | reverse complement strand
CTCAAGACCGCCAAACAACTGGCGACCGCTATGTAAAAAGGGTTAACGGCGTTGGATGGCACCGTCTGGTCGAACCGCGAAACTGCCCCAGCGCGAGGGACGTGTTGTGCTGTTATTGGCGCTGACCCAAAAATGATTCTCCGCCGCGCGACAAGACATCGTCGCGGGCACGATGGTCTTCCAAATATTGTATTTCTGATCGGCGACGACCGACGTGCGCGCGTTGTGAAACGATTGAAAGAGGATCTTCACACCGCGCCGCTTGTACTCCCGATAGAGTTCTGGAAATCGATAGTCGTAGCAGATCAACACGCCGCACGTGATTCCTCGCACACGGAACGTGACGAAACGATTGCCCGGCGAGTAGTGTGACAGGTCCATCGTCGGACGTTTGCCGCCCAGTCCGGTACAGAATCGTTTGTCGTAGCGGTCGACAATCTTCCCGCGAGAATTGATCACGTAAATGGAATTGTGCGGTTTGTTGCCGTTTGACAATCGATGTGTCGAGCCGAGCAGAACCCACACTTTGTGTAATTTTGCCGCAGCTTGGATTTCGCGCGTCGCATCGGTCAATGCGTCCCAAGCCAGCGATTCCATGTTGGAAAACTCGACGCCAGCGTATCCCGATAACGCACATTCAGAGAAATGCACGACGTCTGCATCTTGTTCCGCGGCTTGCTCGATCTGCTTCAAAACCCAGCGCCGGTTGTGTGCTATCTGTGCTTCGACAGAAAACTGACAGGTGGCGACTCGAATTGATTTCATGGTGATTTCTGATTTGCCAGCAAACGTTTTGCATTCTCGTATTGAATTGCTTCACGTTGAACTCCACCCAGTTCGGACTCACGCAGCTTCAAAATAGCTGATTCGAAATAGAAGAACGGGAAGTACGAGCCAAACAAGATTCGCTCCGGCGGGAGGTGTTGCAGAAGCCGCTCCATTCCGCCAACGCCTTCTTGCATCGAGATCTCAAACCACACTTGTCCGGCCTCCGCCAGCTCGCTCAGCGCGTCATCACGCAACGTGCGCAGGCCGTTCAGCACAACGACCTTTAACTTCGGGCGGTTGTTCACCAACGCAGCCAGTGGCTTGGTGTCCGCGGGCTCGACGCGCAACAGCTTGTGTTGTGTTCGCTCGTCTTCCATCTTCATCGCCAATTGGACGATCAACGCATGCTCTTGGCAAAGATCGAAAAGGTCGCGGACCACTTGATCGTTTAGTTTGTATCCGTGGTAATTTGGATGCAGGCGAATTCCCGGCATTTTGGGATCTTCAGCACAACACCGCAGATCTTCTTGCCAGCCGGGTAGCGTTGGATTGATCGAACCAAAGGG
The DNA here is from genome assembly GCA_964343305.1 of uncultured Pirellulaceae bacterium. GTDB lineage: Bacteria > Planctomycetota > Planctomycetia > Pirellulales > Pirellulaceae > CAYFJO01. The sequence goes on along the minus strand of CAYFJO010000563.1, from coordinate 5,157 downwards.
AACAAGTATTCCGTCGCCGTACTTCTCACACTCCTCGACCAAACGGGCATTCACCGCAGAGATGTCTTTGTGAAGTAGCCCGTCAAAGGACCCCGTCCATGCCGACTTGACACGACTCTCCTTCAGCTTCGCGACTAGTCGAGGCGTTTCGTCGTAGGGCAATCGCCGCGTCGGCCACTGCGACAGATAAACATTGGTGTCGATGATCAAAACCGAACTCCTTTGTCTTTCAGGATCGGCGTCATCATCTGTTTCAAATTCTCGCCCAGAATCAACTTCTTCGCGCCGGCGGGTATGTCCGCACCGCTAACTTTGGCGAGTTGCGACGCAAAACTTCGTCCACCGATATCGCTGCCGTAGATCACACGTTCGGCTCCCAACTCGCGCACCGCCATTTCGACGAATCCCGATGTCGGGTCGGATCCGCCCGTTCCGATCGAAACGTTTTTCGACCCACGAATGGCACGGATGCCGATTTCCCAATTGCCGCCCGTGTGGCCGCAGATGATCGGCGTCTTCGGATGACGTGCCGCGAGCGTTGCCAAATCCGCGGGCGTTGACTCTCCGTCGTAGTTGCCGTCCGACTTTTGCCAGGTGTGTTGATAGATGACGGCCTTCAACTCCGTCGCTCGATTGATGATCGGGTCCAGATTCTCGTGGTTGCATTTCATCGCCACCCACAGCTTGATGCCCACCATCGGCCCGTCTCGCACGCAGCGATCCAATTCCTTGAGGCTCTCGTCGACATGCTTGGGATTCAGATAAGCAAACCCAAAGGCACGATCATGCCAGTGCGTCAGCGCCGCCAGCACCTGGTCGTTCTGCCGACGAAATTCATCTGGCCCCGGATCATGAGACCACGGAAAACCCATGAAGAAAACCAACCGCTCAATCGCCATCCGATCGGCGTAACGCATCAGCGCGGCCATGCGCTCCTCTGGCGTTTTTCCCGTGACGCCCGACAAATGACAATGCAGGTCCCAAATCATTTGACTCGTCCACCTGCTTCGATGAACGCCAACAGGTCAAGAATCTCCTCTTCGTTGAGCGTATTGAGCAATCCTTCAGGCATCCACGAAATGTTGGAAATCTTCTGTGCGACGATGTCGATCTTGTCGATCTCGATCACTTCGTGCGGCGCGTTCGGATTCGTAGACAAGCGCAAAGTTGGGGCGCGAAAGTCGCCGCTGGGAACTACGCGACCGGTGTGGATTATGCCATCCTCGGTCTCCACGACGACGCTTCGATAGACGTCCGGGATTACCTTCGACGGCGAGATGATTGCGTCCAGGATATCGCGTCGGCTGAAGCGTCGGCTGGCGCCTGTCAAATCGGGACCCACCAGCGTTCCCACCAATCCGACACGGTGACAACGATTGCACGATGCGGCGGCAAACATCTCGCGGCCTCGCCCCACGTCTCGCGGCTTGACGTGGTCAAGCGCGCCAACCAATTCATCAAGCGCCCACTTCTTTACGAACGGACGCTTCGTCGCCGTGATGTCGGTTGCTTGGGATTTGGATTCGAGGATTGATTTCAATTCGACTTTCTCTTCGTCGGTCAGCGTCGCGATCGCTTCGTCACGTATTTTTTGCAAAAAACCCGGCAATCCTTGGCCGCCGAGATAATCTTTCGTTTGGTTGAGCCCGCCGAAGTAAGCTCGCCGATCGTCGAGCGTCCAGCCTTTGCGAACGTTGCGCAGCGCGAACAAATAGTGAAATTGTTCACGCTGGTCTGCCGCCGACGCGAGAAGTGGCATGATTTTTGAAACAACCCCTGGTGCCCCAAACTCGGCCATCAGCAGACTCACCTGTTGTTTCACGTGAGTTGAATTGTCTGAATACAGTCCGTTCAATTTCGCAAACAGTTCATCGGTGGTCTTACCATCCAAGTCACCATTCGACAAACACAGCGAATACGCATACAACGTCATCAACTTAGCTGTCGTTGATAGTTTGTCGAGTCGTATCTGATTGAGCCGCTTGGCAACTGCTTGATAAGAGTCTTTGTTGGAGCTGCGAGCGAGAGCCATCAGCGCATTGATGGCGAGCACGGGATTCTTTTCGGCCAGCACTCGCGGTTGCCATTGATCGATCGGCTGGTGTTCGAGCGCGATGCGCGCCGCTGTTCGAATCGTGGGATCGGCACTGGAAAGCTGTGGCCAAATGAAGTCCAAATTCGCGTTTGGACCAAGTTGCGCCAGTGTCGCACGCGATTGCTCAGCATGTTTGTATCGTGCAATTTGTTGAGAACTCTGCGGAGATTCTTGGATCTCAGGTCCAACGTATCGAACGCGATAAAGCCCCGCCTGTGTCTTCCGACCGCCCGTCACAAAGTACATTGCGCCGTCGTGGCCAAAATCCAAGTCCGTCACGTTCAATGGTCGGCCTTTGAGAAATGTCTCGCCGCGACACGCGTAGCTCGCACCGCGCGGTGTCATGTGAACCGCGATGATGCGGCCATACGACCAGTCGAGTATGAACAACGCCCGTTTGTATTTCGGCGGAAAGTCGCTCTTCGTGCCAAACTTGACGCCCGTCGGCGATCCTTTGCCGATCGTGAGAGTCGGCGGCGTGTTGTCTGGATGATCATGGAAATACGGCGGCCAATCTCCGGTGACGCCTCGCCAACCAAAGTCGCCACCGATGACCAGATGCTTGACTTGTGTCGGTCGATACCACGGCGAACCCATGTCGAACTCGGCATCCGCATCGTAAGTAAACGCTTGTCCGTCGGTATTGAAATCGATGCCATACGGATTTCGCAAACCGGCAGTGAGCAACTCCCATGACTTGCCCTCGGCGTCGGTGCGAATCATGTGACCCTCTCGCATCTTCTTGCCGCGACGGTTTTCTCGCAGCGGCGACGTGCGATCGATCATGCCCGTCGGAACATCGACGGCGTCGCCGTGAATCAAGTAGATCTTGTTGTCCGGCCCCAGCGCCAAATCATTTCGCCCGTGGCCGACACTGCCGGGAAATTCGCGCAGCAGTTTGATCTGGTCGAATTGATCATCGCCATTGGTGTCGCGCAGCCGGTAAAGACCTTTCGAATTGTTGGCGTTCACATAGAGGCTGTCATGCGCGAACAACAACCCACGACATTCCAACAACGAGTCTTCGATCGTCTCGACTTTGTCGATCTTCGCTCCGTCCGCCGACAGCGTCATTCGCAGCAAACCTTTGTCTTCCTTGGCGATCACGAGCCGTCCTTTCGGATCAACCGCGATACTGACCCACGAACCTTCGTCCTCGGTCGCCGAACGAAGCAACTCGATTTCGAAGCCCGGCGCGATCTCGAACGACGACGGGTCGGTGCCCTTTTCGGCGTTGATCGCACGTTTCCACTGCGTGTAGTCGTCGAACGCGTCGATGCCGATTTGGCGCGTCGTAACACCCCACGGTTCGTCGGCGACGCGACCAAAGCTCGTGGCGTCTTTCCCGTTCGCCTGCCAAGTTTGATCGGTGACGATCGCCTCGCTTGAGCCGTCTTTGAAGTGCAACGTCAGTCGAACGAAAACCGCCGCAGGTCCACCGGAACTTTTGCTTGCGAGTAGGATTTGATTTTCACCTGTCTGAACCTTGGACGTCACGTCGATCGTGAACAGCGGTCCGTAGTTCTCGATCGAGCCAACCGATTTTTCATTCAGAGAGATCACCATCGAATTGAAATCCGCAACGCCGCGCAGTCTTGCGGACTTCAATTGCTTCGAAACTTGGAATGATTTGCTCAGAGCAACCACTTGGTTCGATCGTCGATCCTTGGTTGTCCAAATCCATTGCGGGCGGTCATCTGCATTGACCGAAAGAGTCATCGCCGCGCATGTGACGAGAATCAGTATGGTGGCATGGAAGTCGCTCCAGGGGTTGGCACCTCTGGCTACGTGATTTCGCCGCTTTGCGGCTGGACGACTGAAACTCATCGGCGTTTTGCTCAGACTTTCGGCAAACCGTACGGCTCGCGGTATTTCTTTGTTAACAATTCATTGGCCTCGTCGCAGTCGACAAACTCTTGCTTCGACGCGTCAAAGTCGAGCCGGCCTTTGGTGCGGAACGCAATTTCGCCAAGATGGACCAACGCACACGAACGATGAGCGACATCGGCCGAAGCACGCGTTTGCGTTCGCTTGCGGACGGCGGTCAGGAAATTGGCCATGTGCTCAGCATAACCTCGCTGGCCACGAAGTTCGACGCCCTGTGTTGGCCCCGGCTGGCCCTTGGACCCTTGAAAGACGCTGAAGTATCCGCGACGCGAGAAGATCATATAGCCGTCAGTGCCATAAAACACGTTGCCATTATCAAATCCGTGCAATCCATAGGCGGTGAAGGGATAGTTTTCGTAAATCAACAACCGTCCGTCGGGATATTCGAACGTCACATTCATGTTGTCCGGATAGTCGCTGGCGTGCCCTTTGAGCGACATACGGCCGCCGCGAGCGGTGATTTGACTGGGAACCGTATCGATGCCCAGTCCCCACGCGGCCATGTCGAGATCGTGAATTCCATCGTCACCAATCTCGCCGTTGCCATAGTCGCGGAACATTCTCCAGGTGCCGTGAAAGCGATACTTATTGAACTGACGCTTTGGCGCGGGTCCCAGCCAGCGATCGTAGTCGACGCCACTGGGTGGTTGGCTATCGGGAACGGGTTTGACCGTTTTACGAATCTCGGCGGTCCAAGCACGTGCGACTTTCACTTCACCGATGATTCCTTCGGCCAACAGTTTCGCGGCCTTTTCGGTGACGGGACTGCTTCGCATTTGGCTGCCTTGCTGAACCACGCGATTGTATTTTTTGGCGGCCTCGATGATCGCGTGACCTTCGTTGTAGACGTGCGAAATCGGCTTTTCGATGTAAACATCTTTGCCTTCGCTCATGGCATGCAACGCAATCGGCGCGTGCCAGTGATGAGGCGTCGCGATGATCACCGCGTCGACACTCTTGTCTTCGACAACATGTTCAAACTGCGTGGTTTGCTTGGCGGCAACTGCCTGAAAGCCGCCCATGGTTTTCGACATCTTTGCAATTTGACTCACATCCACATCGCACAACCAGGCGATCCGCACATTCTCGCGCCGACCGACAAGCCCTTTCACATGATGCCCCATGATCCCGCCGCAGCCGATGATTCCAAGATGAACCGTTTCAGGCTTGCTGGC
>CAYFJO010000562.1:0-6506 GCA_964343305.1 uncultured Pirellulaceae bacterium | reverse complement strand
TTACATCTCATTCCCCCCTTCCCAAGCTTTCTTGGCGCAATCGATGTGACCGAAGAGAGTTTGTGGAACCGCGAATTGCTGGCGGTGTGTCCCACCGCGGAAGTTCTTGTGTGCTCAATGAAATGGATGTGCTTTGAAAGGTTTGGCATGGTGTTCCAACAACGATGTCTAGCGCATCGACTTTTTGCACACGACGGTCGAGCGCGTTCAAAACATGGGCGGCGGAGTTTCGTTCGGTAAATCGTTCGTGGGTGGACGATATTTTGGCACAATTCGCATGCCGAGGCCGCGACGCAGTTCTAACTCAGCCTGCGCTGCCCAGGGCGTGCCGGGGTGTTCTTTGACGGTGGCCTCGAGGAGTGTTTCCGCTTTCTCAAATAACGGACGGCTTTTGTCCTCGTCAATAGTTTGCTTCTGAGGATAGATTTTCCAGGAGGAGAGCGTCAGGTTTGGATGTCTTGTCGGCGGCGCGGTGTGCGGTTTCTTGATGAACGATCGCAATTGCGCACGATATTCGTGGATGCGCGCCTGAAACGTGATCAATTGAGCGATCGTGAGATCGTAGTTGGCCTGCCAGCGCCGCGAGGATTCTTCGTCTCGGTGAACCTTAACGGATTCTAGCGATTCCACCGCGCTTTGAAGATATCGGAGGTAAGTCTCCGTGGGTTTCAACGCGACCACCATCTGGTCGGCGTCTTTGAATTCAGTCTTTAACGTGACGAGTTTGGCCAGCTTCTCGTCGTTGGGGTTCAGATCGCAAATCAATTTCCAAAGAACTTGCCGCAATGGGCTTTCGTCGCGGTCGGCTAAGATTTCCAATCGTGAGCGGAGGTCGGGACGGTAGGGCCGCATCGCCTCCAATTCGTAACGTCGTCGGTTTGCTTGCACGAGTGATATCTCGACGCTGGGCAGTGCAAAAAAGATCCCGCCAGTTTCGCGCGCAAGACGCATTTGTTCGTACGGGCCAAATCCGCTGGAGAGCGCATCAAGTCGACGTTCAAAACCACTGGTCTGCAAATGCTGGACGAACGCGGTCTCGGGACCACGATCAATCTTCAGCCAATGCCGGCGTTTGGTTTCAGGATGCTCCCACCGTAGATGAGCGTACGGCAATCCAAAGATCGCTTCACGTCCCAACACGTAAATGCGACACTCTGCGTCTCTCGCAAGTTTGACAACCGATTCCAGGTGTTCAATGTTGTCTTTACGGTCGCCGCTTTCATCCGTCACCAGGATCAACACCGTTTTTCGTTTTTCGTGTTTCGATTGCATGTGATGGACGGTGATAGCCCGGTGAAGTGCCGTACACATTCGTTCCTTGCCGGACTTGTCGACCGGCACTTTTTCGATGGCGCTTTGAATCTCCTTCTTTTTCGCAGTCGGTGTGCGCGTGTGGACGCGAAACGTTTCGCCATAGCTGACAACTGACGTCACAACGGCGTTGCCACGGGCTTTGCGAGCCAGAGACAGTTCTTCGTACACGCGCCCGATTCGCTCGCGTATTTCCGGCTGATCGTCGCGCATGCTTTGGGACTCGTCAAAACACCAAACGACGAGCAGTTTGTCCTTTTCGAGCAGGACTAGAAACTCGCGCGTAAGATGGTCTAGCGCTTCGGCGTAGTTGTCGATTTCCGCGGCTGCAATCGTCGCTGGTCGTTGTCCGACTCCGCCATCTCCCCAAAAAGACCAACCGGCGGCAAAAGCGCTAACAGTTACAATCATTTTGGAGAACTTCATGGCGTTGATTCTCCATCCCATGGGACGATGAAAATACGTACCGCAGTCATCTCTTTTGCTCGCATCGGTGAGCACCAATATTACGGGGCGATATCTGCATCAAGTTTCTTCTTTTCGGCATGCGACATTCTAAGATGCGCGTCGTAAGCCGATCGGTTATTGCGCTTCGCAGGCATTTTGTATTCTCCGAACGTCAGGTTGTGTTTCGCCAGCACTTCGCGCGGGAAGTCGCCATCGACAACCGTGAGCGTCATTTCTGCCAGAGATTTCAAGGCGGTCGACACGGTCTTCGCACGTTCGTTGGCCAGCGAGTCGGCGTGCAGTTGGTCGATGTTGGTGCCTCTCAGACCGAGCCGCTCGCTTAAGACGAGTAGTTCCTTCTCGCGCCGATCTTGAGGAAGATCGAGGCGACCGCTGCCCGCGGCCAGTAGGTCAGCCGCAAACAGGTCGCGGGCCGCGCCGCTTCTGGTCGCCGGGTCGCGGCGTTTGGGCAACTCTTTGCGAATGCTCGCCGGCAGGTCTTTCTCTTTGCCGCCCAGAATTCGCACCGGCAACGGCTGCGTCAGATTCTTGATGAGCTGTCGGCCGTTGATTTGCCGCACAACGTACTCTTCGGGTATCAAGCGGATCTTTCGCGGCCCGTCGGTCAAGAGATAGACGATGTTTCGTAGTTCGCCCGCGTTGAACGCTGACAGCTTCATGGGCACGACAAGCTCGTCGCTCTTGAATCGAAAACCCATCGCCTGCACTTGGCCGTCGAACGTGGCCCCAGACGGAAGTCGAGAATCGACTTTGCGCAGTCCTGGGCGAGGCGCGACGCCCCGTTTCGCGCCGACCTTTGTTTTCACCGCCACAAAGCACCAGCCGGCTTCAACGTAGTCCTCGCACGCGGCATCCATTCCCGCGGGATACTTGTAACCGTGATTGTCCATCCACTTTTTCAGCGCGGCGGCGCTGCCGGCTTCTAGCACCGCCACTTCGTACATTCCCACCGCCTCTTGCCGAATAACGTTCACGCTGTGGAAACCGAATTCGCCGTCGTCGCCACCACCGCCGCCACCACCTTCAGCTGCTGCTGGCTCAGGCAGATAGTGTTCGACAACGATCTCCGGCGGGTCGATCGCGGCCGCGATGTGTTCGAAGATCTCATCAGGTACCTTGCGAATCGCCGGCGCCGCGGGGAAGGGAATCAACATGCCGAATTCATCGACCTTGCCCTCAAACCCTGGCTTAATGACAAATGTCTCGACGCCGTCCTTATAGAACACGTACGTCATTTGTTCGCCGACACGGGTGATCGGCACGCCGTCGCCACTGTAGATTGGCGGCACCATGCCGCAGGGGTCAGCGAAGGTGGGTGCGGCAAGAAGTGCGACGGCGAGAATCGGCCAGCAACGCGACATGACAAGGCTCCGAAAGTGACTGGATGCGGAGCCTTGATTGTAACAAATAGCTCTGAGATTTTTGATCAGACGAGTTGCTTGGTGACAACCCCATGCTGCGCCAAGCCAATCGATAACACCCAGTCTTGGTCAGTCCAAGCGCAGGACCCATCACAAAGAAACACATACTCATCGTGCGTTCGGTTGTTCGGCGTACTTTGCCATGATAGCCTGGGACCGGCGAAATCCGAGGGATTACAAAATGCTAAGAACTTACGCGTTGACTTTGGCCCTTGTTTCCATGTCGACGCTCGCAAGTGCGCAGAACTTGCAGGATGAGCAGACTCGCAAACTGATTGCCCGCGCGGCGTCCTTGGAATTGAAGACGAAATCGGTTCCGCCGCCTGGAGACCCGCTGGAGCATCATGCGTCTGGTTTCGCAAAGGTGCTTTGTTCGGCCGTTTTCGTCACGGGCCTCGATCCGGAATTCGCGGGGGAGAGTATTGGCTACTTCACAGCGCCCTACGAAGAGCGAGCCAAGTTGAAGTGGCGCGTTGACAAAAAAACAAAGCGGTTCACGTCACGTTGCCAAACGGTGTCACTCGGACTGCGAAGTTTATAGGAGACCTCGGCTGCCTAACGCTGCCTCGCGGAAAGGATTCGCCATTCTTTGAGCCGCCGACCATTAAGTCCAATCTGCCGGACGCGGCGACAACACCGTGGCCGATGGGTGACGGGTTCGGGATGTATCACTTTGACCTCGCGCCAAGTCCCAATGTGAAAAGCGTGATCTGCTAATATGGTAGTCGATCGACTCCAATCCAGTGTTCACCTTGGAGATGATCATTAGAGAGCCGCCGAATTTGAAACGCTCTGCAAAGCAACACACGGACTTTCAAACTCCCATTGGCCCGCATTATGAAGAAGCAAGCAACGATCCAGTTCACGACTTTCCTAATACTTGTCGGATTCATTTCTCATGCGTCGGCCGAAGTCCGGGGTCTCAGCGCCTTTTGTCGCGAAGGGCAGACGTTTCTGACCTGGCAGGAAGATAATTCGGATTGGTATTACGTTTATGCGTCTTCGAAGCCCATTAAGAAGGTGGCTGGCAGGAAATGGATTGCCAAGATTCCCAAAGGTTCCAATCGGTTTCGCTTTCCTCATCTCACCTCTTACAAAGGCAGCAAAGCGAAAACCTATCGCGGCCTCTTCGAGGGCAAGCCCTGGGCCGACCGCATCCAGATTGAACCTTCGCTTGAAAGTTCGAAGTGCCTGACTGATGGCACGGGTTTGTTTGTCCGGACTATCAAAAACAATGCGGCCACTTATTACGCGGTAACGTCCGCAGAAAACGCCGAAGTCGAGTCCGGTCGAAATGCTCTCATCAAAGCCGTCGATGAAAAGACGGGGATTCCTGGTGCGACGCTTGTCTACAAGGAAGCGAATCGTCATTACTTTGTCTTCTTCACTGATTACGACGTCTGGAATGCGGACGGGATTGACGATCACATGCACGGCTACGCGCATGTCTTCGTAGCCAGCATTCCCGAAAAGGTCTCGAAGCCCGCGCCACTGTCGGTCCGTTTGCACGCTTATTCCGCGTGGAGCGGTGTCTTTATGCCATACAGCTACCCGATCAACGACGGGGTCAGCATTGCTATGTTCGACTACAGTCTCACTTGGTGGTTCGGCCACAGCGAGGCGCTCAAGGACCTGGAACAGAAAAGTGCGCCAGTTGGCAAAGTCGTCAACTACACCGAACAGCGACTGATGCAAGTGGTGCGTTGGGTGGCGAGCAGTCCCAAGAGCTTTCCCGCCAAAATCGATGGCTCGCGAGTTTATGTGCTGGGTGGATCCATGGGCGGCAGCGGGACGAATCACATCACTTGCAAGCACGGCGACCTGGTCGCGGCGGGACAAGCCTCGAAGGGATACACCGATTGGTCTTTGTCCCCCGAACTCAAGCCTTACGCGGCGAACAGCCGGGTCAATGTTTTTCTTGGCGATTTTCAACGCAAGTACGGAACGCTGGCGGACAACAATCCAACCAACCTGGACAGGCAGCGAGTATACGACGCGTTGAACTTGGCGTCCTGGGTCAGCGATCCGAGAGCCAACGTGGGTTACCTGGAGACCGCCAATGGTTCGATCGACGGAGTGATTCCCTTTTGGGGTTTGGCAAAGTTCTGGGAAGCTCTGGAAAAAGGCAAACATCCATACTCGGCGGCTTGGGCTCAAGTCGGACATGCTTCGCGGCTCGGCTCTGGCTCTCCCATGACCTACCATAAACTGCGGATCGATGAGAGCATTCCGGCTATGGCCAACGCAAGCTGCAATTCACCGCTTCGGTTTGGTTACCGTTTCATGGGCCGGATCGAAGAAGTGAGAAAAGACAGCATCAAGATCGATAACGCGATCGTGCATGACATCCGAGGAATGACCTTGGTGGTCGGACCTTCGGGAAACACAAAACAGTGGTTCAAAATCGCCGGTGTGGATGGCGATGTCATTCGCATTATCAAGGGCGATCTGCTCGCCTTCAAACCGCCTGTCACGGCGTGGCAGAAGAGCGAACTGAAACGCAAACTAGGGCGCGAGCCGACGGAAGCAGAACTCGACGAACAGGCTGATAAGAACAAGACGAAGTACTTGGTCATCGACGGCGATCCCGAAGGAACTCGGAACGGACACATAGCCTGGTCCACGTCATTACAGGACTTTGACAAAACAACGACGGGCGACGATATCGTCGACACCAAAAACGAATGGGCCATGAGTTTTCGTTTGGGCAAAAACTATTATGTCGGTCAGTGGAAGAACGAAACCGCGACCGTGGACATCACCCCACGACGCTGCCAAAAGTTCAAGCCCGCGGTCGGCACGAAAGTTCATTGGGAGAACTGGGATCATTCCAACCCGCGAGAGCCGGCAAAAGTGGCCGAAGGGAATGTCATCATCGACAAATACGGCTTGGTCACCGTTCCCAAATTTGTGGTTGGCAAGAAGGGTTTGGGCAATCGACTCGTGCTAACGGCCTCTTCAAGTCTGGCTCGATAAAAAAGCATACTCATGAGTACTTGCAAATCCCTGATTGTTGCGAGTTTGAGATTTGGCGAAACCTCAGCGGTGTCGTGCCAAAGGATACACCGCTGTAACTTTGCAAGAATCCCACGCGACTTCGGCCGATGCAACCGATGCGAATTCAAGCGTGCCCAAACTTGCGTCGGTGTGTCCAACATGTGTCCCACCGAAGCAAGTTCAGAAATGACCAAACGTCACCGAGGTGTTGTCGTCATGAGTCACGAACGGCTTTGACGCTGCCGACACATGTCACGCCAGGTGCACGAAGCGAAATCGACGAGGTGTCATTGTGACTGCGCGCCGAGG
>CAYFJO010000561.1:0-6542 GCA_964343305.1 uncultured Pirellulaceae bacterium | reverse complement strand
AACCGGTTGCCAAGACCAAGCAACGACGTTTCTTAAACGCGTTTCGAAAGACGCCGTTGGAATGTGCCGTCTCGTTACGGGCGTTGATCGGCTTTCTGCCGCCCTTTTCGTTTTTCTCCCAAGATGGAATGAACCCCCAAGTCGCCCACGCCACTCGAGCAGCATCCTCTTCCCATCGACGGATCAACGAACGTTGCGACGGCGCAATGTTGTATCGTGACCCCACCCCCGCTTGCTCCATCGCATCCATGAAATCGAACAAGTGCTGATGATAGTTTTCGATGAATTCACTTTCTTCGACGTACCGTCCACACATGTAAACATCATAGCGGCGACGGGCCGCCTCGATCCAGACTTGATGTTGGCCAAAGAGAGCAAGAATCGGGCTATCGACCTCCGGCGAGGTCAAACCAATCCACATCCGAGTCCAAGTTGGCTGATTGCCAGTCCAGATGTGCCAGCAGCGGCGGCCCACACCGCTTCACAAGCTCGTCGTAATTCGACGTCGTGCTCACATCGTTCGCCGCCTGCGGATTCGAGACATCGTTCAATACCACGCCAGCAATGTCGATTCCGTCACGAAAAGTCGCCGCAGTAACGAGCGTTTGGAGTGTTTGATTGATGACGCCTAATTCATTCGCCGCGACCACGACCAGCGGATAGCCAAACTCGAAGGCCAGGTCGGCAACGTAGTCTTCGTCCGACACGGGGGACATGAGCCCGCCAGCACCCTCGACGATCACGACGTCGCATTGGTCTGCCCAAGACTCGATTCCAGTGCGCAGCAAATCAGCGTCGATTTCTTTGCCTTCCGCCCTTGCTGCCAAATGCGGAGCCAGCGGTGCCAGGAAACACTGCGGACAAACGGCGGCTCTGTCCCCGGGCTGTCCTGCGGCTTCCCACAACGCTTCGACGTCTTCCCAACGAGGTCGGCCGGCGTCTTCTTCCGCACCGCTAACGGCCGGCTTATACACGCCGACCCGATGGCCGGCCGCTCGCAACGCCTTGGCAATCAAGCAAGCAACGTACGTCTTGCCCACGCCAGTGTTCGTTCCCGTGATAAACAAACCTCGTGCCGGTTTTTTCTTCATGTCAAATAAACTAACATCAAATCTCATGAGCGACGAGAATACATCGACGGTGACTATCGCGCTGGTCCAGATGTCATGCACGACGAGTCGCCAAAAAAACGTCGACCGAACAGTCGGCCGGATCGCGGATGCCGCCGCGCAGGGTGCGAACGTCGTCTGCCTGCAGGAGCTGTTTCACAGCCAGTATCCGTGCCAATCCGAAGACCACGAACGGTTCGAGGAGGCGGAGTCCATCGAAGGACGGACCTGCGCGGCCCTCTCGACCGTTGCCAAGCAACACGGCGTGGTTGTCATTGGTCCCATTTTTGAACGGCGAGCGGCCGGCGTTTATCACAACAGCGCGGTTGTGATCGATGCCGACGGCAGCCAAGCGGGTTTGTATCGCAAGATGCACATCCCCGACGATCCGCTGTACTTCGAAAAATTCTACTTCACACCTGGCGATCTTGGATTTCAAAGTTTCACCACGCGATTCGGGCGGATCGGCGTGTGCATTTGTTGGGACCAATGGTTTCCCGAAGCTGCCCGGCTCACGGCGTTGACCGGCGCCCAGATGGTTTTTTATCCAACAGCGATCGGCTGGTTGGCCGACGAAAAGGAAACCTATGGCGAGAGCCAGATCAACGCCTGGGAAACGATGATGCGCAGCCATGCGATCGCCAACGGTGTGTTTGTCGCCGCGCCGAATCGTGTTGGTACGGAAGATCAACTAGAGTTCTGGGGATCGTCGTTCGTGGCCGATCCGTACGGCAATGTGATGGGGCAGGCTTCCCGCGACGCGGACGAAACCCTAATCGTCGAGTGCGACCTGTCGCAGGTCGATGTAGCCCGAACGCATTGGCCATTTCTGCGCGATCGCCGCATCGATGCTTACGACGGCCTGACCAAGCGATTGCTAGACGAAGATGCCTAATCTTGAACGACCTGCCGAACTTGGCTATCGCTGGCCCGCCGAATGGGAACCGCATGCCGCCACGTGGATGGCCTGGCCGCACAATCGCGAAACCTGGCCGGGTATCTTTGAGCGAATTCCACCGCAATTCGCTCGGCTCGTCGAAGTCATCGCTCAATCCGAACCCGTGCATGTACTCGCCGGTGGCGAACGTGTCATGGCCGACGCCCAGCAACACGTCGGCCATTTGGACAACGTCACATTACACGACATCGAAACCAACGACGCCTGGACGCGCGATCACGGACCAACTTTTCTAAAAGGTCCGGATCCTGCGATCATCGACTGGCAATACAACGCCTGGGGCGGCAAGTATCCGCCGTGGGACAAAGACAACGCCGTACCTCGGCAGATTGCTGCCGAGCTTGAACTACGCCGATTCACTCCCGGCCTTGTCTTGGAAGGTGGCGCGATCGAAACCAACGGAGCGGGCACGATTCTGACCACCAAGTCGTGCCTCTTGAATCCCAATCGCAATCCCACGATGACCAAGTCCGTGGTCGGACGTTATCTACACGAATACCTCGGCGCGGATCATATCCTCTGGCTAGACGGCGGAGAAATCGCCGGCGACGACACCAACGGACACATCGACCAACTCGCCCGCTTCGTCAACGAAGACACGATCGTTGCAGCGACAGAGCCTGACCCAGCGGACGAGAACTTCGAACCACTTCAACGCATTCTTCGTCAACTTCGTTCCCTGAAATCGAAATCTGGCAGCGCATTCAATATCATCAATCTCCCAACGCCGCGACCGATTTCTCATCAGGGTCAACGAGTGCCGGCGAGTTATGCGAATTTCTACATCGCCAATCAGTGCGTGATTGTTCCGCAATTCGATGACGAAGCCGACAAACGCATCCTCGATGTTTTGACGCCATTGTTCCCCGATCGGGAAGTCGTCGGGCAAACCGCGCTGGATCTGGCCTGGGGACTCGGAGCGTTCCACTGTCTCACACAACAAATGCCAGCCTCGATGACTTGAAGATCTAATCGCGGTGGATAACATTGGGGGCAACGAAATCTAATTCCTTTCACTTCGCGAGGTTGTCATGAAAGTCACTGCTCGTTTGCTCATCACCGCCGCTGTTGTTTTGCTCGTCTCGCGTCTGGGGCTTGCGGACAGACCGTCCGACGCGCGCACTGTTATCAACAAGGCGATCCAAGCCACAGGTGGACTTGAAGTCTTGAAGAAGTATCAGGCGCAAACTTGGAAGGACACGGGCACTTATTACGGCATGGGCGAGGGACTTCCTTACACCGGCGAGTATGCCATTCAATGGCCGGACAAGTTTCGTATGGAAATCAAAGACGTGTTCGTGATCGTGCTTAATGGCGATCAGGGATGGGTCAGCGCGATGGGGAAAACGACAGAAATGACCAAGGAGCAACTCGCTGAGCAGCAGAAGAGTCACTATTGCGGCTGGGTCACCACGCTTGCACCGCTTGGTGATACGTCGTTCAAACTCTCGCTGGCTGACAGTGGTGATGAAGGGACGGTGGGCGTCAAGGTCGAGCGCGAGGGACAGCGTGACGTGACGTTGTATTTCGACAAGAAGACACACCTGCTCGCGAAGAGTGCGTTTATCGTCCATCCGGACGAGCAGGGTGGCAAAGAAGTGCTCGCGGAGTACTACTACAAAGACTACAAGGATTTCGGCGGCATGAAGATCTCCACGACCATCAACATCCTTCACGATGGCAAAAGGTTTGTCGATGCAAAGAATTCGGACATCAAACCGCTCGAGAAGTTAGACGACAGCGTATTTGCCAAACCATAACCGAGTGGCTTCGACTCCGCGTCCTCTGTGCCTCTGCGTTTTTGACCAAACGTACACAGAGGCGCAGAGGACGCGGAGACCGAACCAGCTATTTCAACTCTCGACATCGCGAAAATGGCCAATAGCACCAACGCGCCACGCCGATTAGTTTATCTTCCGTGACGGCTCCCCAGTATCGCGAATCGCTGCTTGACGGGCTATTGTCGCCGAGCATGAAATACTCATTGTCGCCCAGTTCCAGAACAGCGGGCAAACTATCGTGCATGCCGACTTCCATCGCCGAAAGATAATAAACATCTCGCTCCAAAACCATTCGGTCGATCGCCACTTTGCAGTCGTGGGCGACTAGTGACAATCGATCTTCGGGTTCGCGCCAATAATGTTGCAATTCAGAAAACACTTCTCCTTTGCAGACGGAAATGGAGACCACAACTTCGCGATCTTGCACCGCATAGGCCTGCCCGTCGCGAATGGCGAAAACGATCGAAGACACCGGCGTGCTAAGTTGCCCGTCTTTGGATGCGAGTTCGATCGGCGTTGCTTTGTTGTCGTCACCGGAATCGCTGGGCTCTTTGGTTGCGACCAGACTGACTTTGCCGGCCGCCGAGATTGCCGCCTTGACCCTCAGGTCTTCGAACTGCCGCACGATTTCGAAACGTCCGTCACCGGACAACGCGGCGAGCTGGCACGTGAGGCGAACGTCCCGGACTGGTTGAGGGGGTCTTAATCCGAGATGTGTTGTATCTGGATTGTAAGAATTCCAATCCAGGATCTCACTTGAAAACTGTAACTCTGGTGACGCCTCGCCAGATGCTTCGCATGACCACGCGCCGCCATCTCCGCTCGTCCAATGTTCGTTTTCGACGGGCTGCCAGTGCAACGCGTACTCGCTGGGATACTCAGCCGCTCGTTTGGTGTCGTGAAAAAAGAACCACAGTTCTTCGGCGATGCCTGGCGGTTTGGCAAGACGTTTCTCATTGATGAAGACGTCACCTTGTTTGATCGCCACAGTCTCGCCGGGCAAACCGACCAGCCGCTTGACGTACGCTGGATCCGGGCCGTCGCGTTCGTGCGGCCACTGAGCTTGTGGCGAGTGATAGAAAACCGCGTGATCCCAACGTTTCGGTTGCGAAGTTTTGTCAACAAGAATTCGATCGCCGAAAATGAGTTGCTCTTGATCGGTCAGCCGATTTTCGTGACCACAGTTTTCGCAGTACGAGTCGCGATTGTCTTCTCCAAACCCAGGCCAGTCACGGCTGCGATAGGATGTCCCGACCACGTACGTCCAACCACATTCCTCACAAGTCTTCTCGACGTGCAGCCCAAACATCGTGGGAGCCATGCCGCCGGTTGGGATGACAAATGCTTCCAAACAGGTTGCCCTGATCGCCCAAGACACCACGAAACTCGGTCCGAGTGAAACCGGGATGGAAATGAGCCAGACCATGAACGCACGTCGGATTGGCGCACGAATCGCTCGCTGAACGACAGTCACGTGGACCACGACAATAAGGGCCAACACAACCAGAGCCGAAAGTAAGGGGTTGAGGGCGATATCGCCCAACAGCCAAGACGCCGACAACTGTATCACGAACGTGGCGAGCACCATAAGACAGCCTGCAACCATTGCCCGCGACAGCGGAACATTCGGCACGCTTAACCAGCGGCTTGCCAGCCAAACCGACAGGCCATACGCGACGCAAACGAACATCACACCCGAGAGCAAAATAGTAACAAGTAGGGCAGTCGACATCACTACCAGCCTACAATTCGAGGTACTCTTCCAATGCTTCGCGCATGACGCTGGCGTCGGGATCGACTTCGGTCCAGATTTTGAAGCCAACGACCGCCTGGTTGACGAGCATGCCGAGGCCGTCGAGCGTCGTGCAGCCGGTTTCTTCCGCCGTGCGGATGAGGTGCGTGCGCGGCGGATTAAAAATGACATCGGCAACCACCATGTTCGGCAGTAGCGTGTCGAAGTTGACCGGCACGACCGCCTCGTCGTCGCCCAAGCCGATCGAGGTTGCGTTGATGACGATCTCGGCGGAATCGTCGACGTCATAGTTACCCTGCCATTGGACAAAGTTGGATTGGACGTTAACGCGGCTGCTGAGCAGGTTGCTCAGTTCGTTGCCGCGGTCCGGCGTTCGGTTGACGATCGTGATCTCGGCTGCGCCCGACAAGCCAACTTCGACAGCGATCGCTCGTGCCGCACCGCCTGCCCCGAGTACGACGACTTTTTTTCCCGCCGGATCGGTCGCTTCGCGCAGTGATTGAACGAATCCTTTGCCATCGGTGTTTTCGCCAATAAGTTTGTCACCATCGCGATTGACGCAGTTGACGGCGCCCATTAACTCGGCGGCTTGGCTGAAGCCGTCGAGATGCTCGATCACGGCGACTTTGTGAGGAATCGTAAAATTGCCTCCCTGAAAGCCCATCGATCGCATGCCCCGAAGGGCGTCGGCCAGGTTGTCGGGCGAGACTTCGAGCGTCAAATATCGCCAGTCCAAATTTGCCGCCGCGAAGGCCTTTTCCATCATGTACTGCGTTGGATTGCCCGCCACGGGCTGGCCCATACAGCACACGATCTGTTGAAGAGGGGAATCTGCCACAACCACTAATCTCTCTGTTCACGAGTCAACACAATCGGCATAACAGACTTAATTGTGTGCGAGCGATGGGATGTTTGCAATGGTGATGAACCTTTGTGTGGAC
>CAYFJO010000560.1:0-6543 GCA_964343305.1 uncultured Pirellulaceae bacterium | reverse complement strand
AGGCGATCCACTTTGCTGAACACGTAGTATCTTGGAATCTCATCCGCTCCCAATGTCGCAAGCATCTTGTGCGTAGTTTCCAAGTGCATCTCCCATTCGGGATCTGACGCATCAACAACTGGCACAATCAACGTCGCCTCCCGCAACTCAGCAAGTGTCGTTTCAAAGCTGGCAAGCAAACGCTTTGGTAGGCGGCGGATGAACCCAACGGTGTCGCTGACCAAAATGTCCCCTCCGTGACGTGTCAGGCAGCGAACAGTGGTATCAAGAGTTACAAATGGCATGTCTTGAGCCAACAACTCCGTTGATGCCAAATTGTTCATCAACGTCGTCTTCCCTGCGTTGGTATAGCCAACGAGCGCGATACGCTTACACTGGCCTCGCCCCCTTCTTTGCGCCTCGCCGGCGACCTGGACGCGCTTGAGAGCCTTTTTCAACTCCGCGAGCCTCTTGTCTAATCTCCGTGCCAAAAGCTCCGAAGCGGTTTCCCCAGGCCCACGGCCGGCCATGATCCCGCCGGCTTGTTGATCCATCTCAAGCCCCAGACCACAGATCAGGGGCCTCAAATAGCTCAAGTGCGCAATCTCGACCTGAATTCGCGCCGTCTGCGTCTTTGCGTGACGCAAGAAAACGTTCAGTATCACTCCCTCCCGGTCACAGACTGGCATTCCAGCAAGATCTTCCAAGTTCCGTATCTGCGACGGCTTCAATTCGGCATCGACAATGAGCATGTTCGCACCAAGGCGAACCGCCCTTTCAGCCGCTGCCTTTGCCTTACCACTGCGCAAGACGGTCTCTGGATCTGGTCGCCTCTGCTTGACGGTTTCCGAGCCAACCACCCTATCTCCTTGTGCTCCAACGAGACCGATGATTTCTGCCAACTGTGCATCACGGCTGTAGTCCTCAGACCAGTCGCCAACACATACAACATAACAGCCACTTCGAGACGAACTGCTACCCTGACGACGTGCGGCGCGGTTCTTCCAGTGCTCGACAAGATTCTCAAGGTCGCCGTCATCCGCGAGCGGAACTTCTTCGTGTTCCTTGATGGGTTTTGATTCAAATTTCATCATCACTTCTCCTAGCGTGTCTACATACCGGTCCCGTAGACGCATTTGTGTGCGCGAAAATGGGTTCAACCGACGCGAGATGAGTCGGCGTAGATGCTGGGGGACCTAGTTTTTCTAGGTGAATCGAGAAGTGATCATGTCAATTCTTCCTAACGGCAGGCTGCACAGTTCCTTAAGAGTTTCGCTAATTGACCGAAACCAACACAGCGCAAGACACCCTGGTACCAGATGAGTTCGGTGGTTGTGCCCACGATTTCCACCATCTCCACATCTAATTCGTATTCGTCTTAAGGACGTGGCCGATCCCCATTTTGCATTGCGGTTTTCGATCCCGGGCACCATGCTGCGCCGTTTGTGCGCTGTGTGCCCTTGGAATTCTCCGCCCCGGCTTCGGTAGCGGTCCGTGCCAATGTGCAGCGGTGTCATTTCGCCGAGACACCTCTGTAAAGCGCCCGACAGCGAATTCGCGCGGGTTTGTCCAACCGAAGGGATCTAAGAACCAACGAATCCGCAGCGGTTATTTCCATCTCGGCATTCAAACCAGGAACCCAGCGATCGCCTCGCTCTGGTCGAGCCTCTTGCGTTGCATGGTCAGGTCCAGGTCGCCATAGTGCTCGATCGGGTTGCCGTAGGCGTTTAGCAGAGTCGTATACCAGTTGCTCAGGGTCTTGTGCCCCTCGGTGCCGTGGAAAGGCAGGCGGATATACCGCCCGGCGATGTCCAGCTTGGAATACTTGCCGGTCATGACGACCATCGGCGCCTCGGTGTCCGGGCTATGGTGGCCGGCGCCGGTCTCGGGCATGTAGATGATCGTCGTGTTGTCGAACATCGTGCCGTTCCCCTCGGGCACGGCCTTGAGTTTGGTGACGAGGGTCTCGACCTGCTTCATGTGGCGGGTCTTGATGACATTTCTCATATACGCCGCACCGGCAATTTGGCCGCCATGCCCGATCTGATGGATACTGGTTTTTTGTTTGTTCTCGGGTAGGGAGGTGATGTTGGTCCCCAGGTCGTCGATGGTGTACGTGACGACGTTGGTCAGGCCCGACGCTAGCGCAGCGACGATGATGTCCGTGAAGGCAGCCTGCTTCTGGGGCAGCGTCGCATCCTCGCCGCCGTTGGCGTGGACGGGATCGATCTCGGGCAGGTGCTGCTTGATCTTATCGCCCAAGGTCGCGACCTTGCTGTTGCGGTCGCGGATCGACTGGAGCGATTCGACCTGTTCGCTGATCTTCAGGCGTTCATCCCCGTCCAGTCCCTTCAGCCGGCGAGTCTCCTGGTCGTGTAGGTAGTCCAGCAGAGCTTTGTCGGATGCCGCCTCGTCCGTGTTGGTGACGGACTTGAACAGTTCCTGATAGGCGGTCATCGGATCGGCGTAGCAGTAGTTGCGCTGCTTCGCAGCCGGGGCGGAATAGCCTGAGACGATCCCGGTTCTGTGGTCGCGCCCATGGGGGACCGCCAGCGACATCTCGACATGGCCGAACGGGGAGGGGAAGAGCTTGGCCAGTTCGAAGTCGACGGTCGCCCACTTGATGTTGCTGAGGATGTCGCGTCCGGCCTTGTACGCGCCCATGCAGCCGGAGTAGGAGTAGTGCCCACCGCCGCTGACCGACATCGAGATACCGTGCAGGATGGTCACATTCTCCTTGTGCCTGTCGAGCCCATTCAGCCATTCGGGTAGCTCGTGCTTGGCCAGGTCCACCTCGAAAGCCTGTTTCTCCTCGTGCTTCTTCAGCTCTTCGGGCGAAAAGGAAGGTAGCCCGAATTGTTTGGTGAGATTGCCGTTGGACTTGCGGATGAAGATGAAACGGTGCGGGTAGCCGCCCGCGCCCGACGTCTCGGCATGGGCCTGCGTGCCCATCAGGTGGTTGAACGAAGGCGTGAGCGCCAGGCTTGACGTGCCCAGGGCGGTTACCTTCAAGAGTTCTCGTCGGTTTATCAACATCGTTTATCCCTTGGTGTTACGTTTGCGGTAGATAAAGGAGTCGGAGGTTAGCAGCGAAACAATCACTTCGTTGAAGCTGCCGTTGCTATCGAGGTATGCTTTGTCTGCGTCCATCAGCGTCTTGGAATCCGAAAGCGTTTCGTTGCGGCCCAGGAAGTAGCGGAAGGCGTGGCGTATGATCGACTGACGGACCTTGTCCGATTTCGCAAGGCGATCGATCAGATCGAAGGCGTCCTCGACTTCGCCGTCCAGCTTCGGGTCGCCGGCGCCTTTCAGTACGCCTCGCGGATCGACTGGCAAGGTTTTGTAGACCGGGAGTGAGGCGCCGAACTCGTTGGTCTCTTTCCGGTTCGCCAGCTTGATCAGATTGTCGGGGTGTTCAAGTTTTTCCTCGGTGCGGAATCGGCCGAAGTCGTCGTAGATCTCGAACGGAAAGCCAAGTGGGTCCATCTTCTGGTGACAGCGCCAGCAGTAAGCGTCGCCCGTCCTGTTCTCCATCCGCTGGCGGAGCGTCTTGTGATGGTCCGGAGGGATCACTGCGTCGACGGTGATCGGCACGTCTGGAATGGTTCCGGCCAACAGCTTCTCGCGGATCCACTTGCCGCGGTGGATCGGGTCCGTCTCCAGGTTCTGTGCGTGGGCGATCAGCCAGGCGGGGTGAGTGAGCATGCCTTTGCGATTGGGGATCGTCGCCGGTTGCTGCGTGGGGTAGTCCCATGTTTTCCAGTCGATGTTCCAGTACGTGGTGACCTGCTCTCCGCGCATCTGCTGGCCCGTCCGTCCTAACACATTGCCGCCGTGCCAGAAGCCCATGGCCATCTTCATGTAAGGCATGCCGCTCGCTTGACCATCGCTGAAATGGAGTTCCAAAGCTGGCATCATTCTCTTCAGAGCGTTTAGCAGCGATTTGTTTTCGCCGCCGCGCACCTTCTGAAACTCCCAGATCGTCAGCATGAACGGCTTATGGGGGGCGATGTCGTCTGGCTCCCACATTTCCCATTCGCACTCCCTAAAGTACTCGTAGACGCGCTTGAGCTGATCCGATGCGGCCTTCATCGCCGTGTTGTCGCCGGAGTGGTAGATGAAGAACTTTTCGGTCGTGAGCAGCTCTTCGAAGACGTGTTCGTCCTGCTCAAGGATGTATTCAACCAACATGTCCGCCTCGTCGATCAAACGGCTGACCGCTTGCTCATGACGGCCCGCGCCGAAACGCGAGTCGTCTTTGAAGACATCCATCGCCTTCGGATACCCGAAGAACTCTCGAAAGAAGCGCAGCTTGCGGATCGGCTGGTTGGTGACACTCACGTTGAGATTGGCCGCCTGAACACCTTCGTCGATGATGGTCCACTGGTCGCGGCGGTTCAGCATGCGGCGGATCTCTCGTTCGTAGTCCTCGCGCGAACTCAGCCGGCCCTCTTCTGCCGCCTTGACCAACTCCTCGTCCGGGCTCGAATCCGTCAACGCGTAGGCTAGCGCGAAGCTCGCATCGCGCGCCGACATCATACGCCGGCCGTGCTCGTCCGGGGCGCCCTGTCCGAACTCGTGGCGATACGCGAACTCGGTGCTCAAGACCAGCGATTCGATCAGCTTCCCGATGGCCTGCTGCCGATCGAGCTTACCCATATACAGCTTGAGCTGCTCAACATTCTCAGCGATCTCCGAATTCGTCGGCTTGCGCTCGAAAATCTGTGCGTACAACTCAATGATCAACTGCGTCATCAGCGTTTCATCAGCGCCACCCGCGGCTTCACGCTCAGCCTTGAACGTCGCGTTCCAGTCCGCCATGCACTTGACGATGATCTGGTGGTGCCGGTCGCCCTGTTTGCGGTGCTTCTTAATCGTTTCGGTGATGACGGCCATCTCGACATCATTGAGCGGCACGTACTTCGGCGCGCCGAGGCTGCCACTTTCGATGTGGCTATAGAGCCGGTTCATGTCCCACGTGTCGTAGAACAGTTTCATGGTGATGATACGGTTCTGGATGCGGTAATCGGTCACTCCTTCCATGTACCAGTCACGCTCGCTCTGCTGGATGATGCTGTCGAACTCAGCGCGATCGGCGTCGCTGTAAGGGGCCCAAACGGGTTTGCCGTTGCGATCCAGTTTGGATTCTGCAGTGACTTCTTCGACCTCATAGGCAGTTCGCTTGTAGGTTGCAATGCCCTGCAGAATGGCCCGGATATCTTCCTGGTCAAAGCGGCCCAGGAATTCGAGGTTTTCGTGCCGTTTTTGGATACCGTTTGTCGAATGCTTCGGCGGCCCGGGGTACGGAATCTCTTTCCGAACCATCTTGGGCAGGAGCACTTCGTGCTGGTCGCCGTAGATATCCTTGAGCAGCCGCTCCATGAAGGAAAACGTTCTTAGGAACTGCTCGCGCGAACGCAGTGTCTTGCGGTGATCCAGTTCGGACTTCATCAGCGCATACATCGCCTGGTAGTGCGCCTTCATCGTCGCGTCGGACGACATGTGCCCCGCGATCCTCTTGGCGTTGCCGACCATCGTCAGCAGGTGACCCGTCGTCAGTCGCTTATGGACGGAGTAGCGCACGCCGACCTTCTCTGGAAGCAGGTACGGGTTGGTAATCGTCCTGCGGAACTTGTTCCCGCGCTCGGTCTTGGGACTCCAATGGACGCCGCTATCACCCCGGACCCGCTGCGTGGTTCCATAGATGGTCCGCGTCGGGTGGTAATCGAGCAGGCGATTGATCCTCTCACTAAAGATGAACTCACTGATCAGCCAACGGCGGTTGGGCGTGTAGCCTGGTAGGTTGGCGAACTTCCCAGAGAACAGGTCCGCGTGATCGACAACGTTGCCGTACTCGAATCGCCGGAGCTTCTCAGCGAGCGCTTTCGCTGCCGTGCCGGTCAGTTGGCTGTTCAACCATTGCAGCAGAACCTTGCGCTCGGCATCACTCGGTTGCTTGGCTTTCTCAGGCGGCATGTCGCCCCGATGGACGACATCTTGCACTTTGCCGAACAACGCCTGTCTGTCGACCGCGTCGATCGTCTCCAGTGCGCCCAGCCGCACCTCGCCCTCTTGCTTGTCCGGGCCATGGCACGACACACAATAGCGACTGAGCACCCGCGTCGCTTGTTCCTTTAACGCGGTCGGGTCCAACTCTGAGGGCCTCCGCTTTAAGGGCGCTGCTTGGGCCACCGGCTGTACAAACCAAACCAACCACACGGCTGTCGCCATAAAGCCGCGCAAAACTGCTGCAAAACTTATCAACTTCATATCAGATCTAGCAAACTTCGTGTTTTCGTTCGTCCAACGCACCTTCCCGCCTACGCCCAATAATAAAGGCTGACGGTGCTGATCGCCAATGCCACGACGCTGATTTACGGAGAGGCGACAGAGCTCGCGTCGGTCGATACCCCGCTTACAGTTTCGTCTAGCTCGAACTGCAATCGGGTGCATCGTCCGATTACAGATCGAGATTCTCGCTAAATGCAGCGGTGTCAAAACTCGAACAACACCTTATAGCTTTACCAGTACTCCGGCTTTGTGCGTCTCACCGAGACGGAGACG
>CAYFJO010000559.1:0-6556 GCA_964343305.1 uncultured Pirellulaceae bacterium | reverse complement strand
CGAACATCGGCACCCTGATGCCGCCCTCGAACAGGCTGCCTTTCTCGCCGCGCATGGGCACGTTGTTCGAGCCGTTCCAGACTCCGCCCTTCGTGCCGGGCGGTCCGCCGGGCAGTCCCGGGCCGTTGCGCCCCATCTTGTT
This sequence comes from uncultured Pirellulaceae bacterium, assembly GCA_964343305.1. Classification (GTDB taxonomy): domain Bacteria; phylum Planctomycetota; class Planctomycetia; order Pirellulales; family Pirellulaceae; genus CAYFJO01. The sequence goes on along the minus strand of CAYFJO010000559.1, from coordinate 6,414 downwards.
TGGAGCGCCATTGTCACTGGCGAAGAGAACCAGCGTGTTCTCTTCGAGTCCGTGCTCGCGCAGTTTGGCCATCACCCCGCCCACCACATCGTCGATGGATTTGATCAGCGCGAGGCCCATGCGCCGCCGATCGTCCCGCCATTCGTCGTAGTGCGGGTAGTCGAGCTGGGGGAAGTTCTTGTAATACGGGTCGGACTTCTCGATGAGCGGGATGTGCGGGCCGAACAGCGGCAGGTAGAGGAAGAACGGCTTGTCCCCGGCCTGGCTGAGGTCGATGAACGACTCGCCGTACTTGCCCTGCAGGATGACGCGGTTGGCGACGCCCTTGGGCAGGCCGCGCTTGGCGTGGTGCTCCGCAGGCTTGCCATCGAGCGTGAGGTTGGCCTGCCCGCTATTCATTGTGCCGGTCCAGTAGTAGTCGAAGCCGCGACCGCGTGGATCGTGCTTCGGCTTGGAGCTGTTGGGCGGGCCAAGGTGCCACTTGCCGGAGAAGCCGGTGACGTAGCCGAGCTTCTTCATCCGGTCGGCGATGGTCAGAACGGGCTGGCCTTCCATGTCCGTGCCTTTGGGGTAGGTGCGCGGCATGCGGCCCTTGCCCTCGCCCGCGTCGCAGGCGTTGTGCGGGAAGCCGAACTCGTTCTGGATGCGCCCGGCCATCAGCCCGGCACGCGACGGCTGACACTGCGGGGCCGAGCTGTAGCCGGCTGTCATCGACGCCCCGCCGCGGGCAAGCTTGTCCATGTTTGGTGTGTCAACGTGCTTATCGATGCCGAGGACGCCCAGGTCCGTGTAGCCGTGGTCGTCAGTGTAGATGAGGATGACGTTGGGTTTTTCCTGAGCGTCAGCGAAGGGTGCCGACACCAGCAGTATCAGCGAACTCATCATGATCAATATTGTTTTATTCATCTTCTTTTGGACTCTTCTGTGCCTGCATCACCAGCACCCAGTCCCGTGGCGATGGCACGTTCGGTGATTTCCATGTGCCGGATGCCCGTACGACACCCAAATCAAGTTGCTGACTGGAGGCCGGATCAAAATAGAACGCGGACCAGGTACCCGGCTTGAGATTCTTCACCGTGATGCCGTCCCATTTATAGATTCCGCGTTTGGGCTGATAGATGAAACGCAACTCACCGGGGATTCCGGCGGCGAAGCACTCCTTGTCGACCCAGTCGGGGTGCGGCTCGAAACGTTGCCATGGGTATTTCTCAAGCAACGCCTTTGAGAGACCCAGTTGCTTTGAACCCTGGAAATGCATTCCCTCGCGCCAGGTCGTCAGGTCGTAGGGTTGGTGTTTCCATCCGCCCCAGTTGCCGTGTTCTTCCGGCACGCCCATGTGCCAGATGCCCGCCGCGCCGTACGTGTGGCCGGCTGCCCCGGAAAGCATCAGGCCCCAGAACTGGTGGCGCTGAAGGTCGGCGAAGTTTTCCTGCATGTGCTGCTCGTAGCAGGACTCTCCGCTCACGTACGGTTTTGCGGGCGTTGTTGCCAGTGTCTTCCTGGCTTTGGCGATGGCGGAATTGGCTGTTTGCCAGGACCGGTGTCCGGTCGCATCCATGTCGAAATCGAAGACAGCGGAGTCGTCAAACGCATGACGCAGGTGGGAACTGTGGTTCGTCAACAGTCGGTCATAGGGGTCGGTGGCAACGACGTACTCGGCCAGCGCGTACCACGGTCCCTGCTTTTTTTGAGTTTCGCCGCCGAGAATCCAGATCACGGGATAAGCGCCATAGCGCGCAATCAGATTTCGGAAATGACGCTTGTATCCCGGAAGACCAACCGAATTCAAATTGACCGCGCGCCCCCAGCCGCCGACGATCGCGGGTGTGATGCCGTTATCAATCAGATGTTCAAAGCGGCGGTCCGCATACTCAAAGTACTTTGGGTTCACCACGCTGAAGTCTCTTTTCAGATACGGCATCCCACCTTCGTTTTCCCAACTCGGCTTCAACAGACCCAACTCGTCCGGATAGGTGCCGCACACGATCTGAACGATGGTGAAACCTTTCTTCTTCCGGTCGGCGGTTAATTCCTGGAATCCTTCCCAAGTCAGTCGCTTGCACAGTCCTTTCCACCAGGTGTCGCCCAGCCAGAAGAACGGCGTGCCGTCGGCGTGTTCGAAGTGCCGCTTGTTCTTTGTCACACGAGTTGGGCCATGCCGATACAGCGGATTGTCGCCTTCGTACTTGACTATCGCGATGTCACCTTTCGCCCCATGCAGTTTTGTGTTGTTCCCGTCCGTGCACTCCGTGCGCCAGGTGTGCTTGCCGATTTGATTCGACGCGTATCGAAAACACCAACGATCACCACCGGCCCAAAAGCCGGGCACGCGCAGCTCCTTACCGTTGGGTTCCGTGACGATCGCATCGAATTCGATCTCGGCGAACGGGTTCTTGTATTGGGTCTCCGATCGAAGTTCAATCTCGATCACGCGGTTCGCTTCGATCCGGTTCGTCTCGGCCTGTGCGAAACTAGCGCAGCAGACGATCGCGATCAGTGACAAGAGGCGATGGTGAATCTTCATGACTGTTGCAGTCCTTTCTCTACTTCAAAAGCACGTCTATGTCGCCGATCTCCGCGATGGATTGACCACCAGCTGTTTCGGTTTCCTAATTGGCCCAACGGTAGTACGTTTCTTTGCCCGTGAGCGCTTTGATGGCGCGTTTGAACGGTTCGTTGTGGCCGTATGGAATGCCACGCATTTTCTTGACGTTCAGTTCTGACGCGGCTTCTTGCAGCGCGGCGATGGCGGGCTTCAGTTTTGGATTGGCGCTCGGGGGTTGTGTGTCGAGGATGCATGACGCGCGAATGCGGGCGGCGGGAATGGAGTGTTTCAGCGCGGCGATGATCGCGGGCAAGCCGTCTTCGTATCGGCCGAGATTGAACAGGCCGTCCGCCGCGGTAGTGCTCACGCTGATCGACTTGTCCTTCGCGGCAGCCTGCAATTCGGAAACGACGTTGGCGTCGTCGGATTGCAACGCGACGAGACCAAGCACGGCCCAGAAGCGCACGGCTGAATCGGGATCGTTCGCGCGGGCAAGCAATTCGGGTATTGCCTTGTCGCCATGAACCATCAGGTTGGCGGTATCGAGGATGCGCGGGAAGTTGTCGATGGATTGGCCGAGTTCCCAGTGCGACTTGTGTGCTTTGGCGCGCTGAAGTGTTTCGGTTTCGTCGAGCAAACCGAGATCGCGCGATTCGAGCATCCAATCGCGAAGGCGCTTGCGCATCTTCTTCACGACGTTGGCGTATTGCGGATCGTCGATGACGTTGTTGATCATGTGAGGATCGTTTTGTGAATCGTAGAGTTCCTCGATCGGCTTGAAGCGGAGATTCATCATCGCCTGCGGGCCGGTGAGTTTTCCGTCTTTGGCGAGGGCAACCCATTTCTTCAGAACCGGCGCGTTGAATTCGAAATCCTCGTGAGGTTTGTATGGCAGGTGCGGATAGAAGTTGCGCTGGTATCGAAAGCGCTTGTCGCGAATGGAGCGGACCATTTCATAGCGGCTGTCCAAACGGTCGCGCATGCCGATGAGGTAATCGCGGTATTGAATGTCCCTCGCTGACGCGTCGGGTTTCCTGCAGAGCAGCGGCTTGCCCTGCATCCAGCCGGGCGTTTCGAGACCGGCCATGGCCAACACGGACGGACCGAGGTCCATCAGCGAAACGAGCCCGTCGATAACCGAGCCCGGTTTGGCGGGAGCGAGGTGTTTGAACTTTTCTGGGAAGCGCACGATCAGCGGCACGTGCGTGCCTTGTTCCCATGCGTTGTGTTTACCGCGCGGCATGCCGACGCCGTGATCGGCCCAGACGACGACGATGGTGCTATCCCAATGCCCGTCTTCCTTCAACTGGGCAATGATGTCACCCGCCATGTAATCGACCTGAGTCACCGAGTCGTAGTAGCGCGACCAGGCTTTGCGGAACTCAGGCACGTCGGGGTGGTAAGGCGGGATCGGCGCCTTCGCCGGATCGTGAAAGTCATCGGGTTTCAGTTTGTTCAACCTCTTCTGGACGATCACGTCTTCAGAAATCTTCGTGATGCTCGAATGGCAGTTGCCAAAGTTAAACACCGAAAAGAACGGTTTCTTCTTGTCGGGGCGGTTTCGCCAGTGAGCTCTCCTTGAACTCTCGTACCATCGATCGCCGCTGATGTTGTAATCCTTCTTGGCGTTGTTGGACGTGTAGTAACCGGCTTCGCCCATCAGGTTGGGCAGCATTTTCACAAAGGCAGGCGGCCGCCCGACGTTGCTGCGGTGGTGATGCGTGCCCAGCGAAGAGGGATACAGCCCGGTGATGATGCTGGAACGCGATGTTGAACACACCGGCGCGACGGAATGCGCCTTGGTGTAGCGAATCCCTTGTGCGGCGAGACTGTCGAACACTGGTGTGCGCGCGTACTTGTTGCCATAGCAGCCCATCATCGGCGTGATGTCTTCGAGCGATATCCAGACGATGTTGGGACGATCGGATTTTTCCGCTGCGTATGACTCAACCGCACTCAAGCAAACAAGTAACACGCACAGAATGAGACCGAGTCCGTCATTCCCGCGGAGGCGGGAATCCACGGAAGCACATTCGCCGGTCGCCATGACTGGATTCCCGCCTTCGCGGGAATGACGAATCGCGGACGACAAGGCAAAGTTTGGTTCGAATCTCTTCATTTTGATCGCCGACTGAACAGAGCATTCAACTGTTCGATGGTCAGTTTTTCCTTAGGTTGTTCAAGCGCGGTTGGGTTGTGGTTTTCATCCGCCTTGATCTTTTCAAGTTCCACCTTCAGACGGTGGACGATTTCCGGATGCTTCAGGTAAAGGTTGTTTGCTTCGCCGAGGTCTTCTTCCAGGTTGTAAAGCTGTGCCGGCGGAGCGCCTGGGTTCGGCGCGGGCCAGGGACGCTTGTGACGCATTTCGCCGTAGCCGCAGTTCCCCTGGCCATCGATCAGTTTCCATTTGCCTGCGCGAATCGAAATGGCGCCCGTTCCGCCGCTGGACAGAACAACGGGGCGCTCGGGGTGTGGCAGTTTTTTACCGAGCAGCGCGGGAAGCACGTTGTAGCTGTCTGGTCCCGCGCCCGCTGGCAAATCCTTGCCAATGATGGCGGCGAAGGTTGCCAACATGTCGGTCGTCGAAATCGTTTCCTTCGAGTGTGTTCCTGGTTTGATCCTGCCCGGCCATTTCGCCACGAATGGAACGCGGTGACCACCCTCGACAAGATCGCCCTTGCCGCCGCGCAGGATCGGACCATTGGGTCGATGCCCGTTGAAGCTGCGCGTGTATCCGCCGTTGTCGCTGGTGAAGATCACCAACGTATTCTTCGTAAGGCCGAGGCGATCGAGTGTCTTGAGAATCTCACCGACGGACCAGTCCAGTTCCTGAACCACGTCGCCGTAATTTCCCGCCTGGCTTGTCCCCTTGAAGCGGGCGTTGGGCCAGTGGGCGTTTCCTTTGGCGTTGCGCGAACCGACGTGAGGTTGAGTGGGCGTGTAGAAGAGGAAGAACGGCTTCCTGGTAACCCGACGCGTGAGCGAGGGCTCTTCGTTAGCTGACTCCTGTCCCTCGCTTACGCGTCGGGTTTCCTTTCCTGCGAGACGCTCCAACTCTGACACCAGCTTCTCGGCGAACTTGTCAATGAGCTGCTCGTCCCTCCAGCGAGCCCCTTTGCCGCCTTCCATCTTTCCAAAGTTTCGCGATTGCAGCTTTCCGATGGGGCTGTCCTTGCGAAGACCGGCCACGCGGTAGTTCTCGACAAACACATAGGGCGGAAAACTGTTCGCGACAGGAACCACGTACGCATATTCGAAACCGTTTTCGAGCGGTCCGGGTTTCAGTTCGCCGTTCCAGTCGGGTCCGCTGCCACGCGTGTTCCAGTAATTCGGCGGCGCGTTGCCGCGGTTCTTTTCAAAGCCTTCTTCGTGACCGTAGCCGAGATGCCACTTGCCAACGATCGACGTCGCGTAACCCGCCGACTTCAGGAACGACGCAATCGTCACGCGGTCTTCTTCGATCAGCAATGGCGCGTTGGTGCTGAGCGCGCTGTACTTGCACCACGATCGCCAGGGATGGCGGCCGGTCATCAATCCATACCGCGTTGGCGTGCATGTCGATGCGCCGCAATGACCATCGGTAAATAGGATGCCTTCGGTCGCCAGTCGGTCGATGTTCGGCGTTTTGATTTTCTCTGCACCGTAACAACTTAGATCACCGTAACCCATGTCGTCGGCGAGGATGAAGATGATGTTCGGATTCGATGGCAGATTGGTCCTGGCTTTCTTCTTCCTGGCTGGGCGAGTGGGTTTCGCCGGGACGTCGATCGGGATTTCTGCATTGTGCGCTTTAAGCACGGCGTCCAGTTGCGATTTCAGTTCAGCTGCCTTCTTCGGCATCGACGCAGCGAGGTTCTTCGTTTCGCCGA
>CAYFJO010000558.1:0-6569 GCA_964343305.1 uncultured Pirellulaceae bacterium | reverse complement strand
CGGATCACCGACGACGAAGTCCTCAAGATTAACGACGAATTGGGACTGCACCCGAACCTCAAGGGCTGGAAGGAACTGCTGGACGAGGGAGCATTCGCCGCGGTTCCAGGTGTTGGATATCCCAACACGATTTACAGTCACTTCACCGCGACGGAGATCTGGTTCGCAGCCGACCCGCGCGGACGGGAAGTCGGCTCCGGTTGGATCGGCCGAGCTTGTGATGCACAGCTCGGCGACAGACGGGATGAAATCCCCATGATCGCCGTCGGCACGGAAAAAACTCCGCTGTCGTTACGCGGCCGGCAACAGTCGGCGGTCAGCTTCAATGACCCTCAAACGTTCCGGTATCGCGGTGACCGCAACGATCCTCGCAGGGCCGAGTTGTATCGCAAGCTGAGTCTCGGTGCCCCGAACAGCACGAAAGACAACCTCAACTGGGTGTCCCGAACCTCGGTCACGGCCAACGAAGCCAGCGAGGAAGTTCGTCGCCTGGCAAGCAACTACAAAGCCAAAACCGAATATCCCGAGACCAGTCTTGGCAAAAACATGCAAGTCATTGCCGGACTGATCTCCGGTGGGTTGAAGACGCGCGTCTACTGGACTTCCATCGGCGGTTTCGACACGCACCGCGGTCAGCGGGAGCGACATGATTCGCTGATGACCCAAGTCAACGACGCCGTGTTCGCGTTCCAGAAGGACTTGGCGCAGCAAGGCCAGGCCGATCGCGTGCTCACGATCACGATGAGCGAATTCGGGCGGCGCGTCAAAGAAAACGGCAACGAAGGGACCGACCACGGAGCTGCCGCTTCCATGTTCCTCTTTGGCTCCAAACTCAAACCCGGCATTTTTGGCGAGCATCCCAGCTTGACCGACTTGCAGGGCGGCGGTGGTGGAAGCCTCAAGCACACCACCGACTTCCGCAGCGTGTACGGCACGATTCTGGACAAATGGTTAGGCGTCTCCAGCGAGACCGTACTGGGTGAGAAATATGCATCCAGCAACTTCTTGACTTGATACGCCCGTGAGATGGCACGCCTTGATGAGGAGAACTCTCCGATGACTCGCAGAATTGCCTGCCTCGGTGCGCCTTCATGTGTGTTACTCGTATTGACGGTTGCTGGTGTTTGCTTTCCGGGGGACAAAGCTCCACAGGGACCCGATCCATCCTTCTATGTCAAGAGAGACACTTGGTGCGAGACGATGCTTGCGTCGCGCGAAGCGTTGATGCGGGAGGCGGCCACCAAGATTGGACCACTCTTCAGCACTGTTGTGGATCGCCATGACGAACCGCGGCCGGTGAAGATTCCAGTGGCCGGAGTGAAAACCTTATACATCGGGGCGTTCGCGCCCAAGAAATCCAAAGCGCAGGACTTCTTCATCGATGCATCTTTGATCGATAAACAGGGCAAGGCCACACCGCTTTTGGACCTGAAGTTCGGGAAAGAAAAACGCCAGAACTCCTCGGGCACGTATCGTGTCAAGGCGCCGAAAAGCAGTTCTGGGCTCGTCGAAACGGAGGTGTTCTGCGCGCTTGATGGCAAGTACGACACGCTTGAAACTCTGGTTGGTCCAGCCGGCAAGGGAACTCACGGTCAAGTTTGGATCCACTCCGAATCACTCCTGTCGGATCGACTGGCACTGGTTAAAGCTCGCCGAGACCTGTGGGACTTGGTTTGCCGCGATTTCACCGACGTCGCATCTCAACAGGAAATGGCGTGGGAAACAGAGGATGATATCTTTGACAACGACTGGCCGGCGGGCGATGTGTCTGAATTGGCCGCGCGGCATGCCAAGGCGATTCGATTGCGCAGTCTGCGTGTTCGAGCCGATGCGCTGGCCGAGGCAGCGACGACGCCTGGCGACTTGCAGAAAGTCCGCGATCTCTATTTGCAGTCGCGTCGGCTGACACAATTGCAGCAACGCTTGAGTCTGTTCGACGCACGCGCCATGCGGCTGGCGATCGAGGACCTCACGAGCAGCTTTCCGGCGGAGTACGTCCGCGGCGAGGCCTTTCTGCAAAAACTCGTTCGGTATCAAAAACGTGTGCCACAAATCCAAGCCGCCCTGGAACAGGGTAACGAGACTGCGTTGAGTGAGGCGGAAGAAGTCCTCGCATTCCAGCGAGAAGTGCTGTTGGCCAATCCGCTGATCGATTTCGACAGACTGCTCGTGGTCCGGCGCGGTGCAGAGAATCTGGGATTGCCATCCAATTGGTTGGGCAATTCCGCCCTGCGGCCGGCCGGCTATGACAACGCGATCGCCAGCCTCTCGCTGGCCGGCGAGACTAGGGAACTGGCCACCGTGTTCCAACCACCTGGCGACGAATTCATCGGCGATGTGGACCTACATTTCGACGCCGGCAGAATGCTCTTCTCGATGCCGCGGGGCGGCGACGGCTGGCAGGTCTTCGAGATCAACATCGATGGCACAGGGTTGCGTCAGGTCACACCGGACGTGCACGAAGACGTGGACAACTACGACGCCTGCTACCTGCCCGATGGCCGTGTCATCTTCACATCAACGGCCAATATGCAGGGCGTGCCTTGCATCGGTGGCAGCTCGCCGGTGACGAATCTGGCTCTTCTCGACGCTGGCCGCACAACAATGCGGATGCTCACATTCGACCAAGATCACGATTGGTGCCCCACGTTGATGGAGAGCGGTCAGATCATGTACCTCCGCTGGGAATACACCGACATCCCGCATGCCTTCAGCCGAATTCTGTTTACGATGAACCCCGACGGCACCGGACAGAGTCAATTGTACGGCAGCAATTCCTACTGGCCAAACGGTATCTGGTACGCGCGCCCAATTCCCGGGCATCCCAACCGGCTGGTCGGTGTCATCAGCGGTCACCACGGCGTCAAGCGTGCCGGCGAACTCGTGATCTTTGATGCGGCCAAGGGACGGTATGAGGCCGACGGCGTGGTGCAGCGGATTCCCGGCCATGGCCAGAAGGTCGAGCCCGTCCTTCTAGACAACGTGGCCGGGAACAGTTGGCCGAAGTTTTTGCACCCCTATCCGATCAGCGACAAGTATTTCCTGGTAGCCGCGCAGCCCACGTCTGCGTCGTTATGGGGCATCTACCTGGTCGACGTTTTCGACAACATTCTGCTGCTGAAAGAGCAGTCGGGCGACGCGCTCCTAGAGCCAATTCCCGTTCGCAAAACGCGCAGGCCGCCGACTTTGTCTGACAAGACGGACCTCGCGCGTACGGACGGAACCGTGTTTCTGGGCGACATCTATGCCGGTCCGGGCCTGGCGGGAGTGCCGCGCGGGACAATCAAGCAGTTGCGTGTATTCGCATACCACTTCGCCTATCGAGGGATGGGCGGGCAGGGGAATCGAGTCGGCACCGACGGGCCATGGGATGTCAAGCAGATTCTAGGCACGGTCCCGGTCCATGCCGACGGCTCGGCTCTGTTCCGCGTTCCGGCCAACACGCCGATCTCTGTTCATCCTTTGGACGCGGAAGGCAAGGCCGTCCAGCGCATGCGCAGTTGGCTCACCGCTGAGCCGGGCGAGGTGGTCTCGTGTGTCGGCTGCCACCAGTCGCCCAACTCCCTCGCGCCGCCGCGCTCGTCGATTGCTGCCAGACAGCCGCCTGCCCAGATCAAGCCGTGGTACGGCCCGACACGTGGGTTCAGTTTCCTGCGCGAGGTCCAGCGCCCCGTTCTGGACAAATACTGCATCGGCTGTCACCACGGACAGCCACGCTCTGATGGAGCAATCATCCCTGATTTGCGCGACGGCGAACCCGAGAGACGCGGCCTGAATGTGCTATTGGGAAAAAGGAGCCGTTCGGGCACTTTCACACCGTCCTACTGGACGCTGCGGTCGTTCGTACGTAATGTTAACGAAACCGACCTCCACCTCTTGACACCCTGGGAATTCCACGCCGATTCGACTCTGCTCGTCCAGATGCTGCAGAAGGGCCATCACAACGTTAAGCTTGACGCGGAAGCGTGGGACCGACTGATTACGTGGATCGATTTAGGAGCTCCCGCCCACGGCACGTGGACCGAAATTGTCGGTCCTGAGAAGGTCGAACGGTATCGGCAAGTCCGTCTGGAGTTGCGCCGGCGCTATGCCAACGTTGACGAAGTTGATCCTGAAGCGATCCCGCAACTCACCAGAGACTCAGGCCCGCCGATCATACCGGAACGGCTTGCGGAAACGGACATCCATGTTCCCCACGTCCCCAAGTGGCCCTTCGATGCAGCCGATGCGAAGCGACGTCAGGCGGCCGCAGCCGAGCAAACGCAGCGGACGATCGATCTTGGCGATGGCGTCACACTCGAACTGGTCCTGATCCCGTCTGGCGAGTTCGTCATGGGCGACGCGAACGGGCATCCGGACGAACGTCCTCTGACGCGAGTCAGCATCGACTCGCCGTTTTGGATTGGCAAGTTCGAAGTGACCAACGCCCAATACGCCAGCTTCGACCCGTCACACGATAGCCGATTGGAATCCCTGCCGGACAATCACTTCAGCGCAGCGCAGCGTGGCGTGTCGGCCAACGACCCGCAACAACCGGTCGTCCGTATCACCTGGCATCAAGCGATGGCTTTCTGCCGATGGCTAAGGGACAAGACAGGCAAAGACTTTACGCTGCCGACGGAAGCTCAGTGGGAATACGCGTGCCGGGCCGGCACGGCAACGCCGCTCTCTTATGGAGACCCGGCGACGGACCACAGCCCCTTCGCCAACCTTGCCGACGCAGCCAACAAGAAGGTCCTGCAATGGCTGCATCCCACCGAAGGCCGCTTTGACGACCACGCGTTTGTCGCGGCCGGAGTCGGATCCTACGCGCCGAATGCTTGGGGGCTGCACGACATGCACGGCAACGTGGCTGAGTGGACACGATCGAGTTACCGGCCCTATCCCTGCGATTCAGACGACGGCCGCAACGATCTTTCCAAAAACGAAAAAAAGGCCGCCCGCGGCGGTTCCTGGCACAACCGCCCCAAGGCAGCCCGTTCTGCCCATCGGTTGATGTACCACCCGCATCAACTCGCATTCGCCCTCGGCTTCCGCGTGGTGTTGGCGGTCGAGTCCAAGTAGTTGGTGACCGTGTCCGGGGCAACGACTGCGGCTCGCACATCCAACGCGGAACGAGTCGTTCCTGGTCGGTCTCGATGAAACGTTCAACGCCGACGTATCGCCTTCCGAGAGTTCGATCTTCGTAGCAGCCGTGATCATTCGAAGCGTTCGATCCCTCGACCGGTTGCCCTCACAACGTCAAAACATTAGACCATAGGTTCGGATCTCTCGACGAATTCAGTTTGAAAAGGGGATAATAGAGCGGCCAGCGTGTTCCGACAGAGACAACCCAGCTTTCATTTCGCCAAAAGGGAAGACGCGATGCATTCGATCCGTGGTGAATCAACAATGTGCGGTAGACAGTGTAGCACGAACACACGACGCGAGTTGTTGACAGCCGGGACGTTCGGCCTGATGGGAATGAGCCTAGCTGGCTTTTTGAAAGGCCGAGCCGCTGCCCAGAACAGCACCGCACAACAGGCGGGCATTGATGAACATCCACCCTTCGCCGCCAAAGTCCTCGAACCAGGTGACCCAGCCGAGGCCGGGATGTCGGCCGAACGGCTGCAGGGAATCATCGATCGGCTGCAGGCCGAAACGACAAAGGGGGGAATCACTTCTGCGTCCATTTTGGTGGCCCGCCACGGCAACGTGGTCCTCGACAGCGGATTTGGTAAGCTCAATCCGCATCCCAATGCGCCGGCCACCCAACCGGACACAGTTTACCTGCTGGCTTCCATCTCGAAGCCGGTCGGTGTTTGCGGGTTGATGTTGCTGGTCGAACGCGGCAAGGTCGTGCTGTCGGATCCCGTGCAGCGCTACCTGCCGGAATTCCAAGGCAAGCACAAAGAGAAGGTGAAGGTTTGGCATTTGCTGTCTCACACTTCCGGTCTGCCCGACATGTTGCCTGACAACGTCGAGCTGCGCCGGGCTCATGCGCCGCTCAGCAAGTTTGTGGAGGGGGCGCTGCGGACGCCGCTGTTGTATGAACCGGGTACTCAGTTTGCTTACCAGAGCATGGGAACTCTGTTGGCCGGAGAGATTACCGAGCGGGTTTCGGGAATGCGGCTGCGTGACATCTTGCGGCGGGAAATGTTCGAGCCCCTGGGCATGAAGCACACGGTTCTTGGTTTGGACGGCTTGGAAATCGAAGAGACGGCGATCTATCAAGAGAACAACAGTGATTCGGAGGATTCCAGAAGCTGGGGCCCCAATTCGCCCTACTGGCGCGATATGGGTCATCCCTGGGGCGGTATGCACAGCACCACCGGCGACTTGGCCATTTTGCTTCAGACGTTTCTGAACGGCGGTGTATATGGCCCGTCCCGTATTTTTTCGCCGGCTACCACAGCGGCGATGACCCGTGACCACAACCGTGCCATCGAGGCTCCGTGGGGACTGGGTTGGGCACTGAGAGACTCGCGCGTGTGGAATTACTTTGGCGATCTGGGATCGGCTGGCACGTTCGGTCACGTGGGCGCCACCGGCACAGTGGCTTGGGCCGATCCAGCGCGTCACCTGATCTG
>CAYFJO010000557.1:4782-6594 GCA_964343305.1 uncultured Pirellulaceae bacterium | reverse complement strand
GGTGTGAAGATCGCGCCGTACCCTCTTCCGCCGTGTTCTTTGAAAAACTTGTTCGCAGCCGCGTCAGCACCGTTGCTGGAGAACGCGTTGTAAAAACAAAACACGAATCGTCGATTCAACACACCCATCAAAGGTTCCTGGACGAACGACACGGCTCGCAACGCATCACCAGCCGGTCACCAACTTCCGCATCGATAGTCCCGCGCCCCAAGTTGATCGACGCCGCCATAAATCGGCTTCAGAAAAAGCAGACGCTTCTGCTCTTTCGCTTGCTTCAACGCCGTATCGAACGGGACGACAAACTTAATGGATCTCGTGTCGCCCTGACCTGGCAGCAAGTCGGACGCATGAGAAATCAGTCCAGTGAAAAAGACAACAAGCAGCAAAGTTAATGGCCGTACATGATTCATGATTCGTTTCTCGCATTGACTTGGAACAAAGCCTCGTGACCTCAATCAGGAATTCGCCATCTGATTGGCGGGAGATTCACTTCATCAGGCATGGCATTGAGGTTGCCGCTTTGTAAAAACTTGAAATACGCATTGCGAAATGGCCTTGATGCGTTAAGTGCTTCGTTCAGGGCTCCGTGTGATCCGCCGTTGACCAACACCAACTTGCCGTTCTTGAAATGGGGAGCAAGTTCTTGCGCGTTCTCCAACGGCGTCGAGACATCCCATGTACCGTGGACCAACAGCGTTGGAATTGCGGTGTCAAAGTTTTGGCGGAAGTCGTCGCCGAGGTCTACTTTCCAAACAGGAATTGCCGCACGGTACAACGCGTTGATGTCGCCCAACACGGCGACCGCGGGATCGGCGTCAAGTTGAGCTTTGCGCCGGCGGCTGATCGCCGATGCGCAGTCGAGCACGAAGTAACTTGCCGTCCAGCTTCGCGGTTCTTTACGAAGGACTTCCTGCGCTGCGTTCTCATACTTACCTTCGTACAACGCCAGTACGTCGGTCGGCCAGGAAGGCATACTTTGACGTGAACGCACGTTGGATGTGTAACCTAACGCGAGGCTTCTGATGACTCGTGCGTCGAGTCGAACCGATGCCGATCTACCTGTTACCGGGTGTTTCGCATTTACAACGATCGACTCTTTTTCCAGCCGCTCGATGACCGTCGTTAGTGCGGCCATCAAGCCGCTTTCGGGAATTCGCTTGACGAGACTTGAGTCCTGTTCGGCAGCCGCCGCGATTCGTTGGAGCGAATTCAAAACGTAGCTTGGCATGTCCCACGTGTGATCGGGACCTTCCAACGACGAGAGCACGGCACGTTCAGCGATCGGCGGATGAAGTCGCATTACGGCCATGCCCCAGTGTGATCCAAAGCTGCCGCCGGAAATGATGATCTTTTCGTAGCCGAGCGCCTTACGAATATCGTTCACGTCGGCCGCTGCTTCGATGACCGTGAAGCCGCTCAAGTCGAGACCTTTCGACTGCCAGAAACTCTTGCCTTTCTCGCAAACCGTCCGCACTGCTGACGCATATTGTTCGTCAGTAATTTCTTCATTCGGCGGAAAACGTTTGAGAGGCGGGATGACCATGTCAGGTTTCGATGACCCAATCCCACGTTGTCCAACGACGACCAGATCGGCACCAACATTTCTTGTGATCGGCCAAACCACTCGCTGGTAGAATCTTAGTTGTTTGACATTTTCGCCCAGTCCAGGGAAACCAGGACCGCCGTAAAGTTGAAACACGGGCGGCACCTTCGAATCGCCCCCTTCTGCCTTGAACCGGTAAACCTCAATCGCGATCACATCGCTCTTAGGTTTGCTTCGGTTGACGGGAACAAAGATATTGCCTCGCTCGA
>CAYFJO010000557.1:0-4682 GCA_964343305.1 uncultured Pirellulaceae bacterium | reverse complement strand
AATGGCAACGTTTCAAACGCTCAACCATCAGCTATTTTGCCAGATTGACTTTGCCGATACATCCCTGCATCGCCAATCGGCTAGAATAGTCAAAGCGATTGAAACCCGCTCACACCGTAAGTTGAGGAATCGACATGAACCGACTCTCATTCACCGTAGGATTGCTGTTGTGCCTTACCTTTAGCGTCGCTCTCGCGCAACGCCGTGGCGATCTAGATGAAGATCGAAAACTGGCTGAGTCAAACGAATGGATTTACAACGACTTCGACAAAGCACTCGCAGAGGCCAAGAAGTCTGGTAAACCGATCCTGGTGGTCATTCGTTGCCCGCCGTGAGCAGCTTGTGATGAGTTTGACGGACAGGTTGTTCGTCGCCCGGAATCATGCAGGGAATTGATGGATGAATTTGTCTGTGTCCGATTGGTACGCGGCAACGACTTGGACCTGTCGCTGTTCCAATTTGATTCCGACCTTACCTTTGCAGTCTTCATGCTCAATGCCGACAAAACGATTTACGGACGCTTCGGCACGCGCTCAGACTTTTACGAATCCGAAAGGGACATCTCGATCGAAGGATTTCGCAAAGCTCTTGTCGGCGCTCTCGAACTGCACAAGGAGTACGCGACGGTCCGAGGGACACTGCTAGCCAAGTCGGGACCGAAACCACGTTTCCAACAAGTTGGCGACTACCCTTGGGTGAAGAAGATCCTCCGCGGCAGGGACACTTGCATTCACTGCCACATGGTGCGGGCGGGCGAGCGAAATGAATACTGGACTGCGGGCCAGCGGATGCCAGACAAACTACTCTTCCCGTGGCCAATGCCGCAGACCATCGGCCTAGAACTTGACCCCAAGGAAAAGGCCAAGGTTGTCAAAGTCCGCGAAGGCTCACCGGCGGCCAAGGCTGGTCTTCGAAACGGCGATGAACTTACACACCTTAATGGACAACCCTTACTCTCGATCGCCGACGTCCAGTGGGTGCTCCACAACGCCGACTCGTCGGAGATTGCGGCGGATGTACGTCGCGATGGCAAAGCGACAAAGCTGGCGATTGCCTTGCCCAAAGGCTGGCGCGCCGAGTCCGATATTTCGTGGCGAGTAACGACATGGTACATGCGACGTAGCGTTCTGGGACGAATGAAACTCGCTGACGTCCCGCGCGAAGATCGACGACGTCTTAAACTGAATGACAAGTCGCTTGCCTTACGTGTTGATCGCATCCATCAATCGTTTCCCGCCTACAAGGCCGGCGTTCGCCAGCGTGATGTCGTTGTCGCCATTGGTGACATAAAGGAGCAAATGAGCGAAACAGAGTTGCTAGCACACCTGGTCCGGTCAAAGAAAGCTGGCGATGACGTTCCGGTCACTGTTTTGCGCAACGGAAAGAAGTTGACGTTCAAACTTCGGGCGGAGTAACCGTTGTGCTGGGGCGTAACTTGGTAGGATCCGCTGTGCGGACCGCACATCCATCTTGGTCCGCACAGCGGACCCTACAGGCTCACGCGGCGGGTTTAGCTTCAACCATGAGTTGCTTTTCATGGCTGCAATCTTTGCATTGAGCGGCAACTCGTCTGAACAGACAACGTCGCCGAAAATCGATGCAAAGACCAACGTCGCGCAATTTCTCACATTCAAAACTCCAAAGAGCAAATTACAAACTCCAAACAAGATCCAAATTCGAAATTGAAAATCTCAAACGACTCCGTGCGATGTGATTTGGTCATTTGAATTTGAAGTTTTGGATTTGTCTGAGATTTGATGCTTGTGATTTCGAATTTGCGGCTTGCCGCGCTCGCTACCAGTGTAACTCCCTCTCGCGCAGCCACGCGATCATTATTCGCGGCCACTTGGTGTGGAACGCACTGATGCCGATTTCGATTTGTGCCGGCCAATCGGCTGGATCTTCCGAAGCGTGCGCTTCAACTCGCGCGCCAGATGTCAAGATCGCCTTCGCCATTTCGCGATGTTCGGCGGTGATGCCCAGATCGACTCCCTGGATTTCGATCACGGGCGGATGGAATTCACGAATGACTTGCTGAACGCGTTCGAGCGATTTACAGCGAAACAGGATGATCGCCTTCTCACATTTTGGTGACATCGCGAGAGTTTCCTTTACGCTGCGAATGCTAGATCCCCGATCCCCAACGCGGATCATCGCGTGCTCCAACATTTTCTCGGCAATCAGCTCATCGAGCACTTGTTGCAAACTGCCCACGCCGCTCTTCAAGTCGATCTTGAACATGATGCGGCCTTTGGCTCGACGCAGTGCTTCCTGGAACGTCGGCACTTGCTGGTCGGTAATCTCCTTCTTGCCAGAGGCGACACGCAGGCGAAGTTCTTTGATTTCGGCCAGTGTCAAATCGCGCACTTTTCCGTTGCCGTTGGTCGTGCGGCTGACACTGGGGTCGTGCATCAAAATCAAATGGCCATCCTTCGTGCGACTCACATCGGTCTCGAAGACGTCGTACCCGAGCCGTACCGCTTTGTCGATATTCGCCAATGAGTTCTCTGGTGCGTTGTACTCACGAGCGTGCCGCCAACCGCCTCGATGGGCAACGACCATCACGTGTTCCGACTTCGGATTGCGAAACTCACGCAGAATCCGCTCAACTGGTTGCTCGTCTGGCTGCTGATCCGACGAAACCAAGTTGCCACAGCAGAACATGCTTATCGCGGTAGCGATGAGCAACGTTAGGCATCGTGTCATAAAAATTACTCCAGTCGGCACGTTGAGTCAGCCGCCATTCGACTTTCCCACTTCGTGCATCAGTTTTTCCAGCACCGTGTCGATCGTCTTCTCGCCGACCTTGCCCACCCACTTGCGGCGAATCGTGCCTTTGTGATCGATAATGAACATGGACGGCGAGGCGGGGCGGTTCCACTGACGGTTGATGTCGCCTTCGTCGTCGAACGTTCGCCAAGTGATGTTCTCCTTCGTCATTATCTCTTTGAGTTCACCGGGATCATGCTGCCAGGTGTTGACGCCGATGAGGGCGAATGGCTTGTCCTTGAGTTTTGTTACGAGCGACCGCTCGTGAGGCCAGGTGGTCCTTCAGACCAGTCAGGATTCAAGCCAGAAGTACAGCAACACCACCTTGCCGCGATAGTCACTCAATTTGAACTTCGTGCCCTCTTGGTCTTTGCCTTCGATGTCGGGCGCAACCTTGCCAACGCCTAGGTGGCGGATATCGTACAACTCCGACTTCGCCCATGCGCCAACCGTGCTGTCGCGAAACTTCACATCGGCATATTCGTTGGCCGCTCGCTCAAACAGAGTTTCGATTCGTGCGGTTAGTTCTGCTCGTGCCAGGCGTTGCAACTTGGGAAGGTAGTCCTTGCCGAACACGATCTTGTAACACTCCGAGAGCTCTGGCCGATCCTCGACAAGCCGATACATTCGCAGCTTGTCGTAAAGAAACTGAGCCAGGGTAAGACAGGCCAACGCCTGGATCTCGTGATGCGGATTCTTTTCGAGCACGGTACTCAAACACTTCTCGTATTCCAACCGGAAGCCGTACCGCATGCGGTCGAGAACTGGGCCGAGCTTGTCGCTACGGATGTGGTTGCGCAGCACGAGTTCCACGGTCCTAGCGGCCGAACCATCTGAGCATCCTGCCGGGAAGTTTGAGCGGCTGATCTCCCAGGCCTTCTGTGCCGCGGAATCCGCGGTGACGACGATCTGCACCGCCTGCCTGATCGCTCTTAACGCGATGGGATCTTCAGGATGCCTCGCCGCGAGGTCTAGAAATCTCGACGAAAACGCGGCGAGACGCTCGACTCTCGCTTTGCGATCCTCGTCGCTTTTGGCACCCCACAAACCGCCACTGACGGGACTGTATTGCTTGAAGATCGCCGAGTACTGCTGCCTCGGCGTGCCCTGATTGTTTTGGCTTTCGTCGGCACCAAGCGAAAGACTCAGCACAAAAACAAGGATTGCTGCGATGGTTGTCTTCATAAAGATGTTTTCCGTTTGCAGCAATACTCACTTCAAACTATTGAGCAGGTTGGTGAACTTCTTTCGCGTACCGTTGCTCAACACGGTTAACGTGATTTTATCACGCGGTTTGGTCCGCTGCACGTGTGAGCCATTCACTGTTCGTCGACGACCAGAATGGTATAAGTGTGGGTATCGCACTGGCGCTCAAACCGTTCGAAGGAGGTTATCCATGAAACTCGGCACATTTACAAACAGATTAGCCAACATTCGATCGGCCGGGCTTGCGGTCACGCTTTTGCTATTTCCTGTGACGTTGTGCGCGGACGACGCGCCGACCAAGCCGTTCAAGATTGCTGTCGACGACGAAATCTTGGCCGACCTCAAAACACGACTCGCTCGCACGCGATTTCCCGGTCAGATCGATGACGCCCATTGGCGATATGGCGTTGAGTTGAACTACTTGAAGGAACTCGTCGCGTATTGGCGCGACAAGTACGACTGGCGCGAGCAGGAGCGGAAACTCAACCAGTTCGACCAGTTTACGACCGAGATTGATGGGCTGGACATTCACTTCATCCATCAGCGGTCGAAAGAGAAAGACGCCACGCCGTTGGTGATCACGCACGGCTGGCCGGGGTCATTCTACGAGTTCTACAAAGTCATTGGGCCGCTGACCGACCCAGTCGCGCATGGCGGCAAGGCCGAGGACGCTTTTCACGTGGTTTGCCCGTCGCTGCCTGGATTTG
>CAYFJO010000556.1:0-6605 GCA_964343305.1 uncultured Pirellulaceae bacterium | reverse complement strand
AGACCGGGCTCATCGGTAAGTTGCACGTCAATCCCGAATCAGCGTTTCCGTTCGAGTTCCGAGCCATCCCGAGCGCGAATTTCAACCGTAATAAAACCGTTGCCGACTACGCCGCCGAAGCCGCTCGCTTCTTTGCTCAGACTCGGGATTCGTCGTGGTTCCTGTCCGTGAATTTCCCGGACGCGCATCTGCCGTTTCTACGTCAGGCCAACGGGCTGCCGACCAAACCGTTGTCTGCCGATGAGGTCAAACCACTGCCGTGGATCGGCGTCGATACACCGCGACTGCGGGAGCAGGTCGCGAATTACTACAATTGTCTGGAACGGCTCGACCATGGAGTCGGACTGTTGCTGGCGGAACTGAGAAACTCCGGACAAGCTGAGAACACGCTTGTCATTTACATCGGCGATCATGGTGCCCAATTTCCACGGGGAAAATTTACTGTTTACGAAGGCGGACTTCGCATACCGATGATCATCCGCTGGCCGGCAATCGCGAAAGCTGGAATGACTTGCCGTGAACTGGTTTCAACGGTCGATCTCCTGCCCACCGCGCTGCAGGCAGCCGGAGTTGAGGCTCCGAAAGACTTAGCAGGCAGAGCACTTCAACCATTGCTGTCCGGCGCGAAGGTGACGGAGTGGCGTCAGTACATCTTTGGCTTCACGACAGGCGCAAATGCACGTAACTGCTTTGTGCAACACTCGATTCGAGACGAACGATATAAGCTGATTTCCAGCCCGAGGCCGGGAACGATCAATCTGGTTGCAGGCAGCTATCTCGACGAGTCCCATCCGAATGTCGTGATCTCCGGCGCGACCAGCGAAGATCAGGCAACTGCTTCCAGGACCGTTCAGGCTGCTTTCACTCGTTGGAAACGTCCACCGCGCTTTGAACTGTGTGACCTGCAGAAAGACCCGTACGAATGGCAAGACCTGGCCCGGAACCCGGAATATGCCGAGGTGAAGACACGACTGATTAAGGCCCTCACTGATCAACAGAAGCAGACTCACGATCCGTTCCTTGATCGGAAGAACGTGGAAGCCTACGTCATGGAGCAACTGGCTAATCGAGATTTGGGCTACAAGAGAAACAAGAGCTTCCGCTGGTCCTATCTCGATGCATTTCCGAAATGGCGAGCCGCTCATTTGTCAGAACACTGAGAAACGCGTTAAGATTAACTTCCCACTCTTTGTTTAACGGCAAGCCAAAGGCGTCAGCGTCCACAGTACTCAGTCGCCTTTGGCTTGCCGTTAAACGAATGACGTGGAAATGGGGAAGTTCTTTTCATGAGCGTTACTAACTCACAAATCGACGTTGGAAAACCAATCCGCAGGAGACTCGCAATTGAATAAACGCCATTCCTGCTTCGCCATATTCCTGTCATCCATTTTACTGATTGCCAGCACGCTGCGGGGCGCGGATGCCCGTGAGTTGGTCGTGGTGGATAAGGGGGAATCGCCCTATGTGATTGCGGTGGCCGCCAAGGCCGATGCAGACCGAATCGCCGAGGCGGCGCTCCTGCTGCAGGAGACGGTTGCCGCGGCTACCGGGGTTGAACTGCCCGTCGTCAACGAGGCAGCGGTTGCGTCCGGCACGCCGGCCATCTACCTCGGTAAGTCGGACGCCGCGCGCCGCGCAGGCCTGCCGGTGGACGACATCCGGGGCTTTGCGGCGCTGAACCGGACCGTGGGGCAGGACATCTTCCTGATAGGTGAAGACGGCTCCGGCACTGCGCTCTACGGACTCACCGCCCAATTCCGCGGCGAGCTCAAATCCGTTACCACCTTTCTCGAACAACAGGTCGGCGTAAGGTTTCTGCTGCCCGGCGCGTTCGGCCGGCAGATCCCGAAGCGCGACCGTTTGACCGTCAGCGCCGCATTGGATGTCACCGCATCGTCGCCGTTCGCCTACATAACGGGACGGTCGGGGCGCGATCCCGCTTACGACGCGGCCAACAACTATTTCGGCAACAGGCTCGTTCGCAGCTACGGCGGCCATTCGTATTACGACGCGGTACCGACACGAGAGTACGGAAAGAGCCACCCGCAGTACTTCGCCTTGATCGGCGGCGTGCGCACGCCCAAGGACAACCACCTGTGCATTACCAATCCGGAGGTGCAGGAGTTAATGCTCAAGAAGATGGAAGAGGAACTCGACCGGGGCTACGAGTGGGTTGAGCTGGCCCAGACCGACGGCTACCGGGAGTGCGAATGCAAAGCATGCCGAGCGATTCACCCGGATCGCGGCGAACGGCTGTGGATCGTGCACCGCAAGCTGGCCGCGGAGATGCAACAGCGTCGCCCCGACGGGAAGGTGATGATCATCTCGTACGGACCGACGGTTGCGCCGCCCGTGACCTTCGATCGGTTTCCGGACAATGTCGTCGTTCAACTGTGTCGATATACAAAGGAAAGTTTTCAAGCCTGGGAACCGTTCCACGTTGCGAAGACCGTGTACATCTACAACTGGATGGCAGTGGCGCGCATCGCACCAGGCTATGCGGTCGAGCAGATTCGCCGTTTCGTCGCGAATGACGTGAGCGGAATCTATATCTGCGGCGGGTTGGCGACCGGCGGCGCCTGGGGACTGGACGGGCCGACCTACTATGCATTCGGAAAGGCCATCGGCGATCCCTCTCTCTCGGCGCGGGACCTGACGCATGAGTACGTCACCGCGGCCTTCGGAAAGGCTGCCGTGCCGATGCAGGCCTTTTTCGGATCCCTGCACGGGCGGACGGCGATCTTCGGCTTGCTCGACCGACAGCGCGGATTCAGCCCCGACGCCGGCGACTGGATGTGTCATTTCTTTTCACCCAAAGTTCTGGGCGACATGACCGCCAGCCTCGACCGCGCTCTGCCGATGGCCGAGGACAAGCAGGTCAAGGCGCGCCTGGCGCAGGTGGAAGCGGAGTTCAAGGCAATCCGCAATGCGGCCGCGGTTTACCACATGTACCGCACATACCGGCTCGCCCCGACTTGGGAGACGCTGGGGACCCTCGAGACGGCGGTGCGCGACTACCGGGACACGCTGGCCTGGCTGAAGCCCGAGGGCAAGATGCGGACGATTCCGGGCCTGCGGCCCCCGTTCAGTGGCCGCCCGCGCTTACCGAGCGGCGCCCCGTTCTCATGGAATTTCGATCTGTTGCGTGAGAAGCGTGTGCTGCCCGGCGTCGGCATGCAACGAGCCGAAGCGCAGCGCGTCGCATCGATCCACCTCGACGGCCGGCTGGACGAGGAGACTTGGAGGCGTGCGCCTTCCCAGGGCCTGAGCGAGATCGGCATGGGGCCCCTTGAGGACCCGTCGCACTTCAAGCTGGCTTACGATGAACACAACCTGTACATCGCATTCGAGGCGGAGATACCTTCCGGGGACACGCTTGACGGACTGCGCCCCGTCGGCCGCGACGGTTCGGCCTGGGACCAGGAAAACGTTGAACTGATGATCGACCCCTTCGGCACCCGTCAAAGCTATTGTCACCTCATGTTCAACCCCGTACCGGAATCGCGCTACGACCGCCGCTTCGGTTACGAAAAGGATCCGCTCCATCCCCTGTTCGACAAGTTTGACCCCGACTGGAACGGTGAGTGGGACTATGCCGCGATCATCGATCCCGAAAGAAATCGGTGGACCGCTGAGGTGCGCATCCCCTTCGACGCTCTCGGCGCTGTGCCACCGGCGCCGGGCGCCATGTGGACGATGAATGTCGGCCGCACCCAGCGGCCGGGCGACGGCAAGAATCCCATTCTGTCGCTGTGGTCGCCCAACCTGGAATCGCGCAGCTTTCACGACCGGACCACATTCGGCGAAATCACGTTCCGTTAACAAGGAAGTCCCTTGACCATGCGAGCCTTTCTCTACGCCATTCCCGCACTGCTTCTCCTCGCGTCGGAGGCCGCACACGCAGGGGATCCCCCTTTTGAGGTCATCCCGCCCGAGGAGGCCGAGTTCAACTACCCGGCTCCGCCCCGCGAGGGCGCGCCAGACTACTTTACGATCGCCGATGACGGACAGGCCCGTTGCGTCATCGTGCACGCCGCGGCCGCTTCGGACCGACTGCGCTACCGGGCCCGGTTGCTGGGCGATTACCTCGGGCGCGTAACGGGAGGCACGTTCAAATTGCTCCCAGACTCCGCGCCCATTCCCGAGGGCATGGGGGCCATACACTTTGGCGACACAGCCGTGTCCACCACCGTGCCCCTTGCCTTGCCGGACGTGCGGTATGGCGATGACGTCTTCCCCAACGTTCACGGGTTCCTGATTCAGACCATCAGTCCGCGCATCCTGATCCTGCGAGGTTCCCCCCTGCTGGGGCTCGACTCACTCGACGCGCTGGCCTACGCGCTGGTTGGATTTCTCGAACGCTACGCGGGTGTTCGCCAATTCTGGATGGGTGTTCCCGGTTCCATCGGCGAGTCGATCTTCTCGCGGCCGACCTTGCGCATCCCCAAACTCGAGTGGCGCGACTGGCCTTATTTCATCAGCCGCAGCATGTCCATGCATCCGCTTCTGCCCGGCGGCTCTCCGCTCGATTTCTTCCGGCGCGGAACCACCCTGCCGTGCAGCGAGAATTACTACGAGCTTCTGCCGCCGCGCGAATACGGGGAAGATCACCCGGAATACTATCCCCTGATTCAGGGCAAACGCCGCGTGCCGCCACGCGGCAACGACAAGAGCAGATGGCAGCCCTGCGTATCCAATCCCGAGGTGGTCAAGACCGTGACGGATGCCGTAATGGAATACTTCCGGAGCCATCCACGCGCCCTTGGCTACAACGTTGCCATCAACGACGGCCACGGCGACTGCACCTGCTCCGGCTGCCGTGCGATGGATGCGCCGGGAACGGACTACGGACGCCGGATCGGGATGTGTGATCGCTATGGGAAGTTCAGCAACAAGGTTGCCGCCCTCGTGGACGACAAGTATCCGTCCAAATCGATCGTGTTCCTGGCTTACAGCGCGACACAGCACCCTCCTCAGACCGTCGACCTCCATCCCAATATCCTCCCGGTCATGACTGTCGATAGCGCGTTCACGGCATGGGACCGCTGGATGGCCACTGGCGTGCGGCGCATGGGCCTCTACCTGCACCACAACGGCAAGAGCCATTTCATCCTGCCCAAGATGGACATTCAGCAGACCGGCCGTCGGATACGCTACATCGTTGCATCGGGCCGGGCGCGGACGTTCAAGCAGGAGATGCACCTACACTGGCCCGTCTCCGGAGCCATAGCCTACATCACTTCCAAACTCCTCTGGGACCCGCGCCGCGACGTCGACGAGCTGCTCGACGAGTATTGCCAGGGCCTCTTCGGTCCCGCCGCCGCGCCCATGCGGCGCTGGCACGAGGCGATCGAGGCCGGTTACGAAAGATGGCTGGAAGAAATGGGTATGCCCCACGGGTACGCCAAAGACCTGAACGCCACCTCGGGCGCTGGAACGGCGAAGCAATTCCGGGTCTTGAACGAGGCCGAGGCCGCGCGGGCCGCAGCCGACCTGAAAGATGCCGCCGCAAGCCCCGGCCTGGACCCCGTGCAGACTCAACGCATCGCCCTCGTCGAGGCCATGTTCCGCCTGCAGGAGATGGGCGTTCAACGCTATTGGGCCGCCGAGCGTCTGCGGCAGGAGCCCGTCCGATCGCAGACCGACGTCCGTCGCGCGATCGACGATGCCCGCCGAGTCATCGCCCTGAGCACGACAATGCGCGACTACATTGCGAACACGCTCGAACAACCACCGCTCGACCGCTACCGGATCTTCCGCGACAACCGGCCCCATCCCGTCTCCTACCATTCGATGAAACAGGGCAAACCGAATCCGGGCGCCGTGGCCGCGATCAACGGCGGCATTCGGGCCGCCGCGGAATTCCTGCGCGACGAACTGGGACCCGAACCGGCGGCCAAGTGGTGGCGCGCCGAAGGTGATAAAACCGGGAACCCCGTACTGCGTGCGGCATTCACAACCGCCGAGTCGATCGCCCTGGGTCTTGTGCCTGAAAACCTGTTCGACGATCCGGGCTACGAAGCACTCGGCGCACGGCTCGCGCCCGATGAGCGCGACCTGGACAGCGATGTGGAACTGACGTACGAGCAGCTCCTGCCCACGGTGGACGTTCGGACCTGGTTCCACGACCGAACGCCTTTCCGGGCGGCGTTAACCAGGGACGAGGCCCGCTCGGGTAACTGGTCGCTGATGCTGCAGCACTTCCATCGTGTCCGTCTGGGTCGCGGCGTGCCCGCGAAACCGTCAACACGCTACCGCGTGGGCATGTGGTACAGACGCAATGCGGAGCCGGGGCGCTACAACCTCATCATTAAGTGCCACCATGCGCGGCAGGAGGGCGCGCTGCCGACAACGCTGCTCGACCTCCCCGTCCCTGATCAACCTGACGAATGGCACGAACTGACGGGGGACGTCGTGACCCCGCCCGATGCGCACCGACTCAGCATCTGGTTTCAGATCAAGGCCCAGGGCAAGGAGGCGCGCTGCTGGGTCGACGACTTGTTCATCGGTACTTACCCGAAGTGAGTGCTTCTAACTCTCAAGCCGGCACTATGACAGTGAGATCGGTGCGAGTTAGAATCAGTTTTCATTCACCGTTTCTTTGA
>CAYFJO010000555.1:0-6629 GCA_964343305.1 uncultured Pirellulaceae bacterium | reverse complement strand
TGTTCCCCGCGGCCGACAAAATACTCAGAAGACTAAAGTAGGTGGCATTGGGCTAACCCCCGCAGTTGCAAAGAATGTAGGCTTGCTAATCCGTCCTACAGCAGAGTTATTGCAGCGCTGGGGTAACCTTAAGACCCTGTATTTGTGAAGCAGGTGGATTCTGTTTGACATTTGCAATGCATAAAAGTAATTTGATGTAAAATATTCGAAGCACAACTCGCATTTTTCAATCCACCTCCCACTGCTAAAGGAAAAACGATGGACCGAAACCAAGAATCCTCCCACTGCGACGATTGTGAACGTGGCCTTAGTCGACGCGACTTTGTTGCAACGGCTGCGGGAGCGGCATTTGCTGCAACTGCGTTGCCTTCGCTAGTCAGTGCCGCGCCGTCGCGAAAAAGCAAAGCCGAAACCGCTGTTAAAGCACTCTACCACAGCTTGACGGACGATCAACGCCAAGTTGTCGCGTTGCCGATCGACGACCCGCGTCGCACAAAGGTCAACCCAAATTGGCACATCACAAAAGCAAACGTTGGCAAGTTCTTCGACAAGTCGCAGCAAGATTTGATCGACGAAATCTTCCGCAGCGTCACGTCCGAGGAAGGCTACGAGAAATTCATCAAACAAATGGCCGACGATATGGGCGGTGGATTCAAACGATACTCCGTGGCGTTGTTCGGCAATCCGATCGAAGGGCCGTTCGAATTTGAGCTGACCGGCCGCCATCATACGATTCGCGCCGACGGCAATTCCATCGAAGGGTTGCCTTTCGGCGGACCGATCGTTTACGGCCACAGCAAGAGGGGAAACAGCGAACAAAATCTGTTCTCCTATCAGACGAAGCGGGCCAATGAAGTCTTCCAGGCGCTGGAAGGGGAGCAGCGCAAGACAGCGTTGCTGCAAACAGCTCCAGACGAGACGGCGGTTCAATTGCGAAAAGACCTTGGCCAACTTCCTGGCGTTGCATGTGGCGACCTGACGGCTGACGTCAAGCAACTCGTCGAAGCAACGCTCAAGGACATATTGTTGCCTTATCGCAAGGAAGACATTGACGAAGTGATGGAAATCGTCAAAGCCGGTGGCGGCATGGACAAGGTCCACATCGCGTTCTATCAAAGCGGCGATCTGGACAAAGACACCGTGTGGGACGTGTGGCGGCTGGAAGGACCAACCATGGTCTGTCACTTCCGTGGCGCACCGCATGTTCACGCGTATATCAACGTCGCGAAACGAGAAAGTTGATTCGCGATTCAGACTGGAAAAGTTTGAAAAAGGACGGATGATGAATCCGTCCTTTTTCGTTTTCTTTTTGCAATTTCTCCCACTCCCATTATGCGTTTCGATTCGACGGGTCTTCGAGCAGTCATAGGTCTTGCGTATTGCTGAGATTACATTGCCGACGTTCGCATTTCCATCGGTTGTTTCAAAAGCCACAGGCTAAAGATGCTGAAGGCGATCATCCCGATGAGCATCGGGATCTGGCTTTTGAAGGCCGCTTTGCGGTCACCGAAGATGTTGATCGAAGTTCGCTGGGCAACCCATAAACTGTAAACGTGGCCGACGAGTACCAGCAGGATTTGCAGGATCCAAAGCACATCCAAGGAGACGAGCGGCGGAACGGCCCAGCCGAGTGTACCGAACAAGTTCCATCCCCAGCCGAATGGATCCGAAGCGAGTGTGACTACTTTGGGCCCCTCCATCAGCAAATGTTCCATGTTGTGAGCGAGGTGATAGAACAAGGCAATCGGCAACAGGGCATACGCGTAGCGAACGAAGTAATCGTGGTAGCTGAGTTGTGAAAAAGGGGACAGGTCCAATTTGCCGGAACGGCCCGAAGGGTGCTGCGCACAAATTGGACCTGTCCCCTTTTTCACTCGGTGAGTTCCGAGAACATAGGACACTCGCACAAGCAGAGCGTAAATGAGAATCGGGGCGATCATCAGGGCCGCCATTCCGAGCGAAAAAGCAATGATATTGCCGACTGAAAATGTTCCGCTGATCCAACCTGTTAGCTGTGCCCAATTCGGCGTCATCGTTAGACCGTGAAATCCGGTGATCGAAAGCATCAGCAAAGCGAGGTAGGCTTCGTCGGTTCTCGGTCGATGTTCGCTAACCAGGTCGGTGCCCCACGGGCGCAGATTCAACGCTAGATTGTCGTGCGGGCACGCCTGAATACACTCGCTGCATTGAATGCAATAGGTGTTTGTTTTCAGATTGCCGGGAAACAGAAACGTCGGACACCCATAAGCTGTTTCGCTGCCCTGTACGCACTCCTTTCCTGCGCAATCGCGACAAACCGATTGATCGCGCGGACGAATCTCCGTGCCGGAGAACATCGCATACAAACCACTCACGCGACCAACTAAACATGCGTAGCGACAAAAGCCCTTCCGCTCGAACAAGAACGCACTGACGATCGCCATCAACAACATCGCAATGGCCAAATACGCCGTCACACGCGGTTTCATCGTTACGCCGAAACCCAGTTCGATCCACGTCAAACCGACGAACAAGACCGTGGCAATGACGATGTTCCGTAACACTTTCGGCCATTTCAGATTCAGCCCCAATCCCTCATTCGTCTTTTTCCAAAACCGCAGTTTTTCCATCCAGCCCGCGACGGCGTCCCACGGGCAAATGAAGCACCACGCTTTACCAGCGAACATGATCAGAATAACCAATCCGCCCCACCAGACCGTCCAGGTAAGAATCGGCGCGATGTTGAGGGCCGGGTTTTGGTTGCCGAACAGCCCGGCGGCGATGATGACAAAGAAGAGAAACACAAAGACCGCCTGGCAGACGAATCGAAAAACTCGCGAAGTCACGAGGAAATGAATGACACGACTCTGCAACAAATCAATCCGATCACCCACGCCCGCAGCCGTCGTTGCCGCCGCTCCAGCGGATGGCGACAACTCGACACCCGGCTGCTTTGGTCCAAAGAATCGCTCAAGCGCCTCGAAGAAACCAAAACTGACAACCAATACGAAGGCAATCGACAAGTAGTACATCCACGCTGGGATACCCCACATCGTGTGCATGAAAAATGCTGCCGGATCGGCTTTGAATTCTTGCCGATGTTCCTCGCAACAAAGGCGGTAGGTCTTTCCCAAATACGTGGCGGTTTTTACGGACGCTGGATCGTTTAATTCGTTACACACGATGCACCGATCCCCTAGGAAATCTTCGGGCGCATCAGCAAATTGATCGCGACAGGCCTCGGTGCAGAAATAGTACGAGCGTCCAACGTGCTTGACTTCAAATCCCCAGGATGAAGTCACTTCCATATGGCAGACGGGATCGATAAAGACTTGCCCAACACTGCTGATGGGTTTATCGCCCAAATCATGTTCGTCCTTCACGGTTTGATCCGTTTTCGCAATCGTCTTCGGAAAACCGGCTTTCTCGTGGCGAGCTAGACAATGACCGCAGCAATAGTGTTTGACCGTCCCGTTAATCTCATGCGCGACGGCTCTCTTGGGATCTAGATTCTTTCCGCAACCGTTACACCGAATCGTTGCTTTTCCCGCTGTCGCATTCTTTGCAACAACTGGCTCACTATTCGGGCGAAAGTTTGACACCCAAATGGCAATACCAATGCCAACGAACAACAAGTAAGGCAAGAAAATTTTCAGGATCCGTTGCACAATTCAGTTCCTAAGCGCAAGTGCCTCTCACCTTCAACGCCACGCACGAAACGAAGGCGTCCTTAGCTATTCGTTTGTCACACTTCGTTGTCGCTTCCGATTTCGCATGGCTTTGACCGCGCGAACGATGACAAGGAAAGTGACCAATCCGACACCGATCGAGATCACAATCAATGTCGTCGCTGACGAGTTACCGACAAACAGCAAAAATGGGATGATTTCTGTTCGGCCTTCAACCTCCAACGTCAATTCTAACAGGTATTCGCCATCCTCCGGAAAAACCATCTTGAATGGATATTGGAGGTTGATCGGGAGATGAATTGTAGGTTCAACGATTTCCTTGTTCTGGCGGAAAGTGAACGTTTGCAGAACGTGTACGGTTATTGATTGGTCGATCGGCCGTCCCGTGTTGCTGTCAATGATATAGAACGTGATATGCGTAGCTTCGCCTGACACTGGTTTTTCAGGAATCGACGTCATAAGAATGTCGTACGGCCCGACGCTCGCGTGCGGCATGCCATCGATATGATGAGCGTGTGCAATGTGCGGAAGGGTGATGAGCATCAAAACAACTGCGACAGCAACGCTCTTGCTCACGCTGATGGCACTCTGTTTCCTTTGCCGATCCCGCTTGATTTTGATCGCACGGACAACAACCAAGAAAACGACCAGTCCGATCGCAATCGACTTCGTCGCGGTTGGATTGCTGGCGATCATGAGGAACGGGATCACTTCGGTTTGGCCTTCCACGTCCATGGTCAACTCGACGATGTGTTCACCACCGTCGGCCAGCCACCACAGGCATCGGGGAAGATGATAAGGGACAGGAACGCGCCCGATTCCAGCTTAATCGCCTCGTCGTGCAGCGGACAGACCATGTGGCACTCGCCACACGGTCCTCGCCTTTCGTACCCAGCCTCGGTTTCGGTCGGTGGCAAGCGGAGCGCTCGGAGCAGGGCCTGTTTGCGGTGGATCGCCTTGGCTTTGTGGGACAGGCAGAGATCTGGATACAGTTCGATTGTGGCCATGTTCAGCTCGGCCCTTTGCTGCCGTTCCAGGGGCTTGATTGCAGCCGGCAAAAAACTCGGGCTCATCCATCGCGCCGTGCGGACGAATCAGCCGCACACCCTCGGCGCCATACGCTGGCGAGTTGGCTGGATACTTGCCCGCTTTGCTCTGCAACAGCGCGTGGCCCGCCGCAAAGCCATCGGCATGACCGTGGCCGTCGCGGCGGTCTTGACGACATCGGTGCGGACTTTCTGAAGCGCTCCGGTCCGGCATGCCGGGGGTTTACCAAAGGAATTAGTCACGGCGCGGCGAAGCGAATTCCGCGAGCCGTTGGCGTTCCTGCACGGAAAGCTGTTGCGAGCCGCGAGAAGCCGCGTTGCAATCCATCCAGAGCGTAATCCGATGGAATTCGTCTGCGGTCAAATCCAGCCTATGGTGTGACTTGTCGAGATACTTCAGCAGTCTTGACCCGAGCGCGCCGAACTTGCCGGGAACCGTGCGGGACAGTTCGTACGGCTTCGGCGAAATGAAGTGGGGGACGTACTTCATCGCGGTCTTGCGGTCGAGTTTCACAGCGTTTTTCTCGCGGTGGCACTCGTTGCACTTCGTATCAAAGACCGACTTGACGAGTAGGTCAAAGTCGAACGGATTCGAACCTTCCACATCAGGCCGTATCTCGGACGGCTCGCGATGCCAAGCCAGTGGGTTCCGATCTCGCACGGCCGGGGCCTGGTGACGGGGTTCGTGGCAGCCGTGACAGACCAGTCGTTCCCCGGGATGGACGTAGGTCACCGACCGCATCGACTGCACCGCCAGGCCGCGCTCGTTGAGCGCCTGGAAATAGATCGCCTTGTTGGTCGGCGCCTGGAAGTAGACGCTGCCGTCTTCTTCGACCGGCACGGTGCCGAGCACTTCGCGAATGTTCGTTCTGCCAGTGCCGCAACCCGGGGCTCGCGGTGTGGCTTTGGGGATGATTTGCATAATCCTGAGCGCTTTGATCCTTGTCTCCTTCGGCCAGGGCAACAGGCTGTCGTAGATGTTGATCACCGAGATCGTGGCGGGGTCGCCTGCCGCGGAACGTTTCGCGCGAGGGTCTCCGCCGCTCTGCTTGTCGTCGGGTGGAAGGCCGACGGCCGTCTGGTGTGGGATGCACGGCGGCTGGAGCCGGGCCTGCAAGGGAATCGGACTCAGGCACGGAACTTCTTTGCTGCGGTAGATCAACTGGCGGCCGCCGAAGCTGTCGATCAGGTAGATGCCGCCGCGATCGCTGCACAGGAAATAGTTCTCGCTCAACGGCCAAGCTGTCGCAAAATCACCGCCACCGCGTTCCGCTTCCGGAAATGCGACTTCGGGGGTGAGGCGTCGTAGCTGCGACATGGCACCATCGTCCGCGACGCGCGGGTCGAGAATCACGAGCGAACCGTACGCCTGGCCATGGTGGCCGGCGGCGGTGGCGACAAATTTCGTGCTGCCGGGGATCGCGCGGATGTCCATCTCCATCCACGGCCGGTCGTGCAGCCCCTTGCTCGAGACAGGATAGTTTCCATGGATCGCCCGCGGGTCGCGGCCGTCGATCGACGTGACCCACGGGTGGTGCGCCTGGTTCGTGCCCCGGTCGAGGTAATCCCACCGCGTGTAGACGATCTGCCCGTCGTTGGTGACACTGGGCTGCCACTCGTTGGCCTCGTTGTAACTGAGAAAAACGAGGTCGCCGCCGTCCGGGTCGATCGATGCCAGCGTATAAGAGGGCGCATCGCGAGTCCCGTGACAGCGGCCGTAGCCGCCGCGCCGTTCCGAAATGAAACAGATCCGTCCGTTGGGCAGCCAGCACGGATCAAAATCATTGAACAGGCCATCGGTCAGTTGCACCAGATTCGTCCCGTCGGAATTCACGCGAAAGAGGTGGAAGCACGTTTCCAGGTTCCAGCCGGGACGCTGTTTGTTCTTGTCTTTGCCGCACTCGCAATAGGCAAA
>CAYFJO010000554.1:0-6639 GCA_964343305.1 uncultured Pirellulaceae bacterium | reverse complement strand
CTTCCTCTTCCATAAATCTGGATACGTCTTTTGCTGGTTCGCGTTGTTTGCCGCTACCAAGGATGCGGATGGCAAGGACTTTTCGCTCACTGTTCGCAAACGGGTTGAAACGGAAAAAGATAGCGGGCAATTTCACACCGTGACGGAGCAGCAGAATTGGGATGTCAAGAAGACGGCTGTCGTGGTTTGCGACATGTGGGATTTGCATCACTGCCTGAACGCCACGCGACGCGGCGGCGAAATGGCCCCACGCATGAACGAGGTTCTCAACGAAGCGCGCCGTCGCGGATCGTTGATCATTCACGCGCCCAGCAGTTGCATGGAGCCGTATAAAAACCACCCAGCCCGATTGCGAGCGATCAACACGCCAAAGTCAAAGAACCTGCCCGAAGACATCAGCAAATGGTGCCGCAAGATTCCGTCCGAAGAACAAGGCAAGTACCCGATTGACCAAACCGACGGAGGCGAAGACGACGATCCCGAGGAACACGCCGCGTGGGCCAAGAAGCTGAAAGACATGGGACGCAATCCGCGTGCACCATGGAAGTCGCAAACCGATCTGTTGGAGATTAAGGATGAAGATTTCATCAGCGACAACGGCGAGGAAATCTGGAGTGTCATGGAACAGCGTGGCATCGAAAACGTGATCCTCGTTGGCGTCCACACTAACATGTGTGTGCTCGGCCGTCCGTTCGGACTGCGCCAGATGGCCAAGAACGGCAAGAATGTTGTGTTGATGCGCGACATGACCGACACGATGTACAACCCGGCGCGATCACCGTTCGTCAGCCACTTCACCGGCACGGACTTGATCGTCGAACACATCGAAAAGTGGGTCTGTCCAACGATCACCAGCGACCAGATCATCGGCGGCGAGACATTTGTGTTCAAGAATGACAAGCGGCCGCATCTGGTCATCGTCATGGCCGAGCGAGAATACAAGACGGAAGAAACCCTGCCCAAATTCGCGCTCGAACATCTCGGAAAGACATTCCGTGTCAGCTACGTCCACGCAAATGCGAAAGATCGAAATGACTTGCCGGGCATCGAAGTGTTGAATGATGCGGACGTCGCGTTGATCAGCGCCCGCCGCCGCGTGTTGCCGAAAAACCAAATGGCCGTGCTGCGTAAATTCATCGAGAGCGGCAAGCCGGTCATCGGCGTGCGAACCGCGAACCACGCGTTTTCTCTTCGAGGCAAGCCAGTGCCGGAAGGGTACGCCGCGTGGGAAAAATTCGACCAGGAAGTGATCGGCGGCAACTATTCGGGGCACCATGGCAATGGCCCGCTGGTCAGCGTGTCGCTCGCTGACGACGCAAAACAACATCCGATTCTCGCTGGAATCGAAATTGCGGAACTGCAGAGCCGTGGTTCTCTGTACACCGTCAGTCCATTGGAAAAATCCGCAACGCCTCTCCTCATTGGAACGATCGAGGGCAAGAAACCGGAGCCGGTCGCTTGGATCAACAAGACGAAATCTGGTGGGCGAGCATTTTACATGTCGATCGCGCATCCCGACGACTTCGCGCTGCCGGGAATCAATCGCCTGTTATCGAACGCGATCCATTGGGCCAGCGACCTGCCTGTTTCGAATTAAGTATTGCTCACACACCATTGAGTCCACACCAGAGATTCTCATGAAATCCACACGACGCGAATTCATCAAACAAGGTGCCTGTGCAACTATCGTAGCCACCGCAACCGGTTCGGCCCTTGCCGCAAAAGAGGACGACGGCGCTCTTCCAATTATCGACACGCACCAGCATTTGTGGGACCTCGATGCCCTTAAACTTCCGTGGCTCGAAGGGGCACCCAAAGTCTTGAGACGTTCGTACGTAACGAAAGACTATCTGAAGGCGACTAAGGGCCTGAACATGAAGGCCGTTTACATGGAAGTAAACGTGGACCCGACGCACAAAGTCAAAGAGGCGGAGCACGTGATCGCGCTGAGCAAGAGCGACGATCATCCGACCATCGCCGCGGTGATCGGGGGGCTTCCGACGACCGATGGTTTCAAAGATTACATCATGCGATACAAGAACAACGAACTGGTCAAAGGCGTAAGACGAGTGCTGCACGATCCCGATCGAAAAACCGGCACTTGTTTGACCGAAACGTTTGTCAAAAACATGAAGTTGCTCGGTGAACTCGGCAAGAGCTTTGACCTCTGCATGCGACCGACAGAGTTAATGGATGGTGTGAAACTGGCCGACATGTGTCCGGACACAAGATTCATCGTCGATCACTGCGGCAACGGCGATCCGAAGGCATTCGGTGCCGCTGGCAAAAGAGCCGCTGAGGAAGCATGGCACAAACCAGACGAATGGAAGAGAGGCATTTCCGAATTTGCGAAGCGAAAGAACGTCATTTGCAAAATCTCCGGTGTTGTCGCGCGGGCTCCCAAGGGAAGCTGGACGGCCGAACATCTCGCTCCACTGGTGAACCACTGTCTCGACGAGTTCGGACCCGATCGCGTCGTCTTTGGCAGCGACTGGCCGGTTTGCCGGCTGGCGGCTCACTTGCGAGACTGGGTCGAAGCGCTCAAGCAAATCACAAGCAGCCGCGGGAAAGAAGAACAGCAAAAGTTGTTTCACGACAATGCCGTGCGTCTTTACGATCTGGCCTGACACGCATTGCACCAGTCAGCATCGCAACAAACAGGGCCAGATCGAATCACTGACCATCAATCCCGATCTGGTCAGCTTGATTGTTTCACCATGCCACTGGAGCAGTCCTTGATCAGTCAGCGTTGACAAATCTTCTCCACCCAGTTGTTGAATCGAATATCCGGTCGCCTTTACGAATTGTGTTGCATCGAGTCCTTCCAGCCGACGCAACCCGAAAACCAATCGCTCTCGTGCGGCATCTTCGCTTCCAAGTTTCTCGGTCTCGGCCACCGGCGATTCACCCGCCAGTATGCGTTTGAGGTACGTGACGGTGCTGCGATGATTGGTCGATCGAACACCGCCTACGAAACTCGCTGCGCCAGGACCAACAGCATAGTAGGACTTGCCCAACCAATAGGTCTCATTGTGTCGAGATCGATGGCCAGGTTTGGCAAAATTGGAAACTTCGTAGTGCTCGTAGCCGGCCGCGGTCAATTGATCGATTGCCATTTCGTACATCGCCAGTTCGACCCGTTCATCGACTTGCCGCAACTTGCCCGCGTTCAGTTGATTCCAAAATGAGGTTCCCTTCTCGAACGTCAGTCCATAGATCGAAATGTGGTCGGGCGACAATTCAATGACACGCGTCAGATCGTGTTGCCATGAGTTGATCGACTCGCCTGGTGCACCAAAGACCAGATCGATCGAAACGGACGATGCACATTTGTAGGCAAGACGCATCGCAGTCTCGATGTCGCTCGCCGTGTGATCTCGCTCGAGCAACTTGAGTTTGTCTGTGTCGAACGATTGAGCGCCGAGACTGATTCGTGTGACGCCGGCATAGAACAACGCTTCGACGACTTCGCGCGTCAGCTCGACGGGGTTCGCTTCGACGCTGAATTCACAATCGTCCGTTGGCGAAAACTTGCCCCATACGATTTCGGTTAGGCGTCGCAATTGAGGCACCGGCATATGGGTCGGCGTCCCTCCGCCAAAGAAGAGCGAATCGATTTCCGGTCGGCCGTCGATCCATGACAATTCACGCTCGATCGCCGCCAGATAAGACTCGATCAAATCGTCGCGGCCCGTGATCAACGTGAAATTACAATACCCGCAGCGATGCCGGCAGAAGGGAACGTGAACATATGCGGAACGTGGATTCATTGAGAACAACGAGTTTCGAGATCTTCGACTGTTTTTTGCATTCTATTCTTTAGAAATAGGGGCTGGCTTCTGAAAAACCACTATCTGAGCGCAAGCCGTTTCAAATCAACAGTTTATGCACACCAATACCCGTCGCCTGCCGCCGCTCAGTCTAAGCCCCTGAAAGGTTTTGCGTCGGGCTGGGTAGAGCTAATGTTCGACTGGTTTCTACACGGAGAGAAAAGATGAAACGCTTCGCCATTATTCTGGGCTTGCTACTGCTGGTTGTCTGCTGCTTGTCGGCGGTGTATTTGCTGCGAAACCGACCCAACCAGGCCAACAACGACGACCCTCAGCGAGACACGGTCGTCACAACCGATGTAAACAATACGACTGACCATCGTCCCACCCTGGACGAACGCGCCGAATCCGACGAAGGTCCCGGCTTGATCTCGATCGTGTCGAAAAACCGGACGTTTGCGATCGAGCGCGATTACAACCAGCGCGTCGAAATCGAAGTCGCCAACCAGGGCGACGCAGCAAAAACGATCGTCTGCTCCGTCGATCCGTGGGGACATGGGCTGCTCGGCGAATTCGTTGGCGCGAGTAGTGCCGAACAGCCATGCGAACTCCAACCGGGCAGCTCGCGAAAACTGTCGCTGTATCTCTTCGCTCAAGACGCACAGCGAAACGTCTATCGATCGACGATGCGCGTGAAAGATGCCCAGTCGAATGAAGAACTTGTGTCGGCGGCAATCACCGTGTTGGTTCACCAGCCGAAATTCAACCTCGTGACCGAAGTCGGAACGATGGAGCCAGGCACGCTCGCGACTCTAGTCACGGTGACCAACCAAGGCGACACGTTGACCGATTTTTCCGTCGATGTCGACGACGCACTTGCCGGGCGCGTCGCGTTCGAACCCACTGTTGATCACGCTGAGTTGAAGGCGGGTTCGCAACTCACTTTTCGTGTCATGCCACGTTTGTTTCCAGGATTCAAAGGCGTCGCCGGCAACTTGGTCTTGCGTGGCGCGGGCAATGAGACGACCCGAGCGATTGACTTCACGCTGCCCGACGGCCAAAGCGTCTTCGTTGCGAGCAGTTTTTCAACGCCCAGTTACAGTGCCGAATCGGGCTACTGCACAAATTGCCCTTCGAACACGACGACAACCGGTGGATGGGACACGAGTGGGTTTCCGCACATCGAGGTTTATCACCCGTACCACCCGGACAATCCACTTCCGGGCTGGTCGACAGTCGTCGTTGTCGAAGACTTGCCAGTATTTGGCGATGTCCCGATTTGGGGCGAGGTATGGAGTAGTCCCGACGATAGTTTCATCGACAAGTTCCTGAACGGCACGATCTTGCCATCGAAGCCAGGCGCAAAGCGTGGACCACGCGGGCTCATTGTACGACCCGCCTACGGTGCGTACCGGCCAGAGATCATCGACGACAACTTGCCGGAAGCATTTGTCGCGTATTCATCAACCAATCGCGCGGTCATGCGAACGTGGCATTCAACTCGCCGCACGGGCAAGGCAGGCCGCGAAGTGTTGTGCCAGATTTGGCACGGCAATGAGTCCGTGTCGAAGACCATCGCAATGAACGCGGCCGGTACGTTTGGTCAATGGCCGACTGTCGTCGCTTTGCCCGACGAGCGAGCGATGGTCATTTGGGAACAAGCCGATGTCCGCGATCATTTGCCGTCGCTCTATTACCGCATCAGCAGTTCCGAGTATCGCGACTGGTCCGAGCCACACGTCGTTCCTGGGACGCGCGACGGAAAAGGGCATTACGATCCGATCGCGGTCGCCCGTCCCGACGGCAAAGTCACTCTTGTTTGGCAGCGGTCCGAAGGCATGAATGCGGAAGTGATGATCACGCATCAATCCAACGACGGCGGTTTTGCCGAATCGACCGTCGTTTCAGGATTGCCTGCCGGAGCTTCGCGCCCGATCATCGCTTTGGACGGCGAAACGTTGCACATGGTTTTTCAAGCTGGCGAACCATCGTCGGTTTACTACTGTGCGAGCGACGATGCCAACACATTCACGGAGCCCGTTCGGCTCAGTGGCGCCGGCGAGTCCGCCGGCGAGCCAGATTTGCAGGTCATGGGCGACCGCGTTCACGTCGTGTTTCGATCGGGCGAAGACTGGCGAACTCAGATCATGCATACGACGTTGTCTGACTCAAACTGGTCGACGCCGACTCCCATCTCGCCAACGGACGAATTTGCCGAGTATGCGACACTTTCTTTCGACGAGCAAAACAATCCTGTCGTTGAGTGGTACGGCTACACGCGTCCAACGAATCCTGAGAAACAAGCCAAGTCCATGCTGCAAAGATTCCAGCAGACGTGGAAAGACAACGCATGGTCGCAGCCGCAGCGCATCTTGACAAGGTTCCCGGCAGCCGAAGCAGCGTGGTTGCAAGTCAACTTCGAGTTGCGAACGCGCCGCTCGGCGTTTCGACCGCACGACGTCAAAGTGTCGTTGAACGGTCACGAGATCCTCGCGGGCAAGCACGTGGTCCCCGAGGGCACATACTTTGTTCCGTTCCCACCGGACTTGGTCAAAGTCGACAAGAACGGTTCGCCGCAAAACGTGATCGGCATCGAAACCGAACACATGAATCGCGGCCATTATTGGAGCGCGGCTAAGTTCAAGCTGCAGTCGCGACACCGCTTCGTTGAGCGATACGTGACCGCCGAAACGCAACAAGCCGCCGATGCGTTTTTGCGAGCCGAGTCGGAAACACTTAACCACAGCCGCGCGGACGTGGCATTGTTCGCATCGTGGGACAACGAACCGTTGTCCCCGCTGAAAACGGGCGAATTGATCACGTTGAAACTGGTCGCAGCCAACATCGGCGAGCATCACGCCGAAAACGT
>CAYFJO010000553.1:0-6646 GCA_964343305.1 uncultured Pirellulaceae bacterium | reverse complement strand
CGCTTAGAAACCCTGCGCCGTGAAGCAGGGCGGCGGATGGGAATGGGCGATGTGCGGCACACCAACGGGGACATGCCAGACCAATGGAGCACGCTTGAAATCTTTGTCGCCTTTGAACAGAGGCGCGAGGTTGACACTGTCTTCATGATTTTCAGTCTGCTGTGACAGGCCGGTCATCGCCAAGAGCGTGGCGTAGAAGTCCACCCCGTGAACCGGCGTGTCGCTCACCGAACCGGGCTTGATGACGCCGGGCCAGTCGACGATGCACGGCACGCGAATGCCGCCTTCATATAGATCGCCCTTGTAACTGCGCAAAGGCCTGATGTCCGACGCCGCAACATGGCCGCCGTTGTCCGACGTGAAGACGACGATCGTATTCCTTCGCAGCCCTTTCTCGTCGAGCCAATCAAGCATCCGCCCGACGTTCTCGTCCAGCGATTCGACCATTCCGGCGTAGGCCGCGTTCTTGAGCTTCACGTTCGCCTGCTGCGCCTTCGCGGCATACTTTTGTCTCTTTTCCGCTTTGGAATGAAACGGTGCATGCACCGTGTAGTAGCTCATGTAAAGCAACCACGGTTTCCGGGGGTTGTCGCGTTTCGAGAAGTTGTCCATCACCTGGATGGCTTCGCTCGTCAGGCGATCGGTGAGATACTCGCCTTTCGGTCCGTTCTTGAGAGCAAACATGTTGTAAGGACTGAAGTAGCCAGTCCGCCCGCGCGGATGTCCCCACCAGCCGCCAGCGACATTAACGTCAAAGCCATGGTCGGTTGGAAGTCGCGATTCATTCGTTCCGCTCAGGTGCCATTTGCCGACAAAGCCAGTCTGGTAGCCGCCCGCATTGAAGGCTTCGGCGAGTGTGACCTCTTTCAGTTTGAGAGACTGCCGCTCTTTGGCGCGTTGCAAAGTTTTGCCGTTCCACTCATGGGCATAGTTATCCACGAAGCCACTGTTCGACGGAAACTTCCCGGTCATGATCGCCGCGCGCGACGGGGCACAGATGGGACAGGCCGCGTAGGCATCGGTGAAGCGAATGCCGCGGCTGGCGAGCCCGTCGATGTTGGGTGTCTCGTGAATCTCGTGCCCGTAACACGCCAGATCGCGCCAACCCAGGTCGTCAACAAGAATGAACAGGACGTTCGGCTTGTCGGTCGCGGCGAGCGCGTGCGAACAAAACAGAGCACAACAAATCGCCACGAGTGTCCACTGTTTCATCGCCTGGTTCCCTTTTCCTTGATGGCCACCTTGTCAGACCAGTCCAGATACAAGCGCTGAAGCCGCAGCGCGACATCGGGATGTTTCTCCGCGAGGTCCTGGCTTTCGCCGCGATCCTCTTTTAGATTGAACAGGCGCGTGCCCGTCAGGTATTGCTCCCGATTCACGATGCCGGATGTCGGCGTTCTCTTCTTGCCGCCATTGTGAAGCAACTTCCAGTCGCCGCTGCGCACGGCGTGGCTATTGTCGAAGCGCCAAAACAGATCGCGCGATGCGTCGGACTTCACAATCGGCTGACCGTCGAGTCCTTTGGGAAGGGCTATTCCCGCGGCCTTTAGAACGGTGGGTGCCACGTCGAGTGTCGACACGACCTGGTCCCATGTTTCGCCCGCGTTGGGATCGTTCGGCCGGAAGAGGATGAACGGAATCCGAATGCCGCCTTCCCAAAGCGTGAACTTGCTTCCGGCCAGCGGACGGTTCCACGCACCGTTCGTGGGCGGTCCGCCGTTGTCGGAAAAGAACACGACGATGGTGTTGTCCGTCAGCTTCAACTCGTCCATCGCGTCGAGCACGCGGCCGATGTTGTCGTCGAGGCAATTCAGGTTCGCCAGGTAATACTTGCGCATCTCCGCATCGCTGATCTTTCCACCGATGCGGATGAACTGCTTGAACCATTTGGCGTAGCTGCCGTCCTTGTCCGGGTCGTAGTTCGGAATCTCCTTCACGCCAAACTTGTCGAGGTAACGCTTCGGCGACTGGTGAATCAGGTGATGCACCGCGTTGTAGGAAAGCGTGACGTAGAACGGCTGGTCGCGCTTCTGCCGCATGAAGTCGATGGCCGCATCTGTGAATATCTCGGTCAGGTACCCATCCTTGAATTCCTTGTCCCCACGGTTGTGCTGCATCGGTCCCACCACCGCGCTGTGACCGCGCGGATCGGGCGCGCGCTTGCGGATGTCTTCGGTGAGCAGAAAGAAGTCGTGCCCATGCGCGGAGAAGCCGAGGAATTCGTCGTATCCGTGGTTCAGCGGATAGGCATAAACGTCCTTCCGATGCAGCGTCTTCCCGCCGTAATCGTTCTTCCCGAATTTCGCCGTGGCGTATCCATGCTTTTTGAGCGTCGCCGCAAGATGAGGCGTGCCATCGGGAAGCCCGCAGGCGAAACTGCTCCTGGGATCCCAACGCACCTGATGCCGCCCAGTGTTCCATCCCCCGCGCGACGGACTGCACACCGGAGCCGAAGCGTAAGCCTGGGTGAACAGCACACCACGTTTTGCAAGGCGATCCATGTTCGGCGTCTTCACATCCGGCGCCGAATGTTCATACGCACTGAGATCAGCATATCCCTGATCGTCCGTAACGATGATCAGGATGTTGGGTTTGTTCTGAGCGCCAGCAAAGGATGCCGACGCCAGAAGTATCAGTGCGAATAGGCTAAGGATGCTCAATGTTCGGTCGTTGTGCGCTTTTGCGGCCTGCCGGACTTCCAGTTTTTACCGACGGTCACGTTTTTCGTTTCGAGAGTTCCCCATATGTGGCCAACACCACATTTGATGACTTTGTTTCCGAGGCTGTCGTCCTTAACGGTGAAGGTCAAATCACCAACACGAATCGTCGTCACTTGACCACAAACCACGTTGGTTCTTCCGTTCGCTACCGGTCCCCGGCGCATTTAACGCTGAAAATCTGAAACTCCTCGACGACCGCGCTCAATCCGTCGGACATAACTCCTTACTGTCACTTCGTTTAACGGGTGGCCGAAGGCGTCGTCTCATCTGCCATCTTTTCCACCGCGTGAACTCATCTTGATCTCCTCAATCAGCCACATGGTGAACCCGAGCACAGAGTGCGGATTCGTTTCCGGCCCAACAGGGCGACCACGTCCGTCTGCATGCGGAAAAGTGTTCAGGTAGTAGTGCATCTTGGGGTGGTGTTTGGGAAGTCCAGCCTGCCAGAACTTCTTCAACCAGTCCCGTTCCATATTCGCTCAGATTCGGTAGTTGCGAACGGGATTCCACCTTAGTGAGAAATGAAATAACGTGACAGTGCTAAGGGAGCAATCCTACCGCATTGAAACGGGATGGTTCTTTGAACATGCGTGGCTCCTGCTCGACACCCCACTCTGGAAATCCTGATGAAGTTTGCACCCCTCCTGTCTATCGCAATGCTTGTTGCATTTACCATTCCTGCGAAAGCCCAAAAAGGAATGGGGCTTCGAAAACGTTCTGAGCAACAGGGAAACTATCGTGTTGCGGTCGTTGAGATCCCAGAGGAAATGACGTCGGAATTTGAGAGACTCAAGTCCAAGGTGTTTGCTCTATCGACCGATCGAGACGACCCAGGAGAAACTGCCTCTCGTCGTTACCTTGCACGGCTCTGGCGGAGGCAGGCGGGACATTGAACAGAAGAAGTGGCAGGGGGCGATCAGACAACTTCTCAAGCCAGAGAACGAGAGGTATGAGGCCATGCTTCTGGAACCTCAAAGCGAAGGAGAATGGGATCCAGACTCTCTCCAAAAGATGTTGGACTATGTGATCCACGAGAACCCTGACGTGAATCCGAAGCGAGTTTATTGCGTGGGATACAGCATGGGCGGGAAAGGCACTTGGGAGTGGGCCATGAACTACCCTGACCGTTTTGCCGCGATCATTCCCAAGGGCTTCATTCCTGACCTCAGCAAAATCGACGGCATGGTGGACCTGCCGATCTGGGCGATGGTGGGAGACAAAGATTCCAGGCCTCGCGTGGAGGGAATCCCGGCGATGGAAAAAGCGCTCAAGGAACGGGGGTCCACCAAGGTGAAGATCACGGTGTTCGAAGGGGCCAATCACGCGACAGCCGCCGGTCGCTCCAAAGATGAGCCGGGCGTCTTTGAATGGCTGTTCTCTTGGGAGCGGGAGTGAGCCTAAGGTGGAACGGTGTTGATGACCGGAGTTGTACTTTGGATTAAAAGAATCAACCAAGACGGGCTAAATCAATGAGGTGCGTCCCCTATTATTCGCCAGGGTTTGGCCGGTTCGCTAACCCTGTTTGATTTCGACCGCATGCGGGGAACCGCTTTCACCTTTTCGCCGCTATTCCATCGGCTCCGGCATGACGGCTCCCATCTGCGTCCGCCATTTCGCCAACTCGGTGGAAAGCTCCGCTTTGATCGATTCGCGTTTTTCGCTGAGGTCGTTTTGTTCGCCCATGTCTTTGGCCAGATTGTAAAGTTGGGCGTCGCCGTGTTCCCAGAATTCAATCAGCTTCCAGTCGCCTTTGCGGATGGCACCGCCGGGAGTCCAGCCCGATCCGTGATAGTGCGGATAGTGCCAGTAGAGCGTGCGGTCCTTCTTCCGATTGGGAGCCTTCAGCAAATCGACCAGGCTCACGCCGTCGTTATGAAACTCGGGCTTCGATTTGATTCCGGCCAATTCCAGCATCGTCGGGAAGAAGTCCATGCTCA
The DNA here is from genome assembly GCA_964343305.1 of uncultured Pirellulaceae bacterium. GTDB lineage: Bacteria > Planctomycetota > Planctomycetia > Pirellulales > Pirellulaceae > CAYFJO01. The sequence continues at coordinate 1,989 of CAYFJO010000553.1, read as the reverse complement.
CCATAGGTGACGAACACACGCCGCCCGCCACGCTGACGCCGGGCGCGCGGATAATGGTCGCCTCGCGGATGCCGCCTTCGTAGAGCCAGCCCTTGCCGGAGCGAAGCGGGAGATTGCATCCAGGCCCGACGTTCGAGTTCGCGTTTCGCTTTTCATTGCCTGTGAAGGGGCGCGTGCAAAGGCCGCCGTTGTCCGAAAAGAAAATCACCACCGTGTCGTCGTCTATTCCCAACTCCTTCAATTTCGCTGTGACGGCGCCGACGCTGTCATCGACCGCGGCAACCATGGACGCCAGGGCTGGATTGTCCTGCCGGGCGCGCGAACGTCCGTCGCGCATCGTGATCGTTGGCGTCTCGCCGGAAAACGCCTTGGCCTTCTCTTCGTATTCCGCGATTCGCTTCTTGTAGGGCTGAATCGGCGTGTGGACGTTGTAGTAGGAAAGATAGACGAGAAAGGGTTCCTTCTTTTTGCTCTGCGCCTCCATGAACGCGGTCGTCTCGTCGGTCAGCCGCTCTGTCAGGTATTCGCCATCCGTTTTCGCCTGAAGACGCGGGTTGTTCCACGGCGAATAGTAGCCACCCGGAGGGCTGCCGCGATGATGGCCGCCGATGTTGATGTCGAATCCCTGATCCTCAGGAAAATGCCCCTTGTTCCCGAGATGCCACTTGCCCGCGAAGAAGGTCTTGTAGCCGTTGGCCTTCAACACTTAGGCAATCGTCGTTTCCTCAAGCGCGAGATTGTCGCGGTCCTCCACTTTCTTGAACTTGCCGGTATTCGATGTTCCGGGAATCCAATCGGTGATGTTCACCCGCACGGGATGACGCCCGGTCATGATACTCGCGCGGGTCGGCGAGCAAATAGAAGCTGCGGCGTATCCGTCCGTGAAACGCACGCCGGACTTCGCCAACGCGTCGATGTGCGGAGTCCGATGAAATGAGCTGCCATTGCAGCCCACGTCCGCCCACCCGAGATCATCGACCAGGAAGAATACGAAGTTGGGTTTCTCTGCGCTGCCCGTGACAGGGAGAGCCATCAGCACAATGGTGGCGAGTATTTGCTTCACTTTTTTTAATCCAATTTCACCTTACGAATTCGCTCTACGACTGCCAGGAAATTACTTTTTGATCTCGCTGTCGCGGAACCCTTCAAGCTGCCTATTGGCAGTCTTTCTTCGCTTCGCTCCGGTTCAGCTTATCCCTTCACCGCGCCTGGGTTGGAGGGGGCGCAGGGGAAGGAAGGGGTGAAAGAGCCAAATCTCGGAGAATCGCGCCAAACTTAGACGGCCGTCAAACATCGCATGTCGTCTTCACGTGCGTTTCTATTTTGCTTTCAGATCGATGTAACCGAAGTTCACGCCTCTTTTACCCAGATTGCGAATTTCGATTGTGTTGGTGCCCGGCTTCAAGATCAGCGTCAGCTTTCCCGTTTTCTTCTTCGACCAACTCTCTACATTCGGGAACCCCAACACCTCCTGCTCAACGCCATTCACGACTACGGCGCACGTCGCACCGGTTGCCGTGGCAAAGGCAATGACGGCCTGAAATTCGCCACCCTTCCCGCCATTGACTTCGATCTCTTCGTCTTTACTTATCTGATAGCGGGTGCCATGTGGCGGTTCCGGATCAAACAGCACCATCGATACGTTGGGGCTTTGCGGCAGGAGTGCGCTCAAACGCTCTGCAACTTCACGGTGCTGATCAATCACATTGTTCGACTCACCGATGTCTTCGGCCAAATTGAACAGTTGGGTCTCTCGTGGATTCTTCTTTGGCGTGCTGCCCGGAGGTCCCCATCTTGCGTACCGGGGTCCCTGGCGATATTTCCATTTCCCCACTCGGACCGCGCTATTGCCACCAAAGTAGAACTGCTTATACGGGCTCTTTTCCTCCGGGCCTCCCTTCATCAACTTCTCAACATTGTGCCCATCCGGCAGGCATCGAATATCCGCCGGAATCTTCGCGCCCGTCATCGCCGCAAAGGTCGGCATCA
>CAYFJO010000552.1:0-6718 GCA_964343305.1 uncultured Pirellulaceae bacterium | reverse complement strand
TCGCCGCTCAGTCGGCACTTGATGAAACATCGTTGCCCGACCTCGCGCTACAACCGCCACGGGTGACGGCTGACTTCGACAAGGATACCGTGAAAAGTGCTCGCGGAGCGCAGGGTGTGCCGGCGATCGAACGTACTGCGAAAGGTCGCTTGTGGGCGGCGTGGTATGCGGGAAAGAGCCCACGTGGGGTGGAGAGTTCGTCGAGTTATGTCGTGCTTGCCACTAGTGGCGATGACGGAAATTCGTGGCGCGAAACACTGCTGGTTCGGGCGCGTCGTTTCGTGCATACCTACGATCCGTGCCTCTGGATTGACCCGCGTGGACGCCTTTGGTTCTTCTGGGCTCAGAGCGCTGGAGTGCAGGACGGCCGCATGGGTGTCTGGGCGATTGTGACCGAGAATCCCAACGCCGAAGCTCCGGTGTGGACTAAGCCGCGGCGAATCGCCAACGGGGTGATGTTGAACAAGCCGACAGTTTTAAACAACGGCGACTGGCTGCTCTGCGTCGGCTTGTGGCGAGACAACACGAACGTTCCCAACGTCAAGTTCGATCCGGACGAGCTCGCGCCGTACACCGTCGATATGCTGACGCATGACCTCGGCGAAGAACGCGGCTCGAACGTCTACCGGTCGACTGACGAGGGGAAGACATTCCAGCGCATCGGGCAGGTCCGAATTCCGGGGACGCGAGTCGATGAACACATGATTGTCCAGCGCCGCGACGGCACCTTGTGGATGCTGCTGCGCAACACCGGCGGCATCGCCCAGAGCGTCTCACGCGACGGCGGACGAACATGGGATAAAGGCTCGATCTACCTGAAAGGCCGGACGTTCGCTAACAAGCGTTTCTTTATCCGTCGATTGAAATCCGGTGCTCTGCTGATGGTGCGTAACAACTCGTCCGATGGAAAACGTTCGCACATGACCGCGTTCGTCTCTGATGACGATGGAGCCACTTGGACTGGTGGGTTATTGTTAGACGAGCGTGAGTCATCCTATCCCGACGGCGTGCAGGCTCCGGACGGCACGATCAACGTCATTTATGACCACCAACGTTATACACTCAACCGTGAAGGCAAAAAGGGTGTCGGATCAGTCGTCATGGCACAATTCCACGTAAGCGACGTCCGTGCCGGGCGTCCGCTTACCGATCAAGTGCGTCTGCGGATCGTGATTACGCAGCTCCGCCAGTAGCCCACAAACTGCTGTCCGTAAGACGGTAGCTACTGGTAGATCATTACCAAGCAGCGGCCTTGCTCGAAATGGGAATGCAAATGAATTTGAAACAGTTCGGCATCGGTCTTGTTTCGGCTCTCGGCCTTCCCTTGCCTCTGTCGGCCGAGAAAGAACTCGACCCAGACATCGCGCTCGAACCTGCGCACGTTATCGTCAATCCGTGGCGTTTCCACATCCCGCCAACACAGCGACAGGGCGTGCCAGGAATCGAACGTACCGCCAAGGGACGGCTTTGGGTAATTCACGGCCGCGACGTAGAAAGTCCGCGCAATTATCAAGTGCTCATCCGCAGCGACAACAATGGTCGCAACTGGTCGAACCCGAAGTTGATGATCCTGCCGCGCGAAGGAGTGCGCGCGATGTCGGCGGCGATCTGGATCGACCCAACCGGACGTATGTGGGTGTTCTGGGGGCAGAGCTTCGGTCAACAGGACGGTCGTTACGGCATCTGGTCCATCACAACGGACGATCCTGATGCGGATAATCCGCAATGGTCCGAGCCGCGCCGCCTTGGCGATGGAATCATGTTGAACAAACCGACCGTTCTATCCAGCGGCGACTGGCTGTTCACCTCGTCGGTCTGGAAAGCGGATCATAGTATCAAAGGTTACGCCACCTTAGATCAGGGCAAGACATTCCAGCTTCGCGGCACGGCAAACGTCCTTCCACCGGAAACGCGAGGTCCGGATGAACCGATGATCGTCGAGCGCAAGGACGGGTCACTCTGGATGCTGGTGCGGCGGCGTGGAATTGCAGAGACAGTCTCTCAGGACGCTGGAAAAACATGGTCGCCGGTGAAGCAGACGTCCCTGCCTCATCCCATGGCGCGTTTCTTTCTGCGCCGACTGAAATCCGGAGCGTTGTTGCTAGTCAAGCACGGCCCACTCGACGTACGCACGCGCCGTGAAAAGCTGATGGCGTTTGTATCCGACGACGACGGCCAAACATGGCACGGCGGTCTGATGCTCGACGAACGTGAAAAGATCACCTATCCCGATGGCGTGCAGGCTCCAGACGGCACGATCTACATCGTATACGACTACAACCGCACACCAAACGGCGAAGTCCTGATGGCGACGTTCACCGAAGCCGATGTCCGCGCCGGCAAACCGGTCAGCGAAAAGGTCAGGCTGCGCGGCGAGGTCGCGCGGCTTCCATTTCGGGATTCGTCTGATCCATCCCAACCCTAAATACAGCAAACCATGATCTGTTGTAGAAGTTGTTGACTCTGCGATCGTTTACGTTCGAATCCATAATGTTCAGTGAAACGGGTGACTCGTAGCATGAGTGAGCCAACTTTTCATCGAGTCTGCCAAACCGGCGACGTACCCGCAGGCGAAGCTCGGATGTTCGTTGTCGCAGGAACAATGCTCGGCGTCTTTAATATCGAAGGTGAGTTCTTCGCACTCGCCAACGAATGTCCACATGCGGGCGCGTCACTCGCACATGGAACGATCGAAGGCGCTACGGTTGCCTGTCGCATCCATCATTGGCGGTTTTCGATTTGCGAAGGCACCTATCTCGACGAGATGAAGCCTCAGTTCAATGCCGAGTCCTATCCCATTCGCGTTGTGGGTGAAGAAGTTCAGGTTCAGCTTGCAAGCGGCGAAGCAAACTGAGACCGGGCGTATTCAAATTGAGAACACGCATTGCCGATCCACCCGAGATTCATCCGAAAGTTGGTTTGGCACGATAGCTGCAATGTTGAAAACTATCGCCGCACAAAGCGATTCAACAAATAACAAACATTTCTGAACTGCGTGGATTGTTGGTGCGGCAGCAAGAATTACCATCCGTTGGATGTTCAACATAAATGGAGAACGGCTCGCCAGTTGGCGGGCCGTTTTCGTTTTCGCGTCGGCAAAGTTGAGCACGGAATCCAGTCTAAATGGCGGGCATTTCGCCCAAGAGGCAATTCGCAAAATCGAACAGCTTACCAAGGAGATCATGCCATGTCAGAAACGAATAGAGAACTATTAGAAGCGACCGGTAAGGTCTTGTTGCGCTGCGGGCTCTTTGGATTCGCTGTACTGCTGTTTTGGGCCGGCGCGTTCTTGTTCGCAGGCGATGTGATTTACAACGTGCACGGCGAGATGTTTGACTTATCAAAGCACGAACTGAATGTGATGCACTATGCCGGAATGGGCATCTTCAAACTCGTAGTGTTTGTCTTTTTCTTCTTCCCTTGGTTAGCGATCAAGATGGTGTTGATGAAGGAAAAGGCACCGTCGACGGCCTAAAAAGTTGCAGTAAAGTAAAGACGCTCTCAGTTCAGTTCTAGCCAGTGCGCGGGAAACTCGGCACGCTCAAACTGCAGTTGCACTTCGGCAAGTTGTTCGTTCCATTCTTGCTCCGTGTACCGATCGGAGACGTGAAAGAGCACGAGTTTCTCCGGCTGCACGCGGGCAGCGAGCCGGCCGACGTCGGTGGATGTCATGTGGTAGCTCTTACGCGCCAATTCAGCGTCGCTATCGCGGAAGTTGTTCTCGCAGATAAGGACCTTGCAGCCGTCAAGAAATTCGACGAGTTCGTCTTCACGCTGCTGACTCTCCAAACAGAAGTCGGTCAAATATGCGATCGAGTCGCCTGGTTGATGCACCAACAATCGCTCCCGCAATTCGCCCAACGTTCGGCTAGCTCCCGCAACTTCAATCTCGGTTTTCGCGGGAACTGACGAGTCTTTGAGTTGTTTCAACCAAGGGCCGGGTGCGTACCCTTCGGATGCCAGTACTTCCATGTCGATGTTGCTGCGGTCACTTTCTCGCACAAGGTATGCCATGCTGGGGATGCCGTGGTGCATAGCTCGCGCCTCAACGCTGAAATCACGACCACGATATAAGACACCATCGAAAGACTGTTCGTCCATCCGATGCTCCTGAGCAAAGCCCTCACGGGCGAGATACCGAGACGTGGCAAGGTTGTGATCACTCAATTCAGTCACGTGAACTTCACCAGGAGCACTATCGACTAGATTCCACGAGACACCTTGCATTCGATGGTGAATGATCTTCCGCGTACCATCGGGTCCAAAGATGCGCACGGGGTCATCCGTCCGGTACCAGTTGGAGCGAAAGAAGCCGTCGAAACCCGCGACGTGATCGATGTGGAAGTGGGAGAAGAAAAGCACCTCGATCACCTGTATGTCGGCGCGCGGCACTTTTTCCAAACATCCTTCACCGCAGTCAAACAGCAGTCGATGTTGTGACTGCCCAGTGTTGACCGTGGCGAGCATCGCGTTGTCTCGTCCCGGTTCGCCGAGAACTTCGTATCTAATGTTCATTGAGGACTCCTGCTGAGTTATCGCACAAGCCACGAAACCACTCCAGACAACCGGGCGCCTTGCCTTCCGTCGCATTGTCACAGTGATAGAACGCCAAGTAGAGCGTGACAGTGTCCCTCAAGCGTTCTATGAGCCTTTCCGCTCTCGCGCGTGCTTTGTCCCACTTTCCGTCACGATTTCCGAGTTGCCAGGCATTGAACGCTTCATCGTGTAGTTCGACCACATCTAGCACATCCTGATTGTCAACAAAACGTTCGGCAAATCGACGCGCACGCATCGCGTGATGGTTTTCACCTGACCGGGGGTGATCCATATCTACCTGGTACTTGAAGGTATCGTGAACTAACGCGATCAGTCGCAGCTTTCGCCGTAGTGGACTGTCGCCGTAGAAACTCTCCACGTTGTCCAGCACGGCGGCGACATGCGCTTTGATCGTGCCTTCGGGATGGCCATGGCGTGGTCGTCCCCATTGGACTCCCTCTCGCCAAGCTGGATCGTCAGCAATGCGCTGTTCGAGTTCATTCTCCAAATTGAATGGTAAATGTAGGTCCGTCACGACTCTCTCTCCATTGTTCCATCGTAGCAAACGAAAGCGGCCCCAGCGTCGCGATGATGCAACCTGGGGCCGGCAAAGATTGAATTAAAGCCCGGAGAGTCATCCGAACGCCGACGGTTGAGCGTGTTGGCAACTCGGAACGTTGTCCCGATCGGTAGTCCGAAAAGTTCCGGGCTTGTTTCTTAAGACAACCATGCCGCAGCCGAGGTTCGCTCGGCCACGGTTGGCTGTCTGTTTGGTTAATTGACCTCAGCCACGTCCTTTCCGTCGCGGCCGAGTTCGGCGACGACGTCACGGAAGACTGAGGCGTACATAATCTGGCGGTCGTCACGAACAACCTGTCCGGCCCACGGCTTGTAGCCGAGGGTCGTTACACGCAATCCGTGCCGATCCTCATCTACCTGCTGGTCGAAGAACACCGTGGCCAGTTCTTCGACGATGTCGGCGCGGCCCGCCGTTTCGCGAGCGCGAACGTCACGCAAGCGATCTGCCAGGTCATTCAAATCAGCGAGGTCTTCCAGGTCGAGCAGCTCGCTGACTCGCCCATGACCACGTCGCTCAGCAAGAAGCGCTGCCGGTCCGTAGCAATACATCGCCAGCACCGGCGCGAGCCCGTGCCAGTAAACCTCGTTGGGCGCTACTTCCACGCCAGCCAAACGACCAGCGATAAAGTAAGCCGCACCAATTTGACCGTTTACCGTCTCTAACGCGTGCCGCAATGGCAGCAGTCGCGAGAAGTTCGGCCGCAGGAACCGCTCCAGGTGACCGCCAGTGGCAGCACCGTAATGTCGGGTGTAGCCGTCGATCTCGTCCCACAGCCGGGAGTAACCCTCACTGTGCCGCTTGGCCAACGCCTGATGTCGCAATCCCAGCGGCAGCATCAAGAATCGCTGCTGCGATTCCTTTAACAAACCACCCTGCGCCGCCTGGACGCAGAAGCAGTCAGTCGTCTTGAGCGTTTCGCCAGCGTCCAAAACTAACGCGCGGGCGGTGGCATGGTTTTGCGCACCAGGCTGGAAGAAACCGACGTGCATCGGCGCGATCAGCCGTGCGTCCTTCGACGTGTTGCGGAACACGACCGTACCGTACGTGGGCACGTCGACCAGTTCCAAGTGCTCTTCGGGCGAAGCAAATCGCTCACGAGCCTTGGCGTCGACACCTGCCGCCAATCGCAGTGAGACCACTTCCAGCAGTCCCCACGAGACGACGGGACCCGCTTCCAGGCCGGCCAGCAATCCGCTGAACCGCCGCGGCGCTGCCTGAACTTCAGGCTTAACGAGTTGTGTCTTCAATTGTGTCATCGTACACCTCAATACTTCTCACGGTGCCGAACGTATGGCGAGGGATGAAACCGTCGCCATACGCTGGCGGCATCCGTGTTAAATAGCAAACAACAGTTGCTCGACCGCTGGCAGCACCTGCTTGTCGAGATCCTCAGGCTGACCAGCCAGCAGCAATCGCGCTGCCAACTCACCAACACCCGCTTCATGCTCGACCGGTACGACCGGAACGGCTTCGCTGAGTCGCCGCCGCGACAAGTCTTCGGCCGCCGCGATGACGGGCGTTACCTGCTCGACGGTTGTCGTTAGGCCAAGCCGTCGCATGCCGGCAAAGACCTGAGCCACGTCGCCCTGGCGGAAGTTCTCG
>CAYFJO010000551.1:0-6720 GCA_964343305.1 uncultured Pirellulaceae bacterium | reverse complement strand
GCCCGTCGCCGATGTAAAAAAGCCGGATGGTTTACCGCCCTCGTTGCTGCCGCGGAATTTGCCTTCGTTTCGTAAACGAGTCCGCTCGACCCGCCACGGTTCGTCGGGACTGATCCGAAAGAGCTTTGTGTGCTTGCCGCCGTCACTGATCTCGACCGCTGGCGGTGGCGCTTTGAGAAATGGATTTCGTGCCACGTAGCGATCGTCATACATCAGCATTCGCACCGGCGAGCTGTTCATGCAAAGGAATTCACGGCCCCAATCGTCCATCGCTAGCCCATGTTGGCCACCGCCGCTCGACAAATCGAACCGCAACGAACGCGGGTCGAACAGAAACCCTCGGTTGTGAATCGACCGCGGCTTGGCATCCTTGTGAACGACATTTCGAACGACAGATCCGGAATAGCTTGTGCAGGCGTGAAACCGATTGTCGAGTCCCCAGAGTATTGAGTTCAACGACGGGTCGGTTCGATTCTCCATCCGAACAAATCCGGTGAAGACGACCTTTCGCTGGTCAGCCCGCCCATCGCCATCCGTATCCTTGAAAAACAACAAGTCAGGAGCCGCCGCAACGAACAGACCGCCGTCGTAACATGCCAGCGCAGACGGCGAGGCTATGTCAGAAATGTAAACCGTACTTTTGTCAAACCGTCCGTCGCCATCGGTATCTTCCAGCATCCGAACCGCGCCGCGAGGTTTTTTCCTGTCGGTGGAAAACTGCTGGTTGTATTCCGGAAACTCGACAACAAACAGCCGTCCAAACTCGTCAAATGCAATCGCCACCGGATCGCGCAACAACGGTTCGGCAGCCACTAATTCAACACGAAAACCTGGCGCGACTTGGAACGCATCCAAGTCATTCGCTGGCTCGGCCGCGATGACCGGTTGCGCTGTCCAGCATGCTACGAAGGCAGAAATGCAAAACAAGCAGCAGTCGTGGCAACGCTTTGTTAGAGCTTGTTGCGTAAACATATTCCGTGTGAAGTAACGTGATGGCCGTGTATGGCCAATTAGTTGCAGGGGCAATTGACTCCTGCTTTAATGTCGAAAACAGACCTTTTGCCTACCTTAACTGCTTCCGACAGTGACTTGCAACGAGTCGCTTCCCAGCAAGTGTTCTAATGTCGGGACAAACAGCCCATTTTCTGCGAGGCGATTGACGCGATGTGGCGGACAAACTTGATCATTGCCTTTGTTGTCTTGTTAACGAGTCGGTTCGTGACGGCGGATGACTGGCCGGCGTTTCGTGGTCCAAATGGTGACGGCAAATCAAGTGAAAAGCGTGCGCCAATTCGTTGGGACGCTGACACCAATGTGAAATGGAAAGTGCCGCTTTCATCACCAGGCAACAGCAGTCCGATCGTCAGCGGCGGCCGAGTCTTTTTGCATATTGCTTCTGACCGGGGACGGAAACGTGGACTGGTGTGTTACGACCGGACCGACGGCCGCAAGGTTTGGACTCGAAGTATTGCGTATGACAAGATCGACAAGACCCACAAGACGAATCCGTACGATGGGTCCACGCCAGTGACCGACGGCAAACGTGTCGTCGTTTGGCACGGGTCGGCCGGGCTCCATTGTTATGACTTTGATGGTAACGAGATGTGGCCGCGCGACCTGGGAGCGATTGACCATTTTCTAGGCTATGCTTCTTCGCCAATCATCTCTCGCGACAAGGTGATTTTGAGTTTCGGGCCGGGTGTGAATCAAGCCATGATGGCTTTTGATTTGGCGACTGGAGAAACCACTTGGCAAACGAAAGAAGCAGGCGGCAACGCGGGACAGAAGCCGCGCGAGGTCGCGTCGTATAGCACACCGGTTGTCGTGCGATTTGATGGGTCGGATCAACTCATCAACAACCTGCCCACTCACGTGGTCGCATACGAGCCGAACGACGGCAAGATTCTCTGGACGGTTGGCGGAATCCCTGGCCGACAGGATCTGATCTATACATCGCCGATCATCGCGGGCGACATGGGTATTGCGATGGGTGGGTTTCACGGACCGCGGCTCGGTTACAAGCTCGGCGGAAGCGGCGACGTGACGGAAGCAAACCGGTTGTGGCATGTCAGCAAAAGAAACCCTCAGCGAATCGGCACCGGCGTCTTTGTGGATGGCCACATTTTCACCGCCAATTTCGGGCCAGGGACAACCGAGTGCATGGACCCTCGGACTGGTGAAGTCAAATGGCAAACTCGCACACCAAGCGGCGACACGTGGGCATCGATCATCTATGCCGCCGACCACTTGTACGTGACAACGCAACGCGGAACGACTCACGTGATACGACCCAATCCAGACAAACTTGACGAAGTCGCCAGCAACGCACTTGGCGAAACCACCAATGCCACTCCGGCCTTTTCGGATGGCGAGCTTTTCATACGAACTCACAAGCATCTGTTTTGCATCCGTGATTGATCGAACAAACCAGCTTCGAACAGGCATCGTTGTTGCGACATGTCTTGTATTACTCAGTTACGGGAACTCCGGTGTTGTCGCTTCCGAACTCAAGGTAATTCAGAAGCCGACCTTCTGGATCGTTGGACAATGGACACGGATTGTTATCGAGACTCCTGATGATTGCGGACGCCTGGATGTGACGGTGCCGAAGCAGCTCACGTTGCTCGATCGGTGGCCGTTCAAGTCAGGAGATACGACACAGCGTTTCTACTTTCGGGCCACCGCACCTGTTAAGAGTGAAGCACTTGTATTCAAGTCCGCCGAACACAAACTCGCTCTGCCGCTACGTGTGCTTTCGTGGGAAGAAGTTTTGAACGAGCGGTTTGAGCGCGAGATCACGTCTGGCTCGGCATGGACCGGCAAGTTAAAACTGCCGCGTTTGTTTCCTATCGACGGCATTGACGAAATGAAACGCGGTCTGAGTTTTCTCACGCGCGAGGAACTCCAGCGGCAGCGAGAGAGTTTCAGCCGCAATTTGAAAGGGCACGCCAGAGACGCGCTGACGCAGGTCCAGGATCTTCACAAACTGTTTCACTCCCTGCCGAGCACTGCGATTCCGCGAGCGGCCTATGTCAACAATCCGGTTTATCGACCCAACGACAAGCCGCCGGCAAAAGGCTGTCCGGTTTGCGGAATCAAGATCTTTGAAGGTCGGTCTGCTTTCTACCCGTGGTTGCTGGACCGCGAGAAGCATCCGCTAAAGGTGCAGTGCCCTGAATGCGAACGCTGGTTTCCGAGCAACGACTTCGCGGCGGGTGACATGACGAGTGGTGAGTTTCCGGACGACGGGTGGGGCTATTTCGACGATCGGGGGCGGCCGTATTCCGCCGATTTGGCGGCGACCTCGGCCAACTCGACTTTAGTCTGCTCTCGTATGGCATCGAGTTTTACAAATCGCTCTCTTGCCTTGGTTGGCGGTGAAAGCGGTAAAGTCATATCCATCTGGCCAAGCTCCTAACTCTCGTCCGCAGCAACAGCGTAGGTCTCTTCGACCTTGCTCAGGTCTCCTTCGATCTTGTCGAGTGACGCCTGATAGTCCGCGCGTTTTTGTTCATTTTCGGATTCCATCTTTTTCAGCATCTTCTTTAACTCATCTAGTCGTATTGCTTGCGAGCCTCTTTCTTCAAATCGGCCAGTTGCTTCTCAGCGTTTTTGAGATTTGTTTCGGCTTGGATCTTTTTTGTGTTGAGCGAGTTGTATCGCTCGGTAAGTTGCTCGATCGATTGCTTGTCCGTTGTTTGTTCTGTTTCAGACATTGGTCGCCTCGTGTGCGAGAGTTCGAATTTCCTTTGCGACGTCGTCGTCGAATTGTTCAAGATTGCGGGCGAGGAAGGCGGTCAATCCTTCACCAGTGTCCGTTCGTCGTGCCTGTAATTCGGCTAAGCCTGCAATGAATGCTGACGGGCCAAGTTCGTTTTCGTCTTGTTCGACAAGTGCCTCATGGAACACTTCCTCGAACGGCAGATGCGGGACCTCGATGTATTCGTAATTGCAGGCATCGGCATCGATGTTGATCCGCAGCGTCGATGGGGTGTGCTGTCGATTGGCGTCACTTCGGGCGCGACGGCTAATGTTTCCAGGTGTAAGCCAAAGCGTTTTGCCCGCCTGAACTGGATCGAGACGACTGTGGATATGGCCGTTGATGACCACGTCGATTCCTGGCAATTCGACAGGCTTGAATCGGCCAAGGTCTTCATTGCCCGGCATACGAAGATCGTGGTGCGTCAACCAAAACACGAGCGGCGCATCATTTTCCTTCTCGGTCTCGGCAGGCTCGTCGAGGAACAACGATTGCGTCTCTTGATCGGACGAAGGAGTCCATCCTTCGCATTCAAAACGCTCCGGCAATGCCTGGCCCCACGGCGTTCCGCCGATCACCACGGGGCGTGTCTTCATTAAGCCGGAAAAAAGACTGTCGTCTTGAAGCAAACGGAAACGTCCAACTTGCGAGACGACGCTCATGCTGTCGTGTTCGTTGATCTGGTTTTCGTGAACGTCGTGATTGCCGTAGATCGCGACGATCTCTTGGTCCAGCATTTGGATTAATTTCACGAGCAACCAATTCGGGTTGTCACGAGGAAGGTGAAACAGGTCGCCGAGAATGCACGGCAACAGACGCTCGCGAGCGGCGTAATCCAAGCACCAACGCAACTTATTCAAAATCGTGCGAGGGTAGTCATCTTTGCGAAAGCCGGGGACGCGGCCTTCCAGATGCGGATCGCCGATCAACAGAAGTCCCCGATAAGGAGTCGATTTGAAAGTGAGATTCATTTGGCGTCTCCCGCGCGGATCGCCGCTGACGCGATCAGTTTGTCGGGATCGAAATCCTGCCCACAGACAGGGCACGTTTCCAGGTCTTCGGCTCGGTGAAGCAAATCATGTTCGGCCTCGGTCAATGATTCCCGGTTTGCTTGAACTTTCAACTCACTGGTTGTCATCGCCTCTTGGGCTTTTTTCATTTGAGAAATCGTCGCCAATAATCCACTCGTATCATTGAACGCCGGAAGTTGAACCACGTCGGAAAGGATTGTCTGCTCGTATCCTGTTTCCGCGACTCTGCGTGAGATCACATCATAGCGAGCGATTAAGTCTTCAATTCGAGACAGATCATTCAGCTTTGGTGGACCTTCAACACTGGCCAACGCCTCGCATCGCGATGATTGCTGCTGGATTCGCAAGCCCCCCACCGAAATTTCGTTGATCAACTGCGACAGTCGCTGTGTATCAGAAACCGTTGGCGGTTCGGCGAGTGGCGACGAAGCAACTTGAAATTCTCGATTCAATTCGATTTGGTTCGCAAGCCGTTTGGTTTGCCGAATTGCATCACGGAGCCCAGTCGTGTCATGTATGGCCGGTGGCTGCTGAAGTCCACAAAGTGTCTTCGTTTCGTTCGACCGTTGGCTCACTAGTTTTGATGCTTCATCCAACCGTTGAATCAGCTTCTTTAGGTTGCGACGTTGTTCATCGTTAGCCGTGAGATCCGCATACTGCTTTTCAAGTTGCTCAAGTTGCGGCTCAAGCTTTTCAACCGGTTCAAGCCGTTCAAGTCGAGTTTTGAGTTGCCCCTCGCGTTTTGATAGATCGCGTTCACGCGTACTCGCATCCTGCATTTTGCGGCGATGAACGTTTTGCATCTCAAGCAATTTGACCGCATCCGAAGATGAGGCGAAGAACGTCGCTCGTCGACTCGGAGAATCATTCAACAAGAAGATCGGTTTCTTCTGTTCGCCGAAGTGGATATCGAAATCGTCACCATCGGCTTCAACGACCGGTAGGCGAAGCAAATCGTGAAGATCATCAGGAATGGAGTTTTTTAGTCGGCTTACTTCTCGACCATTGAGTGTGTAGGTGACAGCCTTAGCCTTGCGCCGCCATTGAACTACATGCCCCTCATTAGTTTCGACTTCAATCACACACTCTTTTTCCCCGTGCCGAACCATATAATCGCCACAGGCGTTGCCACATATAATCTGCAACGCAGCGACAACGGCAGATTTGCCACAGTTATTTTGCCCTGCCAAGATAGTTAGCCCCTCGGCAGGCTCAATCACCGTGTCCTTGTGGGACATGAAATTAGAGAGTTTGATCCGTCGAATCATGCGACATCTCGACAAAGAATCCGTTAATCGTCGTTCAGCGATGCTGCCAAGCAACAACATAACAAATTCTTCGCGACCCGTGTGACACGTTTGGTCACTACTTGGTGATAATGTACAAACACACGATAAGAAGGTCAGAAATGGGGGGCGCCTATAGAATTGTCCGTCTTCAAAGCTCAGAAGCGAATCCTAATTGAAACATGTAACCCATCCTGGCTCGAATTCCTGACGTGTCTCATTAGTTGAGGTGCCGCGAATCTCTGTTGATTTGCGCAAGCGGGCCTGATACGGGTCCATCAATCGCGGGTTCTTTCACCCCACACTTGCCAATTCTGCGCAGAACCACGGCATCATCCCCTCTACCTTGCTGGCTGAAGGACGAGCAACAGAGTGAGCGCTGCGCGCTTTGTGCAACGGTCGCCGTGCCGCTCAATCCCCAACTTAGCGGACACGATTCTGATGCAGGACCAATTCGTCATTGGTCATGAACGCAATCGTTCGAGGCCACCAAAAGCCCGCATCATGCACTGACGCTCTCGAACAACATTGCACGACAGGACATGACTTGGGGCAATCAGGGCCGGACCCATTGCGGAACATCACCGTCACCGGTTCCTTCGCCTTGAAGGATCCAGGACAGGTTGAGGCGGGCGACTTGCAT
>CAYFJO010000550.1:0-6724 GCA_964343305.1 uncultured Pirellulaceae bacterium | reverse complement strand
TTCGTGCCGACCGCTTTCATTAGGTGAGAAGTCCGGCAAAGCTTGCTCGTCCTCGCCTTCCTGCTCTTCGGACTTGCGAGGATACAATTCGGTCCAACCTGGCGAAACCACACGCACGCCGCGGGCACGAAAAGGCACGTCATTGGCAGCACCGTTGACCGTGGTCACCTCCTTCAAACAAGGCGGATAAAACGCCGCAATCAAGCGCACCACGATCGCCTCGTAGACCTTCTGTTCTCGGTCACGCAACATTCCCGGCGCGGCGCCGGTGGGAATAATCGCATGGTGGTCAGTCACCTTTTGGTTGTTCACGATTCGCCCGCTAAACGGGAGTGCCTTCAGGTCAAGCTTGCCCACCTCGTTGGGTTTGAGGGATTGCAGTTGCCGCAAAATGCCAGGCACTTCCTTCTTCATGTCGGTGCTCAGGTAGCGCGAGTCGGTGCGGGGATAGGTGATCAGTTTACCTTCATAAAGTGACTGGGCACTCTGCAGCGTGTCCGCCGCCGAGATCCCAAAGCGACGATTCATGTCGCGTTGCAGTTCCGTCAGGTCGTACAGTTGCGGTGGGAGCGACTTTTCCGGTTTGCTTTCTACTTTCTGGATGACCAGCGCATGATTGCTTGCGCGCTCCAGCAACGCTTGGGCGGCTTCTTGCTTGTCAAAGCGGTCACCGGCATAGCGAAAACAGGTCTTGCGGTAGTTCGTCATCAACTCCCAAAAGGGTTGGGACTTGAAAGTCCGAATCTCGTCATCTCGGCGTACGATCATGGCCAACACGGGAGTCTGCACGCGACCTAGGCTCCAGAGAATCCCTGCGGAGCCATAGCGCACCGTATAGTTCCGTGTCGCGTTCAGTCCGACGATCCAATCGGCTTCGCTCCGACATTTGGCTGCGGCATACAGATTGTCGTAATCCGCCAATGGCCGTAACGAGCGAAACGCCGTTCGAATTGCCGCAGGTGTGAGCGAACTGAGCCACAGCCGTTGCGCTGGCTTATGCGTGCAGCCGGCGAGCGTGAGGATATAGCGAAAGATAAGTTCTCCTTCGCGGCCCGCGTCGGTGGCGCAGATCAGCCCGTCCGCCGCGCGGAACAGCCGCTTGACGACCGCGAACTGTTGCCGCGCCTGCTTGTCGCCCCGCAGCTTCAACTCGAACTGCTTGGGGACGAACGGCAGTGTGTGTAAGGACCACGTCTTGAGGGAAGGGTCGTAGTCGGCGGGTTCCTTCAGCTCAACGAGGTGGCCCAAGGCCCAGGTCACTTGATAACCGCTTCCTTCGAAGTAGCCGTCACGGCGCGAGGTGGCTTTGAGAAAGGCAGCCAAGTCACGGGCCACGGACGGTTTTTCGGCGAGGACAACCTTCACAAGTCACCAATCCATTCTGGCGGAGTGCCGGCAGCAGTTGCCGTGTTTCTTGATCGGCCAATGGCGTCAATGGGAGTCTCTTGTTGCTGTCGAGTTAGCTCGGTCATGCCAACTAGCTTACCGCAGTAGCTGGCCGGAAGCGAAACATCGGTTTCCTGATGAACATCGGCGTGGCTGAAGAGTCACAGAACACGTTCCGTAGATGGCGTCCTTCAGTATCCTACTGTCAGACGTTTTTACATCACCGGCTGATTTGGCGCCGAGATCCGTACGTACGACATCGCCACCGATCACGAGACGGGCCAACACGACCGTCTCACCCGTACCATCGCCGAGGAAGAACGGGCGATCCAAGGCTTCGCCCTACGACGATACCGCTTGGAAGTCATATCCATAATCTGCAATTGCTTCAATTTCGAAGGCTATTCTGCGTGTGCTGGTAGGGTTGATTGCCGTCCGTTCATTTTATCAATTGACTGGCGTTAGTGAACAGGAAGATCGATCTGCACACCCTCACAACCTAATCGGCACAAGTCGTTGGTCGCCAATTGCGGGATCAAACACGAACGTTAACGCTGGACAAAGGACGTTGTCATGCGTTAAAGTTCGATCGAATGGTCGGGGTCAAAAACTCACAGGAATGAATTCGTCTGTGATTTGGTGAGTGAATCAATTGTTCGCGACATGACGCGAACGATCGGGACGGCGGGCAATTAACGACTTGACAAAACTGTTGTCTGGCAGGCGATAAGGTTATTGGACACGGCGGTGAAATGTTTGATATACCGAGGAATTTGTTTCGAAACACGTGAGTCAGCTACCAGCAATCAAACCACCGAGGTCCGTTGAGCTTGATGGACGAGAGGACAAGCTACCTGAAATTGTCGAGGCGGCTGGTGACGCGGCTCGGTTCGCTTTTGACGAGTTTTTCTATGGTCGGCTGAGGAATCCTTACACGCGCAAAGCGTATCGACATGCCGTCGAGCAAATGCTTGGCTGGGCCAGGCAACTGGGGCGTGAGCTGCATCAGATTACGCCGAAAGATGTGGGCATGTATCTCGACGGCACCAGCTACGCGGTGGCAACCAAGAAGCTTCATCTGGCCGCGCTACGGCATTTCTTCGATGAATTGGTGATTCGTCATGTGATCGTGCTGAATCCGGCGCTGTCGGTACGAGGCGAGCGATATGAAGTGGTTGAGGGCAAGACGCCGGAGATTGGCGTTGAGGATGCGCGGCGGCTGCTTCACAGTATCGATACAAGCCATGTCGTAGGTCTGCGCGACCGCGCCATTATCGGCGTGCTGATCTACACCGCAGCTCGCGTCGGCGCGGTGGCCAAATTGCACCGCGAACATTTTTATGACAGCGGCAATCAGTTTTGTTTGCGGTTCACGGAAAAAGGCGGTAAGTCGCGCGAGATTCCCGTGCGGCACGATTTACAGAGTTATTTACTCGAATATCTCGATGCCGCTTGTTTGCTTGACGCTGATACGGGGAGTCCCTTATTTCGCACGGCGATCCGACGCACGAAACAGCTCACCGAAAACGCAATGACCGCCGGCGATATGGGCCGCATGGTCAAACGCCGAGTTCGAGATGCTGGCCTATCCGCTCGACTCTGTCCACACTCTTTTCGTGTGACAACAATCACCGACCTTCTCGAACAAAACGTGCCTCTGGCTGACGTGCAATACTTGGCCGGCCACGCCGACCCGCGTACCACGCGCCTGTACGACCGCCGACAAAAACGTGTCACCCGGCAAATTGTCGAACGAATCTCGATCTGAGTCGTTACGGCTTACCGTTTGGCTACGGCTCGTTTCTCCTCACAAATTGGGTTACTCACATTCTGTGCGTCCCTTGCCATCAACCTTGGCTGACGGTGTAAAGGCCAAGCTGCTTCGCAGTCTTGCTTCGCAAGAGCCTTGACACCGCCGCCGTTGACGGCGGGGGACGCCCGTGAGCAACCCAAACCGCAAGGAGAAGCCACGATGACAAAATACTTCGCCGACAAATCGATTCGTTTTCATGTTGCCCTTCACGAGACGTTCGACGATTGGGCATCAGTGTGTGGCCAGCACGCACAATCCCTCCAATGCGCAAGCGAACATGCGATTCGCACTCGACACCATGAAGCAACGATCGATCATGAAGCGCATCGGGCACGTGGCAATCAGCCGGACATCCTCACTCTCTCGCTCGGATCGGTGTGCGTCTTTTACACGATTGAACCAAATCAAGTGATGATCCGCGGCTATGGCTGGGAATTAAACCACACGCCAGCCGACGACTTCGACGGCGGTGGATTCTACGCCGAAGCGTCCTGGTAAATCTCGAATCCATTCAATTCGTTTTTCTGAATTCCTTGCGCTTTTGTCGGAAATGTGTTAGTCCAGGTCTGACACGGACACAGTTTCCTCTTTCGATCTTTCCTCGCGTTTTGGAGTAGACGCTTTGCCAAACGGTTTCGCGCCCAGGGGACGTTCTGCGCTCGGAGCCGGTGGCGTGCATCGGTTTTTTCTCTGTTGTTTCAAACGTTTACCTCAACACGAAAGGCAGGTGTCAAATGTCTACGACGAAATTCCTTTTGGAAACGTACGGCGACGAGTTACAGCGTTTTTTGGAATCGTTAACTAGCGGTGATGTGGTGCCTCTATCGAGCGACGACGATCCGCCGTGGTTTCAACCGGGAGTGAACTGCGAAATTGCTCCCGAAGTGTATTCGTATCAATTCACGGCAAACCGGCCACGATATCTGCCCTGCGGATTATTCGCGACTGGCACTTGTGGCGGCCTGCTTCGTTTGTTTTGGGACGATGGACGTAAATGTTACGGCCGCGAACTGCGTGACGACGAGGCTGTTCGGTTTTGCGAACTAACGGGCGTGGAGTTGCAGCCATGACGAACGAGGACTGCAACCACACACTCTACGTTACCGATGATCGTGGTCGGCTACGGGGTACGTGGATCGAGAAGAAGAAAGGTCGGCAAGTGCGCATTGTTTGCGCGATCTGTGGCCGCTTCTACGGCTATCGAGAAACCCGCCAACAACGACGCGCTCGACACAAGCCGTCAAGTGGCGGCGAGACTCAAACGTAATTCGCATTTCTGTATTTCCAGATTGATTTTTCTGGATGTCTTGGGCTGCTCGTCGGCCCCGCACTCAATTCCATTTTGCTGCACATGCCGGGTGCAGCGTCTGCAAGGAGACGATTCCATGAAACGTGAAGAAGCAATGAAGTTAACGCAACAAGGTTTGGCGGAACTGAATGAAGCGATACGTCAAGGAAAAAGCGAGACGCTTCAGCGATACCTCGACGTTCTGGCTCGCTTTCACCAGTACAGTTTCAACAACGCACTTTTGATTGCGATTCAATTCCCCGAAGCGACAAGAGTCGCGGGATTTCGAATGTGGAAGAAACTCGGTCGGTTCGTGAAGAAAGGAGAGACAGGTATCGGCATCATCGCGCCGATGGTCTTTCGCAAAAAGGACGGTGATTCGGGCGCTTCGAATGCAAACGATGGTCGTCAAGCGGAGCCACACTTGGGCTTCAAAGTCGTTCACGTGTTCGACGTGAGTCAAACCGAAGGCGAGGAACTGCCGGAGTTCGCTCAAATCACGGGCGATCCCGGTGAGTATCTCAATCGGCTTGAGCAAGTGATTCGGGATGCGGAGATCGAATTGGTCTACGAAGATCCTGGACATGGCGCCGAGGGTGTTTCGAAGAAAGGCACAATCGTTGTCATGCCTGACCTGGTTCCGGCCAAATCGTTCGCTGTTTTGGCGCACGAGTTCGCACACGAACTGGTTCATCAGTGCAAGAGTCGCAAAGATCGGCCGAGTAAAACTGTTCGCGAAACGGAAGCTGAAGCGGTCGCGCATGTCGTCTGTCGTGCGATTGGTATCGATAGCACCACGCATTGTGCCGACTACATCCAGCTTTATCGCGGCGACGTCGACACGCTTGCCGAATCGCTCGATGTCATTCAAAAGACTGCCGGCGACATTCTTACGCGGCTTGGCCATTCAACCGAAAAGGAGACTGAACATGGTCGCGAAAGCGAAAAAGGAAGAGCATACGCGTAAGAAGACGAAACGAATTCGGCTCGGCTGCATGAAATGCGATCGAAACGACTTCGATGGAATCGACAAGCTACCTAGGGACTGGGAAGACATCGGTCGAGTTCAATCATACGGGAGTTCGATCAAAGAACGTGGCTTCTCCGACAAATTCGGTGCGAGTTGTTTTGACTGGTACACGCACTTGGGGCTTTGCCCTGAGTGCCAACTCGAAGGTGAGGAACCCATTATGCAAGTGATCACTGGACGACAAATCGTCTCGCTAATGCGAAAGCATCGTGTGACAATTCGCGAGCTTGCTCGGCGAATGCAGATTACGCAAAAGCGGATTCGACACGTCCGCGAAAAGGGTCTCGACCATCCCGGATTCGCGCGCGACTGGATCGAACACATCACCGGTTCCGATCCCGGTCCGTATCCAAACGTCGAGTCCATTCTGTCCCGGAAGGCGTGAACATGGTTAATCGCCATTTCGTGCGGTCACGAGGCCAAGGTTACAGCACGTCACCTGGCCTCGAACTTGCCGTCGGTCACATCCGATATGGCCAACGCACCAATGAACTCTGCGCGATCGACAACGGTCCGTCCTCACAACCGACGAACAGCCAGGCGGTAGTCTGCGGATCGCAGGTCCATTCATAGCGGCCGCGAATCCAGTTTCCATCGGGAGTGAGTACGTCAAGGATGTCTCCGGCGAGGACTGGCCGACCACACAAGTAATGGCGCGGACCCTCAATCAGTTCGTGTCGGAATTCAAGATAGCCTCGTCTCATGCCTCTGTCACATGCCACATTCTCCATCAAATGGCAAGTTGCACGCAGCATCGATATCGGCACCGCATTCATCCAATGGTTCAAATGGCCGGTAGATGCGTCGACGCAGTTTCAGCACCGAGTATGGGAGTGGTTTGTATCCCATCCGCGACCTTGATTCGTTCACGGCGCGAAGAATGTTGAAAAGCTGACGCCGGACTGGTGCGTAACGAGCATACGGCACACTGGCAAAGTCGGCAGTGAGGTTTTCGATGGAACGATGCGCGGCCCGATCCAAGAAGAAGGCCTTGAGTTGTTTGTAGGTCGGTCCGTCGATCGCTACACGCGAGTGCCATTTCGCATCGCCGACTTTCGGAGTGATCCCGCTACGACGGTAGCTGATTGAGTATCCTTCAAACTTGATCGGAGTTCGGCGGCAGTCCTTGATCTGCTTTCGCTCTTGCTGCCGGAATGGGTGATGACCTTCTGTGGCCAAGAGTAGAAACCAGTTTCGGTAGCGGATG
>CAYFJO010000549.1:0-6792 GCA_964343305.1 uncultured Pirellulaceae bacterium | reverse complement strand
CGGACGGGGCGAAGTAGACGCCTCCTCCCTCTGGGCAGCCAAAGGAATGATCAAATCCGCGGCCAACCGGCCACATGGACTTCTCGCGGTGACCAACCATCCATTTACCCGTATGATAGGTCCTGTATCCTGCCGGGCCGATCACCTCGGCAAGCGTTACGCTGTGCCTGGAGATTCCTTTGTCTCGATTGTTGGAGTTATTGCCTGTCTGTTTCGGATGCAGGCCGGTCAGAAGGCTGATCCGAGTCGGCACACAGACCCCTTCGTTATAGAACTGGGTGAACCGAAGGCCCTGCTTCGCAAGGAGGTCAAGGTTGGGCGTCTCTATCTCACTGCCATAACAGCCAATATCCGAGAACCCCATATCATCGGTCATGATGACAATGACATTGGGAGGCGTGCGCGATTGCGGCACCGCAAACAGCGAACTGCTTGTCGGCACGATGACTGCCAATCCCGTCAATGCTGTTGTGAGAAGGCAAAGCCTATTCAACTTCATGTTGTTCACCATATTTGTACTCACTGCTGTCTCCTTTGGCCCTTGCGTGTCACATACAGGAAATAGGCTCCGTGCTCTTTGCCGTCGTCGCCGATGAATTGCGCGTGAATGTCGCAGTCGCCTTTCTTCATGGCCACTGTAAAAACGGCCTCAGTCATGTCATCCGTCACCTCGACGGTCTTTTCGAAACCGGCGACTTTGAGGCGGGCTTTGACGATAGGAAGGGCCTTTCCCTGCTCCGCCTTCGTTTCGCCGTTGAGCCCGTCGGGTACCGTCAACTCAGCGGCGGCGCGAATGGGCTCGTCCATTTCTTCCGGCCAGCGTCTGAGGCTGAAGTGGTACATACCTGGCGTCTCAACCTCCGCAAGAATCGGAGCTGTTCCTGGGATTCCCGAGCGAATCCCGCGCTGCCAGAATCCTACCTTTCTTTCAGACCACTGTTCCGGCGTGAACTGTGTGGGGTTCTGCTTGTCCGATCCAATCACAAATCTCTGCTGCCTGGTATCGTTCTTCGCACTTGCCTTTTCCAATTCCGCGCTGAGATGGGAAACAACTCCCCGATGCGCCCGGGCCACGTCCTTCTTCTGTGCGGGGTCTGCCGACATGTCGTAGAGTTCCTCGCCGACAAGTCGCCAGCGCCGGGTCATGACAACGCTCCGGAATGATTCCACCAGAACGCGGTCGCCGAGATCTCGCGAGGTCTCTTCAAGTACCGACTTCAGGCACAGGCCGTCTGTTCGATAGTTCTCAGGGGTCTGCAACTGGCAGAGATCCACCAGCGTGGGCAGGATATCGAAATGCGCACTGAGCTGATCGACATCGCGCCCTCCCGTCAGCTTGCCGTCAGGCCAGTGTATAAAGCAGGGAACGCGGTGACCGCCGTCATACGGGCTCCCCTTGGAACCGCGCATCCCAACATTGAAGATGGGCGACGATCTTGCGGCGCCGTTATCCGTGCAGTAGATGAAGATCGTGTTTTCCGCCAGGCCACTGTCCTGCAGCATGGCACGCAGTTGACCCACGCACTCGTCAAAATGCATCAACGCCGCGAACAGGGCAGGTTGAGGCCTGCCTTCACACATTGCGACGTACTTCTTGGGCGCGTAGAACGGACCATGACAAATGTTGGTCGGGATATAGCAGAAGAACGGTTTATCTGAAGCCTTGCACTGCTTGATGAACCGGGCCGCTTCATCGAAGAATACGTCCGTGCAAAACCCCTTGTATTGGGTCTTCTTGCCATTGTGCCAATATTGGTCGTCGAAGTAATCGTTGCCCCACGCATCGGCGACCGTTGTTACCGCGCCGTCGCCATGAACCACGGCTTCATCGAACCCTCTGTCGATGGGGCGGTAAGGATAGAGATCTCCCAAATGCCACTTGCCGAAGATGCCGGTGCGATAGCCATTGTCGGCAAACACGTTCGCCATCGTGGGAGTCTCCCGCGATATCAGGTTGATGCCGTTGTTCGTGCCGCTGACACCAACGTGCCGGCAATGCCGTCCGGTCATCAGGGACGCCCGCGTGGGTGAGCAGAGCGGGGAGGCGTGATAGTCCGTGAGCCTGACACTTTCGGAATGTAGCTTGTCCAGATTCGGGGTCTTGAGCCAGGGGTGTCCATGGCAGCTCATGTCTCCGTAGCCCTGGTCATCTGTCATGATCAAGACGACGTTGGGTTGCTCGGCGGCAGGCGACGAAATCGAGGAACTGCCGTGAATGATGCATGCCGCCAACAGGTAATACCGAACAGGGCTTATCATTGCTTGCTCTTCTTTTTCCGAAACTCATCTATGGTTGCTTCTCTGACTTGGCTCCCGCCGACTTTCGTGTTTTCAACCACGCCACAAGATCGGCGATTTCCTGATCGGTAAGCGGCTTCTCAAGGCCCAGCGGCATCAGCGAGACTTTCGACTGAACGAAGTCGTCGAGGTTGGCCTTGAAGATGTCGTGTTGAATGCCGCCGGTCGTGCGAAGACTCAACGTTGTGTCGGTTTCACCCGTGCGGTAGCCGTTGATGACTTTGCCGTTGGCGGTAAACACAGTGAAATTTTCGTACCCGAACATAATCGTCGCGCTGGGAGCGAGAATTGAAACGAGCAGTTCGCGGCGAGTCATGGTGCTTCCGATCGCCGACAGATCGGGACCGAACTCGACGCCCTGGCCGTCAACCTTGTGGCACTTGCTGCACGTCGCTTTCGTAAATACTTCCGGTCCGTTCTGCGGATCGGGTTTCTTTGCCAGTAGTTTTGCGAGAGACCGCAACGCGTCCTTTTCCGACGGCTCCGGCAGCCCCAGATGGTCGGCGGCGAATTTGCGAAGCTGTGGATTGGTGGAGCGATACAGCAAATGGCTGGCAGCTGCCTCGAGTTCGGCAGTGAGTCGCTTCTGTGCGATGAGCTGGCGCAGCGTTCTTTCGCCGTTCGGATTGCCCGCCAGAGCGGTCACGGCGCTCGTGCGTCGCTGTCTCGACACGTCTCTGAGGATGATCTGTTTGAGCGTGTAGATCGACTTGCTCGTTCCTGCGAAGCCAAGGGCATCAATGAGGGTAACCGACTCGGCAGCCGCCGTGACGACTCGCTCTTCTTCCCCGAATTCAAGCAACAGCTTGACGGCCTCAATATTCTCACCACCTGAACCCTCCGACGTAGCCACCTGCAGTAGGCGATCTGACAACGACTTCAACTGAAACCGGCGTGCAAATTGAATCATCGTCTTGTTGTCTGTCCGCCGCAGCGTTTCGACGAATCGCTTGTGGAGAACGGGATTGCCCGTCACGGCTTCGTCCGGCAGTCGCTTGACGGCTTCGAGCATTGCGGTTGGTGCATGGGAATTCGATTCGCTCGATACGATTTCCCGAAGGGCTACTACCCTGGCCTCGCCTTGATGAAAATCAAAGGCTCGCATCATGCGAGGATGTTCGGCCGTGGGGACATCGGGATCGAGAATGAGTTTCGTCAGGAAACCGGCGGCCTGCGGAGCACGCGACCGCCAGACGATGTCGCGACCGGCGGGTTTCCTCCAGTCGTCGCCTGCCAGCTTGAGCCACGCGGTGAAGCACGCAGCCTCATTGCCTTGTTCGCCAATCCCCAGCGCTTCGAGATACCAGCGATCGAGGCCGTCGTGTTGCATCGCCAACTCCGCCCATAACTGTGGCGCTTCGGCACTGGACGACCTTCTCAGCGAGAGAGCACACTCGCGACGAACTAGGGCCGACGGATCGCGAACCAGTTGTCGCACAAGCGGGATCGGATCGAGGCGATGACGACGAGCAATGCGCAAAGCCAGCGCGCGACTATCGTCGCTCTTGTCAGTACTCGCGAGTTGAACGGTCGGCTTCGCGTTGCCCTTGATCGCGGCCAACAGCCACATCGCCCGTGCTCGCATTCGCGGATCGACATCGTCCGCCAATGATTCGAGTGCAGCACTCGCCTCTTCCTGCATCTGATTTAACGCGCTCCAGGCCTTGTATCGCACCGACAGGTTCGGGTTCCGCAATGCCGCGACTGCACCCTTCGGCGTCGAGTAGTCAAGTTTGGGAACTTGATACTCATGCCCCGGCGGAGCGACTCGGAACAGCCGACCGCGATCGTCTTGTGTGGCGTGGCAGCAGACGATCGGGTCAAACCAATCCGCCACAATCAGCGAACCATCTGGGGCGACCGAGATATCCGATGGCCGGAAAATCTGGCTGCCGGGGGTGGTCAGCAGATTGGCTTTCTCGGCCGAATACCCCGCGCCGTTCTTCTTGACAGGGATCGTCCAAACCACATTACGGCCCGGCTCGGCCAGCAGCATCTGCCCATGGAAACGACTGGGTAGCAGATCACCTTCGTAGACAAGGATGCCGGTCGGTGCTCCCGCTCCGGTAATCAACAGATTGGGGACAACGCCCGGATCGTTCTGATGCCACATCTGACGTTGCATCGTCGATTCGAGGTTGGTTCGGTGGCTTTGGTAACCCGCGCCCGTGATTTCGTCGTTGTAGCCGTAGTTGCCGTATTCCATCACAAAGTTTACGCGGCAGGAACTCGACCCGTTGTCGTTGTCCGATTGCCACATCGAGCCGAATGAATCGACCGTCACTTCCCAGTTGTTGCGGAAATTGTGCCCCAACACTTCGACGTTGCTGCCGTCGAGTTCACATCGAATCACCATGCCTTGCTGATAAGGCTTGCGACGGTTATCCACAGCGCGGCCTTCGATATCCCGGACTGGTTTCCCCTCACCGTCGCGAAGATGCGCGTTTAAGTTGCCAAAGTTAAAATACAATCGACCGTCCGGACCAAACATGACCGCGTGAATCGCGTGGTCGTGTTGACCCTGTTTCGGATTGAGCACTTTGCCCGTAAACAGCAGCTTCTTGTTATCGGCTCGATCGTCGCCGTCTTGATCGGTCAACAGGAGGATCTTGTCGGACACGGAAACGATCGCCTGGTTACCCAGCACACAAACACCGTGACCACCGTCGATGTCGTGTCCCTCATAAAACACCGTCTGTGAGTCGGCTTTGCCGTCTCCGTTGGTGTCGTCGAGGACCAGAATTCGATCCCCTTCCTTACGCGTGTTCTTGCGATAGTTCACCGTCTCGCAAACCCACACTCGGCCCTTGTCATCAACGTCGATGCTTGAAGGGTTGAAGAACTGCTGTTCGGTCGCGAAGATTTCGGCTGCGAGTCCATCAGCGACCGCGAATCGCTCCTCCGAAGAAGCCACGGGTTTCGTTTGTGCGACGAAGGGGAGCTTCTGCTGAAACTCCCCCGCGTGAACATCGCCGCGCGCCGTGTTAGTCACCCCATCAACCGTGGTATTGACCGCAGCGGCGGCAAATTTGACATCGCCAACATTTAGGTTTGTTGTATCTCCGAAATTGATCGCCTTGATGACATCTTTGAGATCGAGATCTGCTATGCTCTTCACGATGGTGGCTGAAACTGTGGAATCCCCTTTTCCCTTTGACAGAATCAAGCCGCCAAGATGGATGTCCAACACCCTGTTCGCTTTGATTTCAATATCGACATTGCCATCGGCGAGCGTAAAGGTATGGCGGAGCACGCTTCCATGGCGGAAGGTTCCCCCTTGCTCTTTCAGCTGGTCATACTTTTCTCGAACCGTCTTTCCCTCGATCACGATATCCGCAGACCGCGATCGCCATCCTTCGTAAAGCAGGAGTTGCAACGTATACGTGCCATTCGGCACGGCAATATCCACATCAGGCGATCCATGAATAGACGCAGCCAAAAGTTCCGACATCTCACGTGGATTGGTCTCGGTTGCACCGCTCAACTCGACATTGGGTTCGTTGTCGTCTGCTTGTGCCGCAAGCACAGTTCCGGCAGCGGCAAGAAGGGCCACTAACAAAAGGACAGCAGGCATTATTTGCTTCACGTTCATTATATTCTGATGTTACTTTCGTTAAGAACAGCCCGCCCCAGTTCATGAATCACGCGTTGTTTCCGCGCCGACGTCAATGCAACTCTCTGTCGTGAGCGTCATTGGTCGTTGAACTTGAGCCAGGGATCGCGTATGCGCTTAAGCCATGGATTCAACTCTTCATCGATAAGTTGAGCGACCACGCCCGGGCGATCGCCCGCCAAGTTCTTGAGTTGGTACGGGTCCAACTTATTGTCGTGTAGGATGACTCGCTCCGCCTCACCTTGCTGTCTCTCAATCATCAAAGTGAAGCGGTGTGTGCGGATTCCGCGACTGCCACGACTCGGCTGACCAGGCGACATCTTCATGTACAACTGCGATGACGGGCGTTTCATCTTCTCGTCTCGAAACACCCGTGCGTAGCTCGTTCCCTGGACATCGGACGGGATGTCGGCGGCGAACCCCATCAGCTCGATCAGAGTCGGGTAAAGGTCGGGGACGGAAATGAGCAGATCGTCTGTTCCGGGTTTGATCTTCTCCGGCCAGTGAACCAACAATGGAATCCGCATCGATTCCTCGAAGTGATTGTTCTTGGAAACCATTCCGTGGAGACCGAGGCAGTCGCCGTGATCTGACGTGAAAACAACGATCGTGTTTTCTCGTGCGCCGATCTCGTCGAGCGTCTTGAGAATGCGGCCAATCTGCTCGTCGACGCCAGTCATCATCGCGTACTGGTACTTGATGTTTTGACGCGTGTACTTACCCCAGCGGTCGTCTTGCGGCAGCAGGTTCGGGCGACTGCCCAATAACTCCTTGACGCTCCTGTCGCTGTACTGATCGACGTACTTTTCAGGGACTTGCCGGTACGGCATGTGCGGCGGGTTCATCGAAACGACAAGACCGGACGGCTTGTCCGCCTCACG
>CAYFJO010000548.1:0-6811 GCA_964343305.1 uncultured Pirellulaceae bacterium | reverse complement strand
GCGTCCCCATCTGAACGATTTATAACAACATTGCGGACCCAGCCCCAACCCACTGGGTGAATTTCTAGCCGACACTTTGCACAAATCCGCACCCATCCGTTAAACTAGAAAATTGGTGGATTGGTTGATTTACGAGGGAAACACACTGCCATGAGTTTGTCCATTCCAGATTTCTGGAAACTGGTGATTGAAAGCCGTTTGTTGACGCCCCAACAGTGTCAATTGCTGGGCGAAGAGTTTGGCCGCGTCAAAGGTGCCGCGACGCAAGGCAACGTCAGAGTGTTGTCACAGTGGTTGATTTCGCGAAACGCGCTAACGCAATACCAAGCCACGATTTTGGAGGCCGGAAGATCGGGCCCGTTTCATTACGGCGACTATAAGGTCTACGATCGCATCGAACAGGGTGCCATGTCCGGCATGTTTCGAGCGATTCACGAACCAACAAGCCACCCAGTGCTGCTGCAATTCGTCACTGGCGAGGCCACGCAGGATCGCGGCAAGTGGGCCGAGTTGGTCGACAAGATCAATGCTCAAATCGCGGTCGCTCATCCGCACACTAGTCGCGTTTACGAAGCGGTCGACCTGTCCAGCTTCAAGTTCATCGCCACCGACGACATTCAGGGCCAACCGCTGGACCAACGCATTGGCGAAGGCAAAGCGTTGCGGCCGGTTGACGCCTGCCGCCTGGTTCGGCAGACGGCGCTCGGCCTTGGTGCGATTCATCAGGCCGAATTGGTACACGGCGACATTCGCATCCAGAATCTGTGGATTGATTCCGCCGGTTGTATCAAACTGGCTCGCGATGCGCTGTTCGAACCGGCGCCGTTGTACCTTGCACAAACCGATGCAACCAGCAACTTGCATGTACGCGCGGATTATATGGCGCCCGAGTTGGCGCAGCCAGAGAAACTGCCCGACACGTTGACGGACATCTACGCGCTCGGTTGCACGATGTACCAGTTGCTCACCGGCAAGCTGCCCTTTCCCGGCGGCGACGTGATGCAAAAACTAAACCGCCACGCCACGGAAGCCATCCAGCCGTTGGAAGCGGTGGGCGTCCCGCAACAAATCGCACAACTGGTGGCCTATATGATGGCCAAGAATCCCAGCGTCCGCTATCAACAGGCGGGCGTGGTCGCGGATCAACTCGGCCAGTTCGTCGACCCTGCCCAGCTCAATGTCCAACCTCCCGCGCCGCCCGCATCATTGGAATCGTACACGAGCTGGATTCGGCAGAAACAAGCCACGCTCAAGACACAGGCTCCCGCGGCACCGGCAGTCGCCGAATCATTTCCAGCCGTCGCGGATGATGATGGCGGTACGGCCGTCGCGGCCATCCCAACGGTCCAAGCAGAAAAGCCTGCCGCAACCCGTGTCACTTCGAACACCGCACCCTCGGGTGAAGCGCCAGCCCCGGCGACGCCCGTCAAGCCCAGAAAGCAGACGAACCTTGCCGCCTCGCGCTACGAAGGCAAAAAGATGTCCAAGCAGAACTGGATCATGATCGGGTCCAGTGTCGGCGGTGTCGCGCTGTTTGCCATCGTGTTGTTCATCGGCATGAGCATGTGGGGTGGCGGCGAAGCTGCGTCGGACGATGACAATGAAGGCGAAAATGTTGAGAACAATGGCGGAGATGATAGCGAACCAGACGATGGCTCTGGCGGCGGATCTGACGGAGAGACGACCAATAACGGCGATGCAACGACAACCACCGGCCACATGAACATTATGGAAGTGCCCGACAATCCCGATGTCCACGAAAGCAAGAAACTGCTTTGGTCGCCTCCGACAAATGGGCCGTGGATCAACACCAGTTACATTCCGGCGGCGGTCAGAATCCTGATCGCCGCCCGGCCCGCCGAGCTATTGGCCTCGCCGAACGGCGAATACATCCTCAAGGCGCTCGGTCCGAAATTCGACAGCGGACGGACCGCTTGGGAACGATTGAGCGGGTTTACCTTCAGCGAAATTGAGCAAGTCACTGTCGGCTTTCATGACAATCCGAAGCCGGGCCAGGTGCTGTTGCCATCCTATCGTTTGCGGCTGACGAAACCGGTTCCCGAAGCGGACCTCGTGTTGCGTTGGGGCAGTCCAAAGCCGTCGATGGTTCCCGATTCCGAGGGCAAGATTTATTCGCTCGACAACGGATGGGCGTTTTTTATCCCGCCACAAGAAGGTGAAGAAGGTGTCTCGTTCCTGCTGATGGCGCCGGAGCCCTTCGTCATCGAAACGGCAAAAGCGGGAGCGGCACCGCCGTTGTTGCGGCGCGAAATGAAGGAACTGGTGCTGGCGACGGACCGTGATCGTCATTTTACGGTCGTTTGTTCCCCGAACTCGTTGTTCAACGACGAAGGCCAGAAACTGTTCCAAGCAGAGTTTCACAAAGTCCTCGATCCACTCAAATGGCTGATTGGCGACAAGATCCAGGCCACGTCGGCCAGCATACACTTTGATAGCCATTTCTACCTGGAAGTGCGGTTGAAGAGTGCCGCCGACAAGGAAACATACAAACTTGCCGAAGAACTCAAGATGCGATTGAACAGTGTCCCCACTTTGATGGAAGAATACATCGGGCTGATCAACCCGCCAGCGTACTGGACCAAGCTCTCGCGGCGGTTTCCCATGCAGATCGGCTTCCTGCATTCGCACATGCGGATCGGCGTCGAGGACAAGCACGCGGTGATGAACGCCGTGCTTCCGCCGCAAGCCGCGCCCAACATGCTCGCGGCCAGCGAACTCGTCATTTCCTCAACACCAGGCGCCACCGCCACGGTCGTCACCACAACGAAACCAGAGATCAACTCCTACGCGGAACTGCTCACGCAAGAGTACGATCTCGAAATTGGCAGTGACGACATGGTCAACGTCGTATCGCTGATCAACGAAGACGTCCCGACGACATTTTCGAACTTGGGCATCAAGTTCAACTTGCGCATCCTCGGCAAGGACTTGGAGCTTGATGGGATTACGAAGAACCAACGCGTCAGCATCAGCATCAAAGGCAAAACATTCGCCGAAGTCCTGACCGGAATCGTGATGAGTGCCCAAGGATCGACGGATCCGACGCTGGTAGACAAGCAAAAATTAATCTGGGTTATAGGGCCTGACCCAGACACGAGTGAGGAGACGATTTTACTAACAACCCGCAGGCAAGCCGCGGAGAAGAAGTACACAATTCCAGGAGTCTTCATCGGGGAAAGCAGCTAGACTTGTGTAGGACGGATTGCCAATCCGTCCACCAATGCGTCGCGCAAATGGACGGACTTCCAATCCGTCCACCAACATGTCGTGCAAACGGACGGATTGGCAATCCGTCCTACACAGAGGACAAAGCAACACTCATCGTGGAACAATTTTCAATCTCGTGCACAACCTGTCGCGCCCGGCTCCAAGTCCGTGACGAATCGGTCATCGGACAAATCCTCGCCTGCCCCAAATGCAGCAGCATGGTCAAAGTTGAGGCACCAAATGGTTATGCAACCGGTCACAGTTCCGCGACCGTTGGGAAATCGGCTTCCACGGGCGGCAACGATCTCGACGATTCCGGAGAGTTATTCTCGGACGCGTCGCCTGTCGAGGAGTCAGCGGCTCAGGCAGTCCCCCCGCAAGTAACGCACTCTTCGGTGCATCACGACAGCGACAAAGCGATTTTGCCGTCTGGCGATTGGACGTCCGAGTCGACCCGGCGGTGGAAGTCGCTGGTGTCCTACGGAATCGCCGGAGTTGGCGGTCTTATTGCAGCGATCGTCTTGATCGTGCTTGCCAGTGGCGGCCCCAATACGTCCGTCGCCGATTTGACCACCGACGGCACGACAGTGGAAGACAACAAGCCGATTGAAGAGCCGCAAACCAAGGTTGAGCCCAAAAACGACAGCGCTGCCAAACAAGCCAACACGGATGACAAGAACCCCGAATCTTCGAACACAACCGGCAGCAAACAAGCCGATGTCCCGCAAGTTGCCGATAAGATTGACGATCCGCCGAAACCAATCGGGAAGAAACCTGTTGACGATGAGGTGCCGGCGAGTGACACTCCGCCGGGTTTGGATCCGGGCGAACCACTCAATGGCAAAGACTCCAAGTCTGACGATTCCGACAGCTTGTTGAAGAGTCTCAACGAGTTCGGCGAATTCCTCGATGACGCGCCATTTGAAGCCGCGGACCCCAAACGCTCAGCCGAGGACGGAGATGACACGGCCAGGCCGCCAGTCTCGCTTCCCCGACCGCCCGTCCGCAAGATTGATGCTGCTCGGCGATTGGACGATTCGATCCCCGCCATCGAGTTCCCAGGTGTGTCGCTCGTCGATTTGTTGGATTTTGTCTCCGAGTTTAGCAGTATTCCGATCACGATTGATCCCGAGGCGTTGGTGCATCGCCGAGTGACGCCTGCTCAGTCTGTGTCCGTCAAACTCATCGACACAACCGTCGCCGATGTTCTGATGACAGCCCTGTCACCGCTCGATCTTGGCTACGAAATGATGGGCAACCATTTGATCGTCACGCGAAAACCACTTGAAAGCGGCGAGTTGCGAGAGCTGACGTATCCGGTCGACGATCTTGCCGGCGACGCGGCCGAAGTAGAACAGCTCAAAAAGCTGCTCATCTCACTCATCAAACCAAACTCCTGGCAAGGTGTTGCTGGGACGGGCAGCGTCCGCACGGTAGAAAAGACGCTGGTCGTGCGCCACGACGATGAGGCACACTTCCAAGCACTGCTGCTTTTTGAAAAGTTACGCATTGCCCGCGGACGGCCCAAACGCAGCAAGTTTCCTCAGCAGATGTTCGAGCTGCCAATTCGATCGCAACGCGCCAAGGAAAGTATGACGGCGACCGTCTCACTCAATTACGTGTTGCCCACCCGATTCGTTGAAATCCTCAACCGAGTTGCGGCCGAAACGAAGACTCAGATTCTCATCGATTGGCAAGCCTTGGCCGAGAAGGCTTGGAATCCCCAGGCCGAGACCACTTTCCTGGCCGACAAAGAAACGCTCGGCGACGCCTTGATGAACATGCTGGAACCGATGGAACTCACCTATCGAGTGGTCGACGAAACGACGATTCAGGTCACCACCAACAAGGCAATCTTGGACAAGCCAGAGTTGGAGATGCATCCGATCGGCGATCTGTTCACCGCCAAATTGGACGCTGCCGCGCTCGTCGCTCAGCTTGAGCACGATCTGGCTGCGTTGAAACTTGCGACACAACCCGGCCAATTGCAATACGACCCGAAGAGCAAATGCCTCATCTCCATGGCGTCGCAAACGCATCAAAACGAGATCGCAAAAATGCTCGCACGCCGCCGCGCGGAGTAGCGTGCATGTGCCACCGGTCATTACTACATTTCTTTGCCAATCGCATCGGCAATGGACCGGCACTTCGCCATCGTCAGTTCGAACTGCTCGAAGTTCAATGACTGATAGCCGTCGCTCATCGCACGTTCCGGATCTGGATGCACCTCGATGATCAACCCGTCGGCGCCAGCGGCCACGGCGGCCGCGGCCATATCAGGCACCAGATAAGTGTGCCCCGTGCCATGGCTGGGATCGATGACGACCGGCAAGTGCGTCTTGTGATGAAGGTAAGGCACGGTCGCCAGCGGCAACGTGAATCGTGTATGCGCTTCGAACGTCCGAATTCCGCGTTCGCACAGCATCACATTGGGATTACCTTCGTTCAAAACATACTCGGCAGCCAACAACAACTCGTCCATCGTCGCACTCGCTCCGCGTTTCAATAGCACGGCCCGAGGAGATTTTCCCACCGCCTCCAACAAACGGTAGTTCTGCATGTTGCGAGCACCAATTTGCAAAACATCTGCATATTTCGTGACCAGGTCAACGTCGTCCGTCGACATCACTTCGGTGACGACGGCCAATCCCGTTTCGTCGCGCGCGGCGGCCAACAGCTTGAGCCCGTCTTCCTTGAGACCCTGGAAGCTGTACGGGCTGGTTCGCGGCTTGAACGCTCCGCCTCGCAGCGCGGTTGCCCCGGCCGCTTTCACCGCGTGCGCCGATTGAATGATTTGCTCTTCGCTTTCCACCGAGCAAGGACCGGCAATCACGCCCAACTTGCCCGCCCCGACCGCCAGCGATCCCGTGACGACCTGCGTCGGTTCCGGCTTCACTTCACGGCTGGCAACTTTGTACGGAGCGAGAATCGGCATCACGTCGGCGACGCCCGGTCCGCTTTCCAACGATTCTTTCATTTGCTCTCGTTTTTCGCCAATCGCCGCGATCACTGTTCGTTCCGTACCAACAATCACGTGCGACTTTAATCCAAGACCTTCGACGCGTTCGACCATGTGGTCGACCTGTTCTTGCGTCGCGCCTCTTTCCATGACTACGATCATCGAAGAATTCTCCTTGTGCAGGGCAGCTTGCTTGAGGGTTGCGATCATAACGGTTTGTATCCACAAAAAAACCCCGAAGACATTTTGTGTCTCGGGGCTGGGACGTTTGGGTTGTATTCGCTTGGACTACATGGCTTCCCGCACCCGTCGACAACGAGGGCTAAAAAAGAAGTACCAAAAACAGTCAAAGCGAGATGCGGTCATGGGTTTATTATTGTTGACAACGTGGAATTTGCAAGATGGACCACGATATCGGGTCCAGGTTCACGCAGAAGATCCAAAATAAGATTCGGCCACCCATTGTCCGACAAGCAAACCAATCATCGAAACCAAAATCACAAACATCACGCCCGCGATGATCCCGGCCAGGATGACGGCCAATGTATAGCCGCAGGACGCCTGGACCGGCAAGTTGGCACGTTTGGGGCGCGCAACTTCCTGAGGCGGCTCATAAGGGTTTTC
>CAYFJO010000547.1:0-6812 GCA_964343305.1 uncultured Pirellulaceae bacterium | reverse complement strand
GGCGTTAAACGAGGACATTTTCTACTGGCCGCGGCATAACAACAACTTGTGATGCGATTCGAGTCACCGTCGGGCTTGTCCCGGCGGAACGATGATTGAGGCCCCAACACAAACCAGACTTTCGAAGTTTCGGAAAACCTCGGAAGTCTACAACTCAAAATTAGGACACTTCCTTCTAACTTTCTCCATTTCGCTTTCGGGTTCACTTTTGGTAGTTTAGTGGTTTGTTAGCCACCATTACGAATGATCCCCAGCGGCAACGGAAGTAGAATGGGAGTATGACTGAGCCGACGAAGGACCCGCACCCACCTCGACTGTTGCACGTCGACGACGATCGGACGTGCCAACAGGCCGTCGT
Organism: uncultured Pirellulaceae bacterium; assembly: GCA_964343305.1. Lineage (GTDB taxonomy): Bacteria > Planctomycetota > Planctomycetia > Pirellulales > Pirellulaceae > CAYFJO01. The sequence goes on along the minus strand of CAYFJO010000547.1, from coordinate 6,454 downwards.
TGAAATCGCTAGTGATTATGAAGTCGCGTGTGTCGAGACAATCGCCGGCGCGTTGCTGAAACTTAAACAGAGTCGGTTTCAAATCGCCATCATCGAGACACAATTCGTCGATGGCGATGCGGCTGAGTTACTCGCCGCGATCAAGGCGACGGCTCCATCGACTCATGTCATCGTTTATTCCAGCAATTCTTTCGCGGGCACACAGGCAACAAGTGGTTCCAATGAGGGACTTTTTGTTTACGCCAAAAAGTCCGAGGACCACGCCGAACTGAAAAGACATCTTTCGCGAGCTGCCGTGTCGCATCCAACTGCGAATCCGAATGATTCACCGGGAGATTCGCTAGGCCGAATGCTGCTGGACGCCTTCCCCGATTTGATCATTCGTATCGGACGCGATGGAACTTACCGCGAATTCTATAATGCGAACCAAACTCATTCGTTTTGGAGAGATTCCTTGCCTCTCGGGTGTCATCTAACAGACATCCTTCCACATCGATTACTCGTCGAGACGCTTCAGGCCAAAGAATCGTCCCTCGATTTCAGTGCCCCGTTTTCGATTGAGTATGCGATTCAGGCGAACGGCAGCAAACGCTGGCTCGAAGCTCGCTTTTCGAACGTCGACGAGATTGATGTAATCGTCATGGTCCGCGACGTGACTCAGCGCAAGCGGGCCGAATTGTTGCGCGAGGGACAAAATCGCGTGTTGCGCGGGTTGGCGATGGGAAGTTCGCTGGACGACGTTTTGACGGATCTTGCCAAGACCGTCGAAGAAGTCGTGGACGGTGCGATTTGCTCGGTCTTGCTGCTGGACGAGTCGGGAGAACACTTGCATCACAGTGCGTGCCCAAGTTTACCGATTGAGTTTGTTGGGGCGGTTGATGGTGTCCGCATCGGTCCCCGTGTGGGGTCTTGCGGGACCGCAGCGTTCGAGAAGAGACGCGTGATCGTTGAAGACACGCAATCTGATCCGCTGTGGGCCGACTACGCCGGATTGGCGAAACAGTTTGAGTTGATCTCTTGTTGGTCCACTCCGATTATCGGAACGAGTGGGAAAGTCATCGGTACATTTGCCATCTATCGTCACCATGTCCATCGGCCGGACGACGATGAATTGAACCTGGTAGATGAGATCGCCCACCAGGCGGCGATTGCCATTGACCATAAACAGCATGCGTTGTCGTTGGAGATCAGCAACGAACGATTCCGCGCGCTGGTCCGCAATTCGCCCGTGGCGATTATCGAATTGGATGTCAACTGCCGTATCATCGGCATCAACCGAACGGGCGTCAAATCGTTTGCCGGACGCTATGTGGACCACCGCCAAATCGTCGGTTCCAATTGGCTGGATCTGGTCTGCGACGAAGACCGACCGCGAATCAAAGACCTCGTCGAAAGCGCATTCGATAATCACGAAGCGAATTTTGAATTCGTCAGCCATCCCGATTTGGGTTCACGAACGTTTCTGACAAGTTTCAATCCGTTTCGTGGCGAAGATGGCTTGATTGACAAGCTGCTTTGCATCGCGGCCGACATCACCGACCGAATTCAACACGAGCAACAGCTTGAAGAGCAACTTCGATTTGAAAAACTGATTTCCTCCGTTTCGGCGGATTTCATTCGGTTGTCGATCGATAAAATCGACGCGGGAATTGATCGTACGCTGGCCGCCGTCGGGAAATTCCTGGAAGTCGAACGCGGTCTGGTTTTCCTATTCTCCGCGGATATGTCGGCGCTCACTTGCTCCCACGAGTGGTGTGACGATGGAGTTGAGTCCGCGCAAATGCGGCTTCGCAATGTCTCGTCCAGCGACTATCCGTGGATCATGGAGAAATATACGAGCGGCGAACCGATCGGAATTGCGAAGGTCGAAGAATTGCCCGACGCCGCGCATCGGGAGCGTGTCGAGTTGATGGCACATGGAGTCCAATCGCTGGCTGCGGTCGGGCTTTGCGTGGGCGACAGAGTTTTGGGTGTTGTTTGTTTTGATTGTCTGAAGCAACCGCGCGACTGGTCCACCGACGTGATCGCCAGGTTGAGACTGGTTGGTGAAATCGTCGCCAACGCGATCGCCCGACAACGAGCGGACGAAGTGCTGCGAATCAGCGAACAACAGTATCGCAATTTGTTTGAAGGTTCGATCCAGGGCATCCTTATCCATCGTGATTGTCAACCTTTGCTGCTCAACGAAGCGTGGGCCAAGATGCTGGGCTACCGCATCGACGAAATCATGGCGATGGAGTCGCTCCTGCCACTGATCGCGGAAGTCGATCGTGAGAAACTTGCCCAGCGATACGAAGCACGATTGCGGGGCGAAGAGGTGCCTCAACAATACGAATTTCGTTGCCTTCACAAAAGCGGCCGCCAACTCTGGATCGAGCACAATGTCAAAGTCATCGACTGGGAAGCGAAACCGGCGATTCAATTAACCGCCATCGACGTCACCGAGCGACGGGCGGCGGAAGAAAAACTGCGGCAGAGTGAAGAGCAACTGCGCGACGTCCTGCAAAGTGTGCCTGCGTTCATTATGACGATCGGATTGGACGGTTCGATGTTGTATCTGAATAAGACACAGCGCGGGCTGAAGATGAGCGACGTTTTGGGGAGGAGTATCTATGATTTCATTCACGCCGACGATCATGCAATCGTTCAGGATGCGTTAAGCAAGGTCACCCAGCAACGTCGAAGCGTGGCCGTCGAGCATCGCGCGCACGGCGGGGGCAACACCATCGCATGGTATGCGACGCGTTTTGGCCCCATTGAAAAGGACGGCCGCCTTTTTGCCATCTCGGCCATGTCGACGGAAATCACGGAATTGAAACAGGCGGAAGAACACTTGCGAAAGAGCGAACAGCGATTTCGAGACCTGTTCAACAACTCCCCCGACGCAATCTTCGTCGAAGACTTCGAAGGCCGCGTGTTGGATGCGAATCGGTCGGCCTGCGAGTTGCACGGTTTCGAGCGTGCCGAACTTCTCGGAAAAAGTGTTTTGGATCTCGTTCCGCCCGAAACACGTGTAGATGTGAATCGCGAGTTCTCGAAACTGGTTAGCGGTGAAATTCGCCAGTTGGAAGGGTTCAGTCGAACTATCGACGGACGTGACATCCCCATCGAACTCAAAGTCAGCCTCATCGAATACGACGCGAGTCCCGCGCTGCTGTTGCACGTTCGCGACATAAGCGAACGCAAAAAAGTCGAAGATGCCCTTCGGATGAGCGAGGAACGATTTCGTCAAATGGCGGAGAACATTTACGAAGTCTTCTGGCTTGTCGATTGGAACGAAAGACAAGTTCTCTATGTAAGCCCCGCTTATGAGGAAATCTGGGGACATCCTCCGCAAGCAGTCTATGACGACATGATGTGCTGGCTGGACTACGTGCATCCCGAAGACCGCGACCGCATCGGCGACGCGTTCCTCAACTATCCTGGAATCGAACCGATGGAATTGAATTTCCGAATCGTTCATCCCAGCGGCGAAGTGCGTTACCTTCATGATCGCATGTTCCCGATCACGAAAAACGACGGCGAATCTTACCGAGTCGCGGGTGTCATGGCCGATGTCACGGACCGAATTCTCATGGAATCTGAGTTGCGAAAACGCGAGGCGGAACTTGCCCATGTCTCGCGGCTGACCACGATAGGCGAACTGGCCGCCGAACTGGCGCACGAAATCAACCAACCGCTGTACGCCATTTCCAACTACGCGAGTGCCTGCCAGAATGCGGCGTCTGGCGGAGTTGCGGATGACACCCGGAATCTGTTGAACTGGACCCAGCAGATCGCCGAGCAAGCCAATCGGGCCGGCGGGATCATTCGGAGGATGAACAGATTCCTGCGCAAAAGCGAACCGGAGCTTAAGGCAACGGACTTGAATCAGTTGATCCGAGAGACTCTTGATTTGATCGATGTCGAACGCCGCACGTACGAGATTCGGGTCGATCTCGATTTAGCATCCCAACTTCCGTCGGTCTTGGTCGATCCGGTGTTGATGCAACAAGTTCTGGTCAACTTGACAAGAAATGCTATCGATGCAATGGACGGCGTTGACGATCGCGATCGTTTGATGACGATCCGATCACGCCTGAACGGTTCCGAAATGATTGAGATTGAAATCTCCGACGTAGGCCGGGGCATGAACGAAGAGACCAAACGCCAGCTATTCAATCCATTTTTCACGACAAAAGAGAATGGCCTGGGGATGGGCCTGACAATTTGCCGGTCCGCCGTCGAATCGCATCACGGCAAAATCTGGGTGACAGAGAACGCAGATCACGGCTCGACGTTCCATATCCGGCTGCCGATCGATGCGGAGCTGGTCCGAACGCCGTCGTTGCACAGCTCAACAGAATCTCCAGCAACACCATGAACAAATGCGGGAAACGAGTCATGACTAGAGCGCATTCTAGAACCCAATTTCGTCGTAGCTGCGTTCGCCAGAACGCGGATTTTCTCGACGTTCGTCCGCACTCTGGCGAGTGCAGCTACGGTTTTAAAATGCACTGGCAAATCGGCTGTTTCATCGCAGTATTCTTTTTGACCCACCATTTGCAGTTTGCTCGAGCGGAAGAAACTCAAACAAAAAGACTCCTCCTGTTAGGCCAACGCCCGGACGGCCATCCGCCCTCGACACATGAATACATGCCGGGCGTCAGATTGATGGCCAAATTGCTGGCGAACGTGTCCGGCTTGAAAGTGAAAGTTGTTCAGGCGGACGATCCCTGGACCAAAGGCCCGGATTTGCTGGCCGACGCCGACGGCGTGTTTACCTTCGTCAGCGAAGGAGCCCGATGGATTCATGACGAACCGCGACGCCGCGAAGCATTTGCAAAACTCGCGCAACGAGGCGGCGGCCTCGTCACATTACACTGGTCGATGGGCACGCGCGATGCCAAGAACATCGAAGGCTACCTGAAACTCTTCGGCGGCTGCCACGGCGGTCCGGATCGCAAATACACCGTTGTTGAAAAAGCGGACGTGCGAATCGCCGACAAGAAACATCCGATCGTCATCGGCATGGATGACTTCACGCTCCGCGAGGAATTCTATTATCGTCTGAAGTTCATCGGCGGCGGTCGTTCGATTCATCCAATTCTGCAAACGGAAATCGACGGCAATCTCGAAACCGTCGCTTGGGCGTGGCAACGTCCCGACGGCGGACGGTCGTTTGGTTTCAGCGGCGGTCACTTCCACGACAACTGGAAACGCGAAGAATTCCGTCGCATGATGTCGCAGGCCGTCCTTTGGACGCTGAAGATTCCCATTCCGAAAAAGGGGCTGGATGTCAGCATCTCGCCCAGCGCCTTCAAGCTCGAGTCCAAGTGAGCCGACGGCGCTAGCCGCGGGTTGCACATCGCGGGTCCGATGCTAGCGCATTCGGCTCACCCGCGCTACCAATGACGAATCTTTGAATCATACGGATAGTAGCTGCGGCGCCGGCCGCCAAAGTGCCATTCGATTCCGCTGGTCAGCGAGAGATTATTGAGCGTTCTTACGCCTGCGTGGCCAAAGGCAATGTTATCGCGAAACTCCATGCGCAGCGCGATGGACTTCTTGAAGAAATACTTCATGCCGATTCCGACCGGCAGATGATACATGGTCTGCGCGATCGATTGCCCTGTGTCCGAGACAAATGAATAGCGAGCCAGCCCGCTGCCCAACGTCGCATACGGCCGCCAATGCGCGTCGCCCCAAGGATAGTAGAGCAGATGAAAATCGAAGAACTGAACCTTGGCTTGGCCGCGACCTGCTTCGAGCCTCGGGTTGGACGTTGCAAAACGCAATTCGCCGCCCCAATAGTGATCGAAGTCGATTCCTAGTCGGAGTCCGTTGAGCACGCCGCCCCGTTGGTTGACCCGATTACGAATCAACTCGTCGCCAAACAATGCGCCGACAAATGCGTCCGCGTGAATGGGGCGGTTCAGCCAACTGGTTGTGATCAGTGGCACGCCGTAGCCGACATGCCGCCTAGGATCATTCGGATCGGAACTCGACACGCGAAGTTTCACATCGTCCGGACCCGTGCCAAAGTAGATTGGCTGGTCACCGATGTCGTGTTCCATCTCTGTGTAGTAGTGCGAATCGTGGGACGACATTCGTTCACTGGCGTGATCCCAATGATTGCCGCGGACGATGTCGCGCGGTTCGTCGATCAGCGCTGTGCCCATGAACTCGATCGGATGTTGGCACCACGCGAGTTTCGTGGTGACAAGCATCAGCCACAAGAGAGACGAAATCGTACGAAGACGGCGGTTTATTGAATTTGCCCGCATCGTTGAGCACGAATAAAGATAAGAAATGCAGAAAAGGTGGGGGATTATGTCAATTCCCTCATGGTGAGTCAATGTGTAAGCAAATTGGACTTCCCGCGATTTCCGCCCACTCGATATAATCCGCCACCCCTAACGCGGATTATTCACTAACCCGACGCGCAAGCGAGGGGTCTTGGACGTCGCCCCTC
>CAYFJO010000546.1:0-6828 GCA_964343305.1 uncultured Pirellulaceae bacterium | reverse complement strand
TTCGTGAAGGAGCCGGTCGCTGTCCGTTATGCCTGGGGCGTTCATCCGATGGCGAACTTCGGCAACCGGGCTGGCCCCGCCGTGCCGTTCCGCACCGATAACTGGCCCGCCTGGAACGACACGTCCATGATAGGCGCCGTCATCAACCCCGAGGTCCCGACCGGCGACGATGCCAAACGTCAGGCCTGGAAACGCAAAGCCGAGCAAGCCCGTAAAGTCCTCGAAGAATACGAAGCGTGGAGCAAAACGCTGAAGTAATGAAGTACCAAACACCTTACCCCAAAGGGGTGCAACAATATAGCCTAGGGCAGAGCGAAGCGGCGCATGCCGCGAAGCGCCGCCCTAGGTTGCGAGGCGATTACGCGCCCGAAAGCCCTGAAAGGGCGCAACATGCAATGCGTTCTCGTCGACGCAATAAATGGAACGCAACCTTGCCGCGCATTGTGGCGCCCCTTCAGGGTTTTTTGATCCTTGACATCACCTACCTAGGGCGACGCTGCGCTCTGCCCTAGGCTATAATCTGCGGCCCCTGTGGGGCAGATGGGATGTGATAGTTTATGCCTCGCTTCGCTCGGCTTTGTATACTGGTTTTATCCATTCAATGCACTGAAAAGGGAAATCAATCTATGGACAATTTAAACAAACGCGAATTCCTCAAGAGGGCGTCGTTGCTCGGAGCGGGAGCGGCTGTCCCAGCAATAGCGACTTCGCCCGTGGTCGCGGACGAGGATACGGCTGCCTCAAAAGCGATTCCGCCTGCAACGGATCTGATTGACGATAATTTTGAATCCACCTCAGGTCGGCATTTCGGATCTCAAGCCATTCATCATGGCGAGCAGGCTGGCTACCAAGTCACACCGATCAGCCAGGACAAGGGTGCACCCGGTTATCAACGACCGGGCAACCTCCGCAATCCGACCGTTGCGGCTCTTTTGCACAAAACGATGGAAATGGAAGGGGCCGAAGCGGCTGTGGGTGGGCCGTGCGGCATGGGCATTATTTCGCAGACGTATCTGGCGTTGCTTAAGCCGGGCGACCGTGTCGTGGCACATCGCTGTAACTACGATTGGGTGATGACTCTGTTTCGCGATTACCTGCCGTCGTGGGGCGTCAAGGTTGATTTCGTGGATATGAATGATCCCGAAAACCTGGCGAAATCGCTGCGGGCCAAACCGGCGAAGTTCGTCCACTTTGAACCTTACGTAAATCCGACGATGGAAGTGCTCGATACGCCTGCGCTGATCAAGATCGCCAAGGCGGCCGGTGCGACGGTGATCTTAGACAACACCTGGTTGACCCCTTACCTGTTGCAGCCGTTGCGTCTTGACGCCGACTTGGTGATTCACAGCGTCACGAAATACATGGGTGGCCACGGCAACGCCATGGGCGGCGTGGTCTCGGGCAAGAAGGCACTCGTCGGCAAGATTGAACGTGGGCAATACGTCTTCGGCGGTCTGATGCGGCCCATGGATGCTTTTCTTATTACGCAGGGCGTGAAGACGCTTCCCTTACGCATGCAGCAGCACTGCCGCAGCGCCCAGATGATTGCTGAGTTTCTCCAGTCGCATCCAGCCGTGGCACGCGTGCGCTATGGCGGCTTGCCTGCGTGGAACCGACATGCGGAATCGGGCTCGCTAAAGGGATTCAGCGGCATGATGGGCATCGAGTGGAAGAACGATACCGTCCACCGGGGCCTGGGGCGGCACGTCAAGTTAATCATCAATCAAACAAGCCTCGGTGACCCGGTGACACGGATCATGCCGCGAAAAGAAGAAAAGGATCGCGGCATTCCCCCGCGTTTCACACGCGTGTCGATAGGCCTGGAAGAGCCGGAAGATTTGATTACCGACTTTAAACAGGCGATCGAGCGATGTGGTTAGGACCTGCTAGAAGGCTAAGATACAGACACTTTCATAAACGACAGGAAGATTAAGAAATCTCAATCTCATGAAAAACCCCCACCCTATACTTTTTGCATTAAGCATCATTTTTATCAGCTCCTGGCATTGTCATGCCCAAGATAGTAGCAAGGATCGGGCCAAGCTCCCGAAGAAGCCCAATATCATTCTCATCCTCGCCGATGACTTCTCCTACTGGGACATCAGCCATTTTGGGCAGAAAGACAGGCGTCCTTACTTACTTCCAAATCGATACCGAAGCCTTTGTTTTCCGGAATTAGCTCGGCAACACCATTACGCCACAGACGGGTCGGGTAGAGCGTGATGACTTTCAATTCTATGCAGTTATGCTTCCACGATTTAGGGAGAACAACTGGGCGTGGATGCGAGAGTCACAACAAAAAGTATTGACGCTACCAAATACCGCCATGGTAAACACCATCGACTGCGGAAGTTTGACGAGCATTCATCCAGGCGATAAAGAGCCAATTGGAAAACGCCTTGCCCTACTTGCGCAAGCAAATATTCACAAAATGAAAGGGGAAGCTCAAGGGCCAACTTTCAAGAAAGTCGTAAAAGAGGGGTCAAAAAGTTTGCGTGTTTATTTCAGCCATGCGGAGGGGTTGTCCACCACAAACGATCAACCGCCCACGGGGTTCTGGCTTGCCGGAAAAAGGGGGGGCTGGAAGAAAGCGACGGCAAAGATTGAGAAAGGTACAGTTGTTCTATCGTGGAACGAAAAACAAGCTCCCACCTTTGTTCGTTATGCCTTTGCTGGATTTCCTGAGGTAAATCTAATCAACAAAGCAAAACTGCCCGCGTTTCCTTTCCGAACAGACTCATACTTTCCCAAAGAGTATAGTGAGCCGCATAAACCCAGTGAAACATCTCGTTATCGTATTAAATAAGAACATGACAGGGGACCAGGTGACAGTCTTCTTAGCATTGACTGTACCGAAAAGTAAATAAGAGGAATCAAATATGAAAAAGATATTTTTGACATTACTACTTTTAGTTTGTTTACGCCCCCTGGCAGCAGGTGAAAAACAAAGGGATTACTTTGTTGAGAAGGCAAAAGTACCCGCTGCGCTGAAATCAAAAACCGAAGAAGCGGTAGTGAAAGTCGATCTCAAGATCGACTGGCCCACATTCCTGGCCCGGCACGATATGCTATGGAAGCGTCTGCCGCGTGGCTGGCACGAGTCGCCGTGGACTGGCAATGGCATGATCGCGTCGATGGCGTGGGTCGAGGGCGATGCCTTGCGACTGCAGGTTTTTCGTGGTGACGTTCAGGCCCATCGCCCCATGACGCAGGGGACGAGCGGGTTCACCCGTGCGCGCTTGCAGATCGGATCGTTCTACCTGAAGCCCGCCGCCAAGCCGGTTGACTGTGATCTGCGCCTGTCGCTTTATGACGCCGAGGTCGCCGGCACCATTGCCACCTACAAAGGTGCCGGCAAAGGTGACCTGAAGATCCGGCAGTTCACGCATTCCGAAGACATGGTTATTGTCACGGAACTGGAATCGGGCGACGGCGCGTCACCGGTAACTCTCTCCTGGAAGCCGGCTTCCTCCATGCCGACACGACCCGGCTACGCGAAGAGCGAGGCGGACTTTCCGCGGGTGCGCAAGCAGTACATTTCCAAGTACCCAACAGAGGTGTTTGCACCCAACCCGAAGCCTCTCATCAAGGTGGTGGATGGGGTCAACGTCTGTATCCAGGACATGCTGGGCGGCTCCCGTCATGTCACAGCCTGGAAGATCATCAAGACCGGTGAGGGCAAGCAGCGTCTGGCGGTGAGTATTGCCAACCGCTGGCCGAAAGCGACAAACGATCCTCTCGCCGAGGCTGTAGCGGCGGTCAGCAAGGTCTGTGGAATGGACGCAGGCGCCTATGCCGCCTGGAAGCAGAAGCATTACGACTGGTGGCATGCCTACTATCCGGCCGGCTTCGTCAGTGTGCCAGACACGGGAGTGGAGACCATGTACTGGACGACCATGTATAAGCTCGGCTCCGCGACCCGGGCCGACCGGGCTATGATCGACACCGCCGGCCTCTGGCAGACGCCATCCAAATGGGCCGACTCGCATTGGGATTTCAATATCCCATACTGCTACTACCCGATGCCCACCGCGAACCGGATCGAGCTCGGCGGTTCGCTGATCCGAACCTTCGCGAAGTATCAGGGCAACTTGATCAAGAACGTCCGCCCGGTCGAATGGCAGAAGGACTCGTCGTTCCTCCCTGTGACTACCGGGCATGATCTGTATCAGCCCAAGGATGTGGATGACCGCAAATTTCAGAACACCGGCGGCCACCTGGTCTGGGCCATGCACGCCTGCTGGCTGATCTATCGCGGAGAGATGGACGACGACATGCTGCGGGACACGATTTATCCGATCATGAAGCGTGCTGCGAATTACCAGATCCATCGCCTGGTGAAGCGCGATGGGGTCTACCACGCTCCCAGATCGCACTCGCCCGAATATGGTGATGCGCCGGACGCCAACTACGAGCTGTCGATGCTTCGCTGGATCTGTCATGCCATCGTGACGTCAGGAACCCGGCTCAAGGTTGAGTCAGCCGAGCTGGCGAAATACCGTGACATCCTCGCCAATCTGGCCGACTACCCAGTCGATGAGCGCGGTTACATGGTTGGCAAGGGCATGTCTTTCAATAGGCCTCATCGGCACTGGTGTCACCTGCAGATGATTCACCCGCTGCAACTTGTCACGGGCAAAACCCCGGAAGAGCGCAAACTGATGGAGCTATCCATGAACAACTTCGATCAGGTCAATCGCAAAAGCGGTGCCGCTGCCTTTACCTTCAACGGCCTCAGCGCTATTGCCGCGCTGCTGGGCGATGGGGATCGGGCGCTGCACGAAATTCACCGGTTCATGAAGTGGCCGAACGTCTGCAAGAACAGCATGTACAGGGAAGGCGGCGGCCCCTGCTTCGAGAGTCCGAACTATCTGGCCCATAACATCCACGAAATGTTGGTGCAGTGCTACGACGAATTCCCGAAGAGCGGCGAGATGCAGGCCACCATCCGTGTCTTTCCCGCCGTGCCGTCGAAATGGCCCGGTGCCGTCTTCCACAACCTGCGCACGATGGGTGCCTTTCTGATTAGTGCCGAACACAAGAAGGGAAAGACCCAGTGGGTGCGCGTCAAGAGTCTCCGTGGCGAGCCCTGCCGTATCAAACCGAATCTGCCGGGTCCGGTTCGCGTCACTGGCAAACGCAGGTTTGCACTGCAGGACCTAGGTGACGGAATCTTCGTTCTGGACCTTAAGAAAGGCGAGGAGGCGCTGCTCTACACCGGCGAGACCGCCCCTCAGCCAACCATTAAGCCGTTTCCTGCTCAGGAAGGCAAATGCAACCGCCACGGACTGAAATGACCATGGATTCAATGTTTTATATACTGGAAGGGAAAGCAATCCACATCAATGGAGGATAAGGGACCAAGTGACTATCCCTGGGTGACAGTCTTCTTAGGATTGAAATCGGCGGTATTTTAAATACGTGACTATCCCTGAACTAAATAAAGGGGACGGGGACATTATTTCTGACTGCAGAACCCAAACAAAGGTCCCCGTCCCCTTTAATTAATTTGGCCATAATATAACGTAACGCAATTGGTTGATGGTCATGAACGCATGGTCGCCAGAAGCTTGCTCCCTCCAAAGGAATCCCTCCGATGATGACTCGCCCCTACTGCTGCCGTCTCTTGTTCTCTGTCTTGAGTGTGGCGATGTTTGCGATCGTGACGTGCGATTGTCGGGCGGCCACGGTTCAGCTTGACTTTAGTGAGGCGGGAGGCGGACTGGCTTATCGCATCTCAGATAGTGATGCCGGTACGTACACTATCACCGCGAAAGGCACTCCTCGATCCGGGTACGACGGTGATCGAGGCGGCGGATTGCGTAATGATAGTAGTCAAGGTGAGAACGATCAGACTTGGACGTTCACCATAAGCGGGCTCAATCCCAAATTCAAAGTCGTAAGGTTTGGCACCGGATGGATCACAGCCGTCGGCTCGTCGACCTTCAAGCTCGATCTCTCGCAAGGTGCGACGAGCAAGAGCGTCGAGGGGCTCGGCGCATCTTCCACGAGCAACGACCAACTCCGTCTCATCGGCGACTTCGGCAACTCGCCCACTTTCAAAGTAATGATCGACGAACAGGGAGCGTGCGATGCAGCCGTCCTTCAGCTCGTGGGCTTGACGATCACGGTTGCCGATGCCGCGAACACGAAGGCCGCCATAGCCGCTGTGAAAAGCGAGAAGCTAGAGCCAAAGCCGACCGCCATCGTTCGCACTCCCGTTGCTGTTGATCGTACTCCCATCGCCATCGATCCGCTGACTGAGCTGGCGAATGATTATAATCGTGAGTACTCGCACATTGCGGCGGAGATTGGTAACAAGGGTTGGCACAAGAAAGTCGCCCACCAAACGCTTCGCCCCGAGTCGCTGATTCTCGATGCGGACAACGATCCGGCTGATGTTGTACTCAGGCGAACGCGGGCGTTGCTCGATCACCTGCAAGGGCTCAAGAACGCTCCCAACCTCGATGCCGAGGCGAAGCAACTCGCAACGCTCGAGGCGGAAGTCGCGAAGGTTTCCGTGAGCGATAGCAAGGCGCGCTACGCTCTCTACGAACAGATTTGCAACCTCAGGCGCAAGATCGCGTTCGCAAATCCGCTACTCAAAGGCATGGATCAAATCGCTTTCCTAACACATCACATGGCCTACTATGGTCATATCTGCGATCAGTACATCGGGCACAATCAGAAGCCGGGCGGCAGGCTCTACGTCCTCGATAAACCGTTTGGCGAGAAGCCAGAAGTGAAGGACCTACTCGATGGCGTCGTCGTCTCGAACGGGCGATTGAAAGGCAAGCAGCTCGAGGGCGGATCGTTCCTCTCACTCGA
>CAYFJO010000545.1:0-6837 GCA_964343305.1 uncultured Pirellulaceae bacterium | reverse complement strand
CCGCAAGTCGATCCAGGTTTGGCGTCTGGATTTCGCTACCGAAACACCCCAGGTCCGAGTAACCCATGTCATCGGTCAATATCACGATGATGTTGGGTTGGGAACCTGATAGCTCGTCGACGGCGGCAGGCGAAGCCAGCGCACCTAGGCACAGGAAAAGTGTAAGAGCAGAACGGTTTGTCATTGTGAAAACGTCTCCAATCAACGGTCACTTTTGAAACTTGTCGAACCAAGTTTGCACCTTTAGCCCTGGGTGCTGATTCGCTGGTATCATTTGGGCCAACCTACTCTTGGTTGCTTTTTGTTCTGGCTTGTTCGCCAGATTGGTCCATTCGTTAGGATCAACGCGATGGTCGTAGAGTTCTTCGCTGCCGTCTTCGTAACGGATGTAACGCCATCGTTCAGTGCGAATCGAAGTGTTGCCTTCGCCGTATGATGAAATCGCAGGCCCGCGCGGCGCGGATGGATTGGCGAGTTGCGGCTTGATGGATGTTCCGTCGAGCCAGTCTGGAATTTCGAGCCCCGCGAGGTCGACTAGTGACGGATACACGTCAATCAGGCTAACCGGTTGAGTGCATTTGTCTCCGGCTTTGATACCTGGACCGCGAACGATGTAGGGAATGTGGGTGGTCTGTTCCCAGATGGCTCCCTTACACCAGTGTTTCTTCTCGCCCAGATGCCAGCCGTGATCGCTGACCAGCATGACGAAGGTTTCACGTCCACGAGGGTTTTTCTTGAGCTGCTCTAGAAACCGACCGATCTGGCGATCGACAAAAGCGATAGACGCTTGATAGGCACGGATGGTGGCGTCCCACTGATCGTGGGTGACGATGTACTCGTGATCGCTCAGCAATTCATTGAGTGGACCTTTGTGGAGCGGTTTGTGGGCGTGCGTTCGAGCAAGACGCCGAGCAAACTCCGGCATGTCATCCCAGTCATCCACGCCGTCAGGCTCGGCGGGGCGTCGAATCGATGCAAGCGCGAATTGATCGAACCAGGGCTTGGGAACCTGCAACGGTCGATGCGGACGGAAGAAGCCGACTGACATGAAGAGCGGTTTGTCGGTGACTGTCTTCCACTGCTCGGTCGCCCACTGAGCGACCTTGTAATCTCCCATCTGTTCGTCGGCGACGTCGAGGGCGTAGCCATCGTTGGGCGCTCGCATGGCATTGAAGTTGTCTTCGCCCTTCGGCGGTTTGGGATCGCGTGGCCTCTTGAAGAGCGAATCGCCTACCTTGCCGGGAGTTCCATGGAAAACCTTGCCGCCGCTGACGACGCGGTAGCCGTTATCCATAAAGAAATTCTGCATGGTTGGCGTCTTGATTGCTGTTTCTTTGGGGTACTTGGCGTTGAAGTAAGTACCGGTCTTAAAGGGATAAACCCCGTAGTTCAGGCTCGTCCGCGAGGGTCGGCACTGCGGTGAGTTGCAATAAGCCTGTGAGAAGAGCATGCCGCTGGCGGCGAGCACGTCAATGTTCGGCGACTTGGCATCGGGATGGCCGCCGAGGCATCCCAGCCAGTCATTCAAATCATCCACGATGATGAAGACGATGTCGGGGCGTGTCTTCTCCTCGGCCCGAGCTGTGGCTGTGGGAACGACGCCAGCAACGAACAAAAGACAACTGACGATAAATGCGCGTTTGCTCATAGGTTTAGTGTTCCGGAGTGTTTACTGATTCTTTTTCTTTCGGGCGGACTTCCCGATATCCTTCATGGCCGGGCCAATGTCGGAAATCAGCTCATCGCAGCGGGTCCGCATCCGTTTCAGCGCTGGGCCATTCTCTTCATGTAATGCCAGGTTGGTCAGCTGATCGGGATCGTTTTTCAGGTCGTGGAGAAATTCAAACGGAGACTTGTCCGTTCCATTGACGTAGCGGGCGTATACCCAATCCGTATCGCGGATGCCTTCCCACCGGGGAATGGTGCCGGGAACGGCGAGAAACTCGCAAAGGAAGTCCGTGCGCCAGTGGGACACTTCTTCGCCTTGGAGCAGAGGCACCAGACTGCGACCGGTGTGAGCATCCGGGATCGGGAGCCCTGCGAGGTTGATCATGGTTGAAGCGAGATCGCTGTTCAGCGCGAGATCCGAAATCACGCGTCCGCAATCGACGTCCGGCAGGCGCGGGTCGTGGACGATCAGGGGGACGCGCAGGGATTGTTCGTAGTGCGTCCACTTGCCAGCGAATCCTCGATCGCCGAGGTAGTAACCGTTGTCGGCGGTGTAGATGATGACGGTGTTGTCTGCGAGGCCCTGTTCTTCAAGCTGCACTACGAGCCGTCCGACGACGTGATCGATTCCGCTGATCATGCGAAAGTAGGCGCGCATGTTCGTTTGGTATTTCTCGGGCGTGTCCCAGCGCCAGAAGTATCGCTGCCGATTGATGGATTGCTTCAGAAAATCTGGCTGTGCCTCGTAGATGGCGGGATCGTTGAGGCGCGGAAGCGGCATCTTCTGATCCTCGTACATCCCGTCCGTCACCTTCGGCCAGGGGTAGTGACCGATACCTGGTCGCTTGTCGCCGTCTTCGGCATGCGTGGCGTTGAAGCTGAGTTGCAGACAGAACGGCTGACCTTTCGGTTGCTCTTTCAGGAACTCGATTCCCCAATCGCCGAGGATCTGCGTTTCGTGCCGCTTGCTGCCGTCATCCTGTTTCTTGAAATAGGGATTGCGGCCCAACTTGCGACGCACGTCGAACATTGCCGCTGCGGATTCTTTCGAGATGCCAACGTGTTCTTTGCCAAGGTGTGCGGTTCGGTACCCGGCGCGTTTCAGGACGGCGAAGTACGAGGATTCACACAACTCCGGATTGAGCGGCCCAGGCTTGGCTCGGTATAGATGTTTGCGTTCGTAGCAGCCGGTGAAGAGGCAAGCCCGCCCGACCCAGCAGGTCGATGTCGAAACGAATGCGTTTTCAAATCGCACGCCTTCTTTGGCGAGACGATCGATATTGGGAGTCTTTACGATCGGGTGGCCAGCACAGCCGAGGGTGTGATTGCGCTGATCATCGGCGTAGAGGAGAAGAATGTTCGGCCTTGTGGATTTGGCTTTTGCCGAGGTGCCGCGTTTCTTCGGCTTCTGGTATGTCTTTGGAGCCGCTGGAGTGAACTTGCCGACCTGGCGTTCGTTGGGAACATACCACTTTTCCAAAAGCGAGCTGAGTTGCTTCACCAAATCTGGATTCTTTGCAGCGAGATTCACCTTTTCATTGGGATCGTCTTTCAGATTGAAGAGCTGAGGTTCGCCGCTCTGAGGCGGATACTTCATTTTCCCCGGCGCTCCGTCGTAGGTCAGCAACAGCTTGTCGTGACCACGAATCCCCCAGCGATAAAGGAGCGACGCCTGCGGATTCTCGATGTCGGCAATGTCATGGGCAAACGATTCGCCGAACAGGGTGTCGCGTCCGATAGCCTCGCCCGTCTTCAACTGCGGCAAGAGATTAAGCCCTGGGAAGTCGTGCGGTCCTTTTGCTCCAGCGGCTGCCAGAACGGTCGGCACGAAATCAATCGACGAACAAAGTTCGGGGCGGTCCGCCGCGGGAATGGTTCCCGGCCAGCGGAACATGATTGGTGTGCGTGTTCCGAATTCGTTGGGGCTGCGTTTGGATCGCGGTCCGTAGCCGCCGTTTTCGGTTTGAATCCAGCCGTTGTCGGTGACGTAAATCACGAGCGTGTTTTCGGCGACGCCGGACTTGTCGATGTGGTCCACGAGCGCACCGCAGGTTTCATCGAACCATTCGCACATCGCGTAGTATTTGGCGATCCGCTGCTGAACTCCCTTCGCAACATACTTGTCTAAGAGTCGAGCCGGAGGATTGTGTGGCGTGTGCGGCATGAACGGGGCGTACCAGACAAAAAACGGCTTTTTATCAGCCACACTACGATCGATGAAATCGACGACCGGCTGAATTCCATCACGCCCGATCTTGAGTCCCGCATCGCCATGTCGGCCGCCTTTGTTGGGGAAGCCCTTGGTCATTCCCTCTGTGAAGCCGCCGCGCTGATACGATCCTTCCCACCACTTGCCGCTTTGGTGACTGACGTAGCCCTTTTTTGTCAGCCACTGCGGCAACGCGCCGGTCCGGTCGATGTGGGAAATAAGGAGTTCTCTGGCATCTTTGCCCGCTTTCTCCGCGTGAGCTTTGTTGACGGGCGTGTTCGCCGGGTCATTTCCGGTGGTCTTGTTCTGATGCGAATAGAGGCCGGTAATCAGCGTCATCAATGAGGGCCGGCACAACGCGGTCGGCACATAGCCGCGACGAAACAATGCGCTTTCCTTCGCCAGCTTATCGAGGTTCGGCGTTTTGATTTCCGGATGCCCCATGAAACCATAGTCGGTGTAACCCTGGTCATCGGAGAGGATCAGGACGATGTTAGGCGGCTTTGAATCGGCGGCGGTTGCGGTTGCCACCATCAAAAGAAATGGAAGCAGGGTGAGGATGATTTTCATGTTGTTTGTCATGGCGAAGTCTCGTCTAGTCTTTTACTTGCTGTCGTTAGATTATACTTGCTGTCGCATAGAGTGGACTGCGGCGCGTCACCACTGAGGTTAAGCCAGTCCGGAACTCGTACGTGTTTGTCCAACTTCCACGCCGTAGCGGTCGGACGGCCCGGCCAATTGTCTTTCGTTCAACCCGAAACAGAGCCGGACGAGAAGCTACTTCTTTTTTCGTGGCGGCGTTCTCGTCGGACCGGCCAGCGGTGGCGTCTCGAAGTAACGCCCATCGTCAATGACGCGCGGGTCCTTTGTGGTCTTCAGTTCATTCATGAGTTGCCCGCGCAACTTCGCCAAAACGTCGGCGTTCGCTGGATCGGCGGCGACGTTTTTCATCTGGTGTGGATCCTTGTTCATGTCGAACAACTGAAACCTCGGCCGTTTGCCGTAGGCGTGATTGTAAAACGGTTTGACCTTCGCGTCCTCGCGGTTCGAAACAATCCACGCTTTGGTGGGACCGGCGTCCTCGTCGGCCAGCGTGCAGAACGTTTGTTGCGTCAGCCGTTCGACGTTCAGCTCCTTGTCAGTGCCTAGGTCGTAAGGATCGCCGAGCGGCCAGCGGTCGGCGCGGAAGTTGATTATGAGCAGATGATCCTTCGTGCGGATCGCGCGGGCCGGGTATGGCATATGTCCCGCGCGGGCCATCGAGACGTGACGCTCACGACCGGTGAAGACATGCGTGCGCGATGAATCAGCCAGACCTGACGCGGCGTCTGACTTGAGCGATGGCCATATCGATTTCGATGTCATCACCTCTGGGATCTTCACTCCACCGGCTTCAAGAAACGTCGCAGCAAGGTCGGGCACCGATACGAAATCGTCCAACACGCGCCCTTTAGCAAGACTCTTCACACCGGGGCCCGAGATGGCCAGCGACACGCGCGTCCCAAAGTCGTACAGATTGCACTTTCCATGCGGAAACCCCGCTGGGCCGTGATCACCGGACACCGCGATGATCGTGTTGTCGTAATTCCGGGTCTTCTTCAGTTCCTCAACCAGAACTCCCAGGGCCATGTCGAACGCCATCGCCTCGCCCATGTAATCGGCCAGGTCCTGGCGAATCTCCGGAACGTCGGGAAGGAACGGCGGCATCTTTCCCTTGAGTTTATTCGGATCGATTCCCCACAATGACTTGCCCGAACCCTTGATCCATTTGCGATGAACATTGGTCGGGCCGAACCAGTAAGCGAATGGCTGACCGTCCTTTTTCTTGTCGAGGAACGCCTGAAAGTTTTTGCGAACTTCAGCGGACAGTTCACTCTTGGCGTCTTCGAGCGATTTGCCCGAACTGACCAGTCGCGTCGCGGTTTGCGAAAAGGCGCTGTAACGACCGCCGCCGTAGGCATTGGCCTTCCCACCAAACGGCGCATCCTTCGGCGTACCAGGTGACCAAACCTTGAAGGTGAAACCGATGTGGTAACCACTATCCTTGAGCAGCAACGGCCACGTCGGAATGGACTCATCCCAAACCGCCCCCTGAAGAATCGCCCCGCGCCCGGTGCGCCAAAAGTGCTGACCGGAGAGAAGCGAACTTCGGCAAGGCGTGCATGACGGCGCGTTGACGTACACGTGATTGAACAAAACGCCTGACTGTGCAATCGCGTCAAAGTTCGGCGTTCTGATCACGTCATTCTCCGTGCCTGGTCCGTCCGCTTTGGCGTAGGCACTGGAGTGACGTCCCCAGTCATCGGCGAACGCAAAAAGAATGTTCGGCCGCTTGTCGGCAGACCGTGCGGCGCTGGCGCAAAACAATGTAAGGACAGAGAATACAACCCATAGGTGTTTGAATGTTCGCATGTTAGTGGCCTGTCAATCTCATTTTGCTCCGGAAGACTATCGCTCGAGAGTAAGCAGTATACGCATTTTATTCGCCGATGATGGTAAGGCCCACCTGACGGATTTGCAACGTGCATCAACGCTGAATTGCGACTATCCACAGACGGTGCGCAAAGTGCAGTCACATGGTCACACCAGCGAATTCCGTACTGCAGTCGGTGATTGTGACCGATGCGGATTTCACCGTTTGCTCCGCTGCGGTGGTTGCATCGGTCTCTGCGACTTCGCCGGATCCAGAAGCCGCGCTCTTCGCCCTTTTCTCGATTAGATTTGGGGTAAATGCGCAGTTAACGTAGTGCTGCCTGATCGCAACCGAATCGACACGAGGTTTTGCAGAAAGCCAAATTATGGCAATCGGCTCGTCGAACCTGTCTACATATGAAAGCCCCACTTGCCAGTTTTTTGCAGGTAGAGTGTAAACTCGCCTTGCTCCATTGGGAACTTCGCCATTTTTTCCGTTTCCGTAACTCGCGGATTTGGGTTGGTCACGACTTCGGGTTCCACACCGA
>CAYFJO010000544.1:0-6841 GCA_964343305.1 uncultured Pirellulaceae bacterium | reverse complement strand
TCGTCCACCACGCGGCGCCAGTCGGCGCCGGCAAAGATCACGTTGACAATCCGCTTCACTTGCTGGCCCGGTTTGACGTGACCGAAATACGGGTCGGCGTGAAGGCAGGGAATATACCGGTTCGACAAGACGCTCTTACCGATCGGGGCATAGAGGATCACCGCGCGGGCATCGTCCTTGGAAGTGATGACCGAGAGTCCTAGGTCGAGCGGATTGTCGATATAGCCGCCACGTTTCTTGGAGAAGGCAAACCGGTACGGCTTGACGCCTTGGACCGGCGCCGCTTTCGCCAGCGCGTCCGGCTTCTCCGTCGCCACGTCGGCCAGGGCCGTGATCCGCCCGTTGAGAATGACGTAGGTGTACTTGAAGTTCTCTTTGGATCTTTGCGGGAAACCGGCCAGGTCTTTGTACTGAAAGCACAGCAGCGGCTTGACGTCGTTCAAAGTCTTGGGCGAGTTGTTCGCGATCGTCAGGCTCAGCCGCACGCAATTCGGCTCGGCGACACAGGCCGTCGCCCGGACCTTGACGCCCTCGACTCCCCGGCCGGGTATGCTCTCGACGTCGTAATGGGCCGACTTACCCTCCTGGTCCACCTGCCACGCCGGCGGCCGCGGGTCGCTGTAGCGTGTGATCGTGTAGCCGACCGGGCCGTACTCCAGATGTTCGGGGAAGTTCACGTGCAATTGCCCGCCGTCGGGCCAGGGCGAATCGATCCGCACCGAGTAGGCCGCCTTCTTATCGCCGGTGTGAGGGTGCGAGTAGATCCTTATTGCCGAGACGGGGTCACGTTTCTGGTCTCCACCGGTCTCCGAGCCTGGGGCACCGTGGCAGATGGCCGCCCCGATCACCAACGACAGCACGCAGATGCATCGGGCCGCTGCCGCCGGTAGTGGATTTCTCATCTTGTTTCCTCCGAGCTGCACTTTCTGAGGAATCGTCTGTAACTCCACTTGGTACAGAGCCTCATGGTCTTAGCAACCTAGCATGAGGCAGTTCTCAGAAAATGCAGTCTCATTTCCAATCTTGGCAACTAGATCGGTCAATATCGGTGACCGTGTATTTTAGTCGCCTACGTTCGTTGGCCGCAAACACTGGCCCGCGCGACCAAAGCTACGCGGCATCTTCCGGCACGCGCGCGGGTTCGCGCCAAACCACGTGTCGGGCAGCACGTTGGCGGGGCTCTGAACCGGTGTTGTTGGAAGAGGTCACAGAGCATGCCCCAAAATCAGCGAACAGGTCGATCCCGCGGTGCATGCAGTTCACCTACGTGGGTGGCATCGCCCTCGGCATCGAATCGTTTCTTCCCAAGCTGCTGAGGTCACCCTCACCTCGGCGCGTATGCGAAACGGCGAGCTCGCGTTGGTTTGTCCAACTTCTTCTGCAAGTTCGAGATAGCGCGAACTGAAGGCGGCTGAAGTTCTCCACTAAACCGGAACTTCCGAGGTGGGGACGACCCCTTGCGCGAAGAAGCGTCACCAACGCCGTAGGTGCTATCAGAATGGTATCGCGAGCCCCCTTCAGAAAACGGACTGTCGCCAGCGGTCTTAGCTACGTCGCCGTGGGCCACCCGACGGTAAGCCGATGAAGTATCACCTGACGGAATATGGAGCAGTCACGATAGCGGACCTGACGCTTCGCCAGCTCACCTCGTATCCCCTTGACTTCCGACAACGTCGCGCCGTCCTTGATCTCCGGCTGGTCAACGTCCTGCCAAGTAATGAATGTCTAGCCGGCGCGATGGAACACGTTCAGGCTGGTCGCTTGGCCGGCCGCCATGGCACGGAATGATGCGACGCCGGCGATGAGAAGTGCCAGCGCGGCGGATAGATGGAGCCTCGGATTCTTCATTGGCCCTCTTCTTATGAGCAAGTGTGTCGTGTTTTCGACCGCTTTTGCAGTCGCTCAATCCCCATCACTCGGGCTGCAACGCCAACTGCCCGGTCTCAGCTTCCAACTGTTCCTTCAATGCCATAGCGACGGCCAGGAAGTCGAAATTCACCGGCGTCTTCGGGTTGTCCGCGTTCGCCGCGAGGAAAATCACGAACAGCTTTTCGGTCTTGCCGGCTTTAAGTTTCAGGGGCTTCTTGATGCCGACAAGTCCCTTGGCATAGCCGGTCCCGGGAACGATCAGAAAGTCCTTGTTGTAGTCCGGCAGACCAGTGGCACTTGCCAGGAAGACGCCGCTGTGCTGATGCGGTCGTTTGAAGTGTCCGGCTATGGTGTGCAGCCCCCACATGCCCGGTCGAGCTTTGTGGAGTTTCAGCTCTTTGCTGCTTGGCCAGGTGTCCCTGCGGGGGCTGGTATTGTGGCTGGGTGCCAAAATGGACAATCCCTCCAGGTCCGTATCACCATGGTTTTCCAGGGTGACCCGCACGATGACCACTTCACCCGCTTTGCCTTTGCCAGCCGGGACCAGCTTCAGGTCTGTCGCCTTGTTGCAAGATCCCTGAATAGCAAGACGTTTGGAACTGGTCTGCACCCTCACCGGCAGCTTCTGATCGAGCCTGCTGAGATCGCCCGTGCATGGCGCAGCCTCCGTGAAGTGGAGCAGAGCGTTGGCATTGCTGCGGGCCGCTCCGCCTTTGAATCCGGGTCGGGCCAAGGCAATCGCCAGAGACTCCTGTCGCTGCCTTGGTGCGTTTTGAGTCGGATCCCCCAGCGGGATGTTGAACTTGATGTGCGCAAAGTCATACGCCCCGTAGTTATGCACAGCAGGGTTGGTCAGGTAATAACGCAAGTCACCACACAGGCCACGAACCTTCACCTTGCCTCGCTTCTTGATGTAGGCAGCCAGCGCCTCGGTAACTTCGATGTCGGTCTGCTTCAGTTCACGGCACGGCAGAGACAGCCCTTGGTGGGCAGCAAAGGCAGTTGCCGTTTTGAAGATCGCCGGGTTCTCCGTGATCTTGCTCCGGTTGAATGCGAAGGACAGCACCCCGGTGCAGGAAGCATAGTCCGCCGCCACAGTGTAGACCTTGTCGTCTTGGATTTGGTTCAGGGTGAGAGTACGGCCCTTCTCGTAGGCCGGGTCGTTCTCATCACGCAGCACTGTCGACGCCGCGCTTCTGGACAAGATGCTCTTGAGCTGGCTGCCCGTGGCCTGGCAGGTCATGATATAGTCGGGAAACATGTGTGTCGTGGCCAGATCGTTCAGGGTAACCGGGCCGGCCTTGAGGAAGCCGTTCCAACGATTGGGTCCGAGCACTAGAGAGCCGACCAGACCGACGTCAGCACGGGTGATCTCCTGGATGGCATCGGCCTTCAGCACATGCAGGGACTGAAAATCCACATCGTGCTGGAACGAGCCCAGCGGCTCTTCGGACGGGGGTTGCCAGTGGGCGTCAAAGTTGTAGTAGTCTACGCTTGTACTGGCACCCATGGTAATGCTGAAGCTATTGGCTGCTTTGTTCTCACCCCATACCTGACAGTCCGCGTAGCGCAGGCCCCAGGCGGAAGGAGTGAGGAACTTGCCACCGAGGCCGTGGAAACCGCCGGCAGCGACCGTTTTGAAATCGGTCCAGGCATACACGATCAAATAGCGTTTGGGATTGAGGGGATTCGGACAGAGAAAACGCACACTCTGCCCCGGTTGGTCGTAGACCCGCGAGCCGATGGTGAACCTGCCCTTCTCAATCTTGACCGGCAGTTTGTCGGCCACCCGCGCACAGAAGGCGTTCATGTCCGGCCCGCCCCAGACAACGAGGTGATTTTTCTCGATCAGCGCCTGGTCCACCTTCGTGTCCTGTCGCGACCACTCGGGAAACTGCCTGTCGTACAGCTTCTGTGCTGCTTCGTCACCTTGGCTGGGTCGCACGAAGCTCCACGTCTGACCAGGTACGGTATGGCCCACGCGTCGCAGATCATCTGAGTAATTAGCCTGGTCCATCGCCACCATGATGCCGCCGGGCATCGCATGCGTCTTCCGCACTGTGGCGGGGTCGCGTTTGGCCAACTCAATCAAGAGGTTGTCTTGAAACGCGCCCTTGTAGTTCTCCTTGCCATTTACGACAACGCGGACGTCCTGATTTGGATCGACGAGTTTGTCCGAAAGCTGCAGACGGAATGACGTAATGTTCTTTGCCTTGACAGAAATCTGGTTGCCGTCTTCGACCTGTACATCGATGATGGCGCCGAGGGCGGGGTTGGTGATGTCTTCAATGGTCACCCAGTAGGCGCGGTTCCAATAAAGGTTGAACGTGCCGTAGCGCACCCGCTTGGGCCACAGATTGCGTCGTTTGGAGCGAGCCCAGTCCATGAGATAGGTGAAAGAAATGTCATCGTCATACGGCGCGCCAGCCCGGGCCGATCCCTTGATTTTGGCGGGGTCATTGGCCGGCACGTGGCCGTGGTCGCCGATCATGGCTTCGATGTCAGCACCCATCGTGGAGAGGTAGTGGAAGCGCCCAATGTTCTCACTCATATAGCCTTGGTCACCCCAGCCATCGATCACTAGGATCGGAACGTTCAGCCAGCCATAGGTGCCGATGTTCATGTTCTGCCAGTTGGCCACTTCCGGAGCGATGCCGGCCAGAAGGTGGGGAAAGCGCGAAGCCAGAAACAGCGGCGTGAAGCCGCCATCGGAATAGCCTGAAGCGAAGCCACGATCCGTGCTGACCGAGAAGTCTCGCGATAGCGCCGCGATGACCTCAGCAAACTCCTGCGGCGCGCCCTTGCGTCCCTTAACTTGTGAACTGAGACTCGACCAACCGTGGAACGTGTCTTTGCCCAGGCGTGTACAGGTATCGAGAGTCGGATGGTAGGGATCCTGAAAGACCGCGCCCTTCGTTTTGTGGTTGACCCATTTCTCACCCACCTTCCAAACCAGGCTGCCACCCATCTTGTAGTACATGAAGAACTGATACTCCTTGGCCGGATCGTACTCAGGCGGCACTACCAGACGTACGCCCTGCACGCATTGCAGATGGTCCGACCAGTACATAAACGGCACACACTTGCCAGACATCGAACTGAGCGGCGCCCGCCGGGCTTTCAGATCCGCCGCCATCATCGCCGCCTGATCGCAATAGAGCTCTGCGTAGAGGTGCTGCATGTCCACGTGGTCCTGAATCTTGTCGCAGTGATCGCGCAGCACCGGACCCCATCGTTTCTCCTGGGCTGCCGTCAGTTTCAGTCCGTCTAGGATTGCACGCAGCCCCGCCGTGAGGCTCTGCCAGCGTCCGTCCTTATCTTCGGCATTCAGCCATGATGTCGACGTCGCGTTGTCCGCCTGCTGGCCACCGACCGCTATCGCCACCCACTCGTCGGCGCCGAGATCGGGCTTGTTTCCTTCTGGTTGGCCGTCGATGTCCTGCGAAACGTTTTCATCGACGGTCGCTCTGTTGATCGCGTCGGTGGCTCTGGCTGTCAGATGGAGGTCTCCTTTGGCCGCGTCCACAAAGTAATCGCCGACGGGGCGAATCAGGTTGTTCCGCACGTCGATTCGGCCCTCATACTGTTCGGCAACAATCCGCGGCCCGCTGAAGATGTTGTTAGCAACGACCAGCCCATCGTTGGCATGCACGACGCGGAGCAAGCGGCCGTTGCGACTGTCGGGATCGTGGACGGTATTGTTCAGGACTTTGCAGTTTCGCGTGTGGTCGGCCAGGATATTGTTCTCGGAGCAGCGAACCACGAAATTGTTTCGAACGATGAATCCATTGGCATGACGCCGCTCACCACGGGCGTGGCTGTTACCCATGCAGATGCCCGTATCGCAGTCGATGATCAGATTCCGCTGGATCACGCAATCTGTCCCGTTGTGCCACATGAAAATGGCGCCACGAGCCTCGCCCGTCTTACCACGAATTCCGGTGAAGACGTTGTCACTAACTACCCAACCTCTGGCGCACATGACGTCCATGCCGCCAACGTAGTTGAAGTTGAAACGCTTACCGCCGTCTGAGTCTTCCGACGGTTCGTCACCACGTTGTTTTGGGCGATCATTGTAAAACAGGCAATACTGTACGCGGCAGTCGTCGACGAAGTCCGCTTTTCCGTCCTTGTCGGGCACGCGCGGTGCTTTGATATGGC
Organism: uncultured Pirellulaceae bacterium; assembly: GCA_964343305.1. Lineage (GTDB taxonomy): Bacteria > Planctomycetota > Planctomycetia > Pirellulales > Pirellulaceae > CAYFJO01. The sequence continues at coordinate 811 of CAYFJO010000544.1, read as the reverse complement.
GCTGCCAGGCATTATGGCTGATCACGTTATAGATTGTGACGCGGCTTGCACCGAGATTCGAATTGATCTTGATGCAGTTATGTCCCACGTTTTGAATGGTCAGATCGGCGATCGTTGCGCCGGAGCAGTGGCTAACCGCGACGCCTTCAAGGTGACGGCTTTGGGCAAATTCAAGAACAACTTTGGTTCGATCGCCACTTTGGCTTCGCAATGTAGCACTATCGCTCTTGATCACGAGGGTGCTTGGCATTTGGTAGAGTCCGTCAGCGACGAGGATTGTCCCGCCGGGTTTGACGTTATTGACGGCGGTATATAGTTCGCTGACCGTCTTGACGGCAAGGACCTCGCCGGTGGGCTTCGGTAGCGGAGGAGCCTTAGGAAACCAGTCCGGCACGAGCGGTTTACCGGCGTTGACAATCGGGGAAAGCAGAACGAATGCAACGACTAGCCCCAGAGATCTGTGATACATGTTTCGCATGGTTTGCCTTTTTTCTTTGTGTCGTTCTCAGTCGGTCTTCGAAGGCACAGCCATCCGAACGAATACATTCTCCGGCTCGCCCTCTACGTTGATTACGTAGTTGCCCGGTTGCTGCATGGGGACTACCCTTTCAATCAGCCTGTCGCCAATCTTGTAGGCGTGCGTGATGTTGATCGCCCTTTGGGGCGTCTTTTCAGGCTTCAAGTGAACGGTTGCTCGAATCACATTTACCGCCGGATTGCCCGTGTATTTCACCAACACAACTTCTGTCGGCTTGTCGAGTTGAACATCTTCGTCCCATTGATAGCGCCAATGGTTAACCCAAACGGGTAC
>CAYFJO010000543.1:0-6846 GCA_964343305.1 uncultured Pirellulaceae bacterium | reverse complement strand
CCGCCAAACAACTGGCGACCGCTATGTAAAAAGGGTTAACGGCGTTGAGTGGCACCCCAACTTTCTACTTTGACAAAGCACTAGTGTTTGGCGACCGCGCTGAGCCGCGTCAGCAGTGCCTGGCTGTTGCGATGCACGGGATTGAGATTCAACGCTGCTTGGACAGAGAGTTTCGCGTTGACTCGATCCCCGACACGAAACTGTGCGTCAGCGAGATGATAAAGGATATCGGCCGACGGACGACCACGTTCGTTTGCCGCCGCAAGTTGCTCGATCGCCTCGGAATAACGGCCCGTGTCTTTCAATGCCAAACCGTGAAGGTACAGAACCTCTTGCGGCTCCGTGCCGGGCCGATACTGATCGACGAGCAGTTCCAACGTCGTCAGCGTTCGCATCGGCTTGCCGGTCATGTGATAAATTCGCGCGGCGGCCAACTGGGCTCGCGGAAAATGTTCTTGGTGATGCAGAGCGCGATGGTAGCTTGCCAGCGCGTCGTCCAACTGTTGTCGTGCGCGCAACACGTCGCCCTTGAGCGCCCAAGCGGATGCGAGTTGCCGGTTGGCGGCAATGGCTCGGTCCGCGTTTTTTCCGGCGCGAGTCAGTTCACCAAGTTGCAGAAACATCTCGCCTTGCTGGACGAGCAACAACGGATCGCCGCCGGAGTATTCGACCGCCTGGCTCATGTGGCGAATCGCCTTGTCCGCGGAACCGCGTTGCCACAGAGCATCGGCGAATTGGCAGTGAGCCCGGGCGTCCGTTGGATTTGACTCGACCGCTCGAGCGAACAGAATTTCGGCCTGTTCCACCTGGCCGCGTTGGATGGCTTCCATGCCGCTGAGCGACAACTCACGCGAGGCGATCACGTTGCCGACAACCGGGCCCTTCTTGTACCACGCGCAACCCGACAACGGCACCAGCAGCAGCGAGATCACCAAAGGCAGTCGCGACACCAGCGCCAATCGTCTGTGATTTGTTTGTGCAGAGCGGGTTAACACTTGGCAGTTTTTTAAGGGAATAGGGTATTGCTGTGGACCACCGTTGCGCAACGTATGTACGCGTATTCTGTTATCGGCAACGCAAGCCCACGCGCAACAGATCAAACGGCGGGGCAGCCCGAAATAGGACGAGGAAAACTAGCAAAAACCCGCTTGCAACTCAATAACGGAATCGATTGATAGGAATTGCAGCACAACCCATAGAGTGCGCTGTACCTTGTGCCGTTTGCCTGATTGCCATAACCTGCGAGGTCAGTCGAGCTAGCGTGGAATACGCTGGCACCTCAATGCCTAAATCGCAATGACCAACGAGCTCAATTGTACCGGCGTTTGGGCATTGGAGCTTGGTCATTCTATTTCACGGCAATTCACCAACCAGTAACGCCTCAAACCCATGCCACCCATCTACGACGATCTCGGTGTCCGGTTCATGTACCCGGAAAATTGGCAACTGACGCAAGAGCAGTCTAGCCATTTGCCGTACGAAATCTCGTTGCAAACGCCGGGCGGCGGTTTTTGGTCGCTTCACATTTACGACAACTTGTCCGACCCGCAACAACTTGTCGAAGAAACGCTTGTCACGATGCGCCAGGAGTACCACGATTTGGAATCGGAGCCGATCGACGCGGAGACTCAAATGGTCGGTTATGAAATGAACTTCTATTGCCTGGATCGAGTCGTGACGGCGCGAGCCATCGCGTTTCACCACGGCGACCGGACCTGCTTGGTCCTCTATCAGGCAGAAAGCTCAGAGTTTGACAAGATGGATCAGGTGTTCCAGGCGGTAACGCTCAGCCTTTTGCGTTCCGACTTGTGAGAGTCTATCCGGAAATCGATCTGGTCATACACCATGACATAGCAGACACTTGGCATTCCTCTGAAGGATCGGAGGGTTTCTTAGAATCGCAAAGGAGTGCCAAGCGATGGTGGATCAATTGAAGACGCGGACGGCCTATTCCGCAGACTTGTCGGACGAACAATGGGCGATTGTCGAACCGCTGATTCCGGCGGCAAAGAACCGACGCCGAGGGCGACCTCGGACGGTTTGTATGCGGGAAGTAGTGAATACAATTTTGTACCTCAACCGAACCGGCTGCCAGTGGGACTTGCTGCCCCACGACCTGCTACCCAAGAGCAGCGTGTACGATTACTTCGCCCAATGGCGTGACGACGGTGTCCTGACCGAGATCGAACCCGGATTCGGGTCGCCGACGGGCGCGAACCAACCCCCAGCGCGGCCTGCATCGACAGCCAGTCGGTCAAGACCACGGAGGTCGGCGGGGACGAGCGAGGATACGACAGGGGCAAGAAAATCAAAGGGCGAAAGCGTCACCTGCTGGTCGATACGCTGGGGTTGCTGATCGCCGTTGTCGTCAGCCTTGATGGACGGTACGTGCTTTCCGGCGGTGGCTCCGATGCTCGCTACGGCCCCGGGGACACGCGCCAATTTGACGACGAGTTCCCCCCCAAACTCTGGCGGCTGCCAAAGGAAATGTGGCCGGTGGAAACATCCAAGGATGTTAAGAGCGCCGCTGCGCCAATTCGCACTCCACTTCCAGACGGAGCTTCAAAGATAGCCGCGAAATCACACGACAATTTGATTGACGCAAGACGCCGAGATTGAGAGTCTCGGCGCTTTTTCTTTTCCCCAAGTGTGGGAACGATTTGGGGGAAGGTGGAGTTTGGGTGAAGCTCTCTGATTTGTCTGGCGAGTGCGGTGATGTTTGCCTTCTGGGTGATGAACGTGCGGACTCTCTGTCTCTCAGATTTGGTCGGCCATGTGGTTTACACACTTGCCTCTCGCTCGAATTCTAGATTGCCTTCGCGCGAGCGCTGAATCGCTGATGGAGCGTCGTCAACAGCAGAAAACGACCGACCCAATGATGTGCAATCATTACTCGCCATTCGCAGGGTCGAATCCTGCCCCGCAACCTCAGCCCTGGTGGCCCTGGTGTACGTGGAATGTCCACAATGCAATGGGCTTTCACATCGTAACGTCCAACTTCGATCTTGCGTGCTTATTCAGGCAAAGCATAAGATGCCCACCCGAAATTCAAGTCTCATCTTCTCGCAAACTCATGGCACGTATCGCGATCGTTAATCCCTGCTTTGAAGTCTCTTACTGGGGACTTGAGCACGCTTTGCCGTTGTTTGGCAAGCGAGCGAATCTTCCCACACATTGCCTTCCTTTGCTGGCCGCACTGACGCCCGATGAGCACGACGTTACTTTGATCGATGAAAACGTTGACGAAATCGATTTCGGTGTGCTAGCGGAATTCGACATCGTTGGTATCACCGGCATGAGCGTGCAGCGTTTTCGCATGCGCGAAATCATGGCAGAATTGAGGCGTCGCGACAGCTTCGTTGTTGTCGGTGGACCGTGGGTCACGGTTAACGAAGACTACTTTGGCAGTCTGGCTGATGTGATTTTTGTTGGCGAGGCGGATGAAACGTGGCCACTGTTTCTCGACCAATGGCGAGACGGTCGGCACAAGACACGTTACGAACAGGCACAAGCGACGGACATGTCGATGGTGCCGACGCCACGATTCGATTTAATGAAGATGCGCCACTACATGTTCGGCAGCCTGCAATTCACTCGTGGCTGCCCATTCCAGTGTGAATTCTGCGACATCATTGTCATTTTTGGGCGACGCCCTCGACTGAAGACCTCTGGCCAGATAATTGCCGAACTCGAGGCACTGCGAGCGCAAAACGTAGAAATTGCGTTCATAGTGGACGACAACTTGATTGGAAACAAACAGGGGGTCAAATTGCTGCTACGGGAGGTCATCGAATGGCAGCGGGCAAACGGATATCCGCTAACGTTTTTCACGGAAACGTCACTCGACCTGGCCGAAGATCAAGAGTTGATGAAATTGATGGTTGAAGCCAACTTCGTCAGCGTGTTTATTGGTATCGAGAGTCCAAACAACGCGGCCTTGCTGGAAACGAAGAAAATTCAGAATATCCGCGAGGGTGGCACGATGGTGGAGAAGATCCACACGATCCAAAACGCTGGACTGGACGTGTGGTGTGGGATGATCTTGGGATTTGACAATGATGACTCGTCGATTTTCGATGCACAGCAGGAGTTTCTTCAACAGGCACGGATCACGCACATCATGATTGGCATGTTGCATGCAATTCCAAAGACTCCACTCTATGAACGACTCGAGAGCGAAGGACGATTGGACACGGGCGACCCTCCGGAGTTCGGCACGAATGTCATCCCAGCGCAATTGACTCGCGAGGAACTACGTGACGGATATGTGCGTGTCTTGAAAGAGCTTTACGAACCGGATGCCTATTTCGATCGAGTCGACTCGCTATATCTTGATGGCGATTTTCAATTTGCTTTGGCCAGGTCACGCTATTGGAGACGCCATCCGATCAAATGGTTGACCGCCCAAATCCGCAACCTCGCCGGATTCGCGTTGATTTATTATCGCGTCACGCGCAAAGTGCCAAACAGCGAATTACGCACTGAATATCGTCGCCGCATTCTCAATTTTCTAAGAAAACGGCGAGACCCCGATGTGCTATTCGTCTACGCAATCAAATGCGCGATGCACTACCATCACTACAAAATGTCTCAGGAGATGGCCCACGAAGAAATGCCGGTTGTCAGCACCATGTAGACACAGCAGTGACAAACGACTGCCCATTCAAATTCGACCGCATACGCTGCACGAAAATCCTGGGAAGGCAACGCCACTGAGGCTGGAGAAGAAATGACATGGGTTTGCTCTCGATCGACAGACACCTCAGCATCCGACGGGTTTGCAAAGTATCAAATACATGAAAACGCGGAGGTCTGCTGGGGCATCTCGATCGCGTCCGGTATCCAGAGCCCATAAAGCATTCTTGACTGTGCTTTCCAACGGTACAATAGTCTGCATGAATCACGGGATGCCGCCTTCAACAGTCCTTACGCCCTTCGCACGCTTTGCAAAAACAGGCGAGAAAACCATGAGCAAACAAAAATCGACTCGTCGCGAATTCTTAAAGGCGTCTGGCCTCGTGGTGGCCGGCAATCTTGCGCCGTATTTTTGGACCAGCTCGTATGCTAGGGCCGAGGATAAGAACAGCCGGCTCGGCGTTGCGTCCATCGGACTCGGCTATCGCGGGATTCCCATAGGGCATCAGGCAGCGCAACTTGGCAATATGGTCGCCTGTTGCGACGTGGACAGTAAGCGTGCCGAAGGTTATGCCGCCGGCTTCGGAGGAAGATGTCAGTCCTATGGTGATTTTCGTGACGTGTTGCGGCGGAAGGACGTCGACGTAGTGACAATTGCAACTCCCGACCACTGGCACGCTGCCATCGCCATTGCCGCGATGAAGGCTGGCAAGGACGTTTATTGTGAAAAACCACTCACTCTCACGGTTGATGAAGGCAAGAAGATCTGCCAAGCGGTCAGAGAGACGAAGCGGGTCTTTCAGGTGGGCACCCAGCAGCGGAGCGAATTCGGCAGCGTGTTCCTCAAAGCCGTCGCCATCGCCCGCAGCGGCCGGTTGGGTAAGAAGCTGAAGGCCACAAGTTCAGTCGGTGGCCCGCAGCCAGGCGGCCCATTCAAAGAGGAGGCCCCTCCGGCGCACTTGGACTGGGACATGTGGCTCGGGCAGGCGCCGAAGGTTCCGTACATCAAAGAACGAACGCACCACCACTTCCGCAACTGGCTGGAATACTCCGGTGGCCAAGTGACCGATTGGGGCGTTCATCACACGGACATCGCCATGTGGGCCCTGGGAGTGGAAAACACTGGCCCGATACAAATTGAAGGAGTCGGCAAATTCGACCAGAGGAAGAATTGCTACAACGTGGCCACCAACTTCAACTGCACCATGAATTTCTTAAATGGCAACACGATCGAATTGAAAAGCGGCGGCAACGGCGTTTTGATCGAGGGCGAGAAAGGCCGAATCTTTGTTGACCGAAGCCGAATAGTCGGCAAGCCAATCGATGAGATCAATAAGGACCCAGCCCAGAGTAAGCGACTCGACGAGGAGGTCGTCGGGCTTTACCAGGGCAAGCAACCACGCAGTCACATGCGTAACTTTTTCGAGTGCGTCGAGAGCCGTGAGCTACCGATCTCCGACGTCTTCACCCATCATCGTTCTGTCAGTGCGTGCCACCTGAGCAACATCGCTATGCTGGTGAAACGAAAGTTGAAATGGGACCCGGAGAAGGAAGACTTCATCGACGACAGCGATGCCACAGCAATGCTCAGCCGACCGCAACGGAAAGGGTATACGCTTGACAAACTGACCGGCTGAGCCGCGGGACGTCATTAGGAGCGGCAACTGGCTCAACACCAGGCGAATCATCTCCGGTTGGCCCCCGGCGTTTTCGATCGATGAAAACGTTCGCCGATAGATGTTTGCCCCGACGCATGGACGAGATCAGAAAAGCCTTAGAAAACAACCATTGCCAGTCGAACAGATCACGACCAGAATCGTTTTCCCTATAACGCAACTGCGGTGCCACAAAAGAACGATCAAAACGCGACAACCCTTCTCACTTCACCGGGCTCCTTGAACACAGAATATGAGCTTCGGCTGCTCGTTCTCGCTTCCTAGCGGCGATGAACGAACGGAAGCTCAACCAGATCCAACCCCAACTCACGCTCAACGCGAAGTCAAATTCTCATTTGTTATGCCACGACGTTGATTCACGAGTTCCGAAGGATGAATGTGACAAGGCTCGCCGTGTCGATGACATCTATCTCGGATTATTCATGAAAACTGCGCCGTTCGTTGTAAGTCGTTCGTGGCAACGACATTGGAGCTATCTTACGTAAAACACCGCGCATTTCGTGCCACGGCTGTATCAGCCGTGTTTCTCGCGCCA
>CAYFJO010000542.1:0-6872 GCA_964343305.1 uncultured Pirellulaceae bacterium | reverse complement strand
TTAACTCGCAAATGACATTCCAAACTGGCCTGACACAAAAAACTTTACAGGCTCGCATTCGCAGGGGATCTGCTCCGGAAATCTCCGCGGCTTTTCGCCGCATGGCCTTGAACATTCTCCAACGCGACACATCCATCAAAGAGAACATTCGCGGCAAACGACTTCGCGCTGGCTGGGATGACAAAGTCCTCGATGCCATCTACGCCGGCTTTTCCAGTAATTGAACGTGCGATTTCCCTGGATCGAGACGGGGAAGAACTTAGCGCGGTTTAGCTAGCTGCCGGTTTCCGCGATTGCGATCGTTAGGCCCGCTCCTAGGCCAATCATTCCGAAAAAGAGCACGCTCTCCGGCGTGGCAAAAGAAGACGACAAAATGCCTTGACCTCGCACGACCTGCGATTGGTCGACGACATGAACCGTTTGATCGGCGGACGGTGGAGCGATACCAATTGCCCAGAGCCGCACGACTCGACGCCCTGAATTGGTTCTCAGTTCATAACTCCCTGGGCGAATCGATCGAAACATGAAGCGGCCTTTCTCGTCGGAAGTTGACGAGGCGACAACGGGAAGTTGCTTATTGGACGTGCCGAGAAGAATCAATGCGATGGGCGTATTCGGTCTCGATTGACCCATCGAGTCGGTCAGTTGCCCATGGATGATGCCACCTGGTTGAAGGGCTAAATCCGCGGCCGAAGTCGTCGCTCTCTTGATCGCGAATTGCGAGTTCAACGGTTCATCCGCAAATAAGTTTGCGCAAACGAACAAAGCAAACAGAAAGGTAAGTGAATTCATCGACCAATGTGGATTTGTGTTTTTCATATAGCAGTGCATGTTCCGTGTGGGGAAATCCGCCCAGTCCCAAATCTGTTTCCGTTATCATCGGAAAGGTCGGCCTGTCAACTTTACGGAATCGTTAAATTCCGACAGGTTCGCTCAACCCGAGCAACCGATAATCACAAAGGCCTCTCAGAAACCGGATGACAACGCGCGGTAGCGGGTGTAACGCCAGCGTTTGGTGCGGAGTGAGTGATTGTATCCGGTCTCGACGTCGATAATGGAATCGCTGATCAAGGAAATCAATTATCGCGTGAAGGGCACGGAGAAATTCTGGAACTGCCCCGAAGGCGCGGAGACGATTCTTCGAGTGCGTGCGGCCGGTCTCGCCCATTTGGTCGTAGTCTCCGATGTCGGCGCGTACTTGTTCAACCTTCTTCAGGAGACGCTCGACGACATCCGGATGCCGTGTGGCGATGTTGGTCTTCTCACCGATGTCAGGTTTCGGTCTTCTGTTCACGCAGCGGTCCCGGACTGCCGGCGCGAAACGGTCCGCCCCCCTCCTTCCCTTTGTTTTTCGGATGCCCCACATGCAGATGCCACGGGCCGTTGTCGCTGGTGAAGATCACCATGGTCCGCTGCTCAAGGTTCCACTCTTTCAGCTTTTCCAGCAGTCGGTCGATGTGGTGATCCATTTTCTGAACGGAGTCACCGTAGAGGCCGTTGAGGTCCACCGGCAGGACGACCATAGAAGTGATCGAAGCCGTGCTTGATCGGTGTGATATTGTTCGGGAAATTAACGCCATGCCCATTGAGATCCCACTTGCCGAATGCCGCGGAAACATAGCCATGAAGAAATGTGATACCTGCATGGGAGCAAGCACGGAAGGTTGTCTGCCATACCGACTCAAGGGACTCGCGCCAAACAGCGGGACCCAAGGCTGGGAAGAGGCATCTCCTTGGCAAAGTCGTAGAGGATCGCTTCCTGCAGTTGCTGCATCGATTCCAGCCGGCTGTGGCGGAAGTGCGAACGCACATGGTCCCACAACAAACGGCGGCTGCTCAGCTTCGCACGAACCGCTTGAAACAACGGACAACACAGTTCCTGCGTTTGGTCCACCAGAAACGCCAACATCATCAGCATCGCCAAGACCACTGACAAATGCTGCTGACCATGCCCAGAGTTGTGCTCGAAGTGATCCCCTTGATTCTTCAGCGTATGGAAGGTTTTGGTGGCCAAATGCGATTCGATTTGATGGGCCGACGAAGACGGGGTGTTATCGATTGGCCTGTCACTCTTACAATGATTGTCTGATGATTAATCGCGGCGGCCGGAGGATTTGTACGATGAGAAAGGTTCCGATTCGAGTTGGGGCGGAGATCGTCTGCATGTTGTGCTTGCTAACGTCCGCGGCCTGGTCGCAGCAGACGCCGCCGCAAATCAACCCACAGTCGCCGTCGGGCTTGGACTTTTACTCGCAAGGCGGCGTCGTTGCCGATGGTGTCGCCTACTTCACGGCAAACGACTACTCCCGACGAACGGGAGTTACCAGGACGGAGAGTTTTCCGTGCGTCGTTGCCTTTGATCTGAAGACGTTCAAGAAGATCAGATCGTACGACTTCGGATTCACCTACGACAGCTCTCCACTGGTGTTTCAGAAGAAGGACGGAACCTGGCTGGTAATTGCCCACGAACACAAAAAGGCGCGCACGCTCGCCATGAATCGGGACAGTGGGCAGGTTGAGTGGATCGGCGCGGCCAATCAGCCGGGAGCGTATTTCTTCGGATACTCCTACTACAAACGCGACGACGGATCGAAGCTGCTGATGATGGCCTGCACGAACGGGCTACACGCCATTTCGGGCGAGACGGGCGAAGACGTCTGGTGGGTGAAGCAGCGCAGCACTGGAGGCATCACCCCATGCGTGCACCAACAAGACGGCTTGGTCTATTACCAGTGCGACGGCAAAGTCTTGAAGATTCGCGCCACCGACGGTCACGTCCTGAAAGAAGTCAGTGTTGCCCAGCCCCACAAGTGCATCTCATGGAACACTGTGCTGGTCAGCGACTCGCACGGCGACTTCGTGACCACGCGGTGGTATGGCAAGCCGGAATGGGACTCGGCGATTCGAGTCTATGACAAGGACCTGAATCTGGCGTGGGAGCGGACCGGTCTACCCAACGGAAAGAAGGACACGCTGACGTATGCCGAAGGCAAGCTTGTCTGCGGCAGCGGCAACGGTTGGAGCAAAAACTACACGGGCGACAAATGGAAGTACATTGCCGCCTACTCCGTTTCTAACGGGAAGATCGTTTGGAAATGTGACCTGTCGAAATTCGATTACATCGGCATCCTCAACGTGCCGTATTCCAACGGGTATTTCTACGCGGAAAACGGGGGCTCGCCGCCGCAAACGACGAAGTGTTTTCGCATCAACGCCAGCACCGGCAAACTGGAGGAAGTCTACGACTACGGTCGCATGATCACCTCGTGCGCGACACACGTGATGGCACACGGTCGCATCTTAAGCGGCGATCTGTGGCAGGATGCCATTGTGGTCACAAAGTTCGCAGAGCGGTCAACCGCCGAGTGGCCGGGACCGTTTGGCGACCCGCAGACCAACCAGATGGCCGCGGCTCATGAACCCGATGCGCGGCTAGTGCCGATCACCGAGATCGGTCGCAAGGTGACGTCGGCTACCGATGACCGGCCGAATCTCGCCCACGGCGCAAGGATCACCGCACAAAGCCGAATCCAAGGTGAGCAGGCGGATGCCCAGCGGATGATCGACGATCATTCCGAGACCTGGTGGTCCACCGGTCCTGGTGACCTGGCGCTCAACCCGCTGAATGTAGATGTGCGCTTCGAGGAGCATTGTAACGTCGACACCGTAGTGGTGGCCACCAGCAAGCTCAAGGGGCAGCTTCGCCTCAAGGACTTCGACCTGTTCGCCGGATTGGGCGACGCCTGGGACGGCGCTCATCCGTTGGCGCGAGTGCGAGAGAACACGGACAAAGTGATCCGCGTGCAGTTTCCGGCAGTACAGCTCGATCGAATTCGGCTGCGCATTCTCGGTACCCGTCGAGCCGACAATGCCTTCGCCCACGTCGCCGACCTGGCCGTCTACGCCGCCGCAGGTCAGGCGACACGCAAAGTCGAGCCAAGTCCGTTTCCGCCTTCACCGGCCGATGCAGGTCACGATCCCGACGCGCTTCGCGCAGTCATTGCGTCTCTTGCTCCCAAGGCCGAAGGTCCGAGCATCGCCCGCACACGGTTTCGCTCGCTGCAGACGCGGCTGCGACTGATCGAAGAATCACAAAAGTACGAGGCCGTGTTGGATCGCATTTCTGGCGACACGCGACAATACCGCGAACTCGACGCTCCAGAGTGGGCCTTGGCCCAGCGCGATTGCATGGCGCGGCTGCGCAACTGGGCCTACTACTGGATCGACCATCAACAGCCCGATGGCCAGTTCGGTGGCGGTTACGAGGACGATGTGGAACTGGTCTGCGGCTGGCCCCTGCTCGTATTGGCCCAGGACGACGTGAAGGTGCGCCGCTCACTTCAACTGCTGGCCGACGGTGTGTGGAAGAGCCGTCCGTTCTTGGAGCGATTCGGCTATGACCGGCTGACGGATGTCGAGCACGCTGCCGAAAATGTCAGTTACAGCCAGCCGATGATGGTCGTGTTGGATAACGCCAATCCCAAGTGGTCCCAGCGGTGCCGCCGCTCAGTGCAGACCATGGCCGAGCATTTTCTCAGTCGAAACCAGAGAGGGTACCTGCAATTCCGCAGTGACTATTTCGGCTTTGATCCTCGGACAGAAAAGCCGGTAACACGCGAAAGTGAAAGACCGTTCGACATTCCCGAAGCAGCCAAGGCGCTGAAGCCAGCCATGTACGCCGTTTGGGCGAATGACGATGAGCATGCCAAAAAGGTGATGCTCGACTATGGACGCACATGGGTTGATGCCATCGAGGATACCGAAACTCGGGGACGAATTAAGGGCATGCTTCCTCACCGGATTCAATGGCCAACGGGCCAATCACTCGGCACACACCCGCGGCTGTCGTCGATGCGGTCTACGGTGTTCCATCTGATCGGCTGTTATCACATCTCCGGCGATGACCGTTTTCTTGAGCCGGTTCGCGAGTTGCTAAGAAAGTCTGTCCTAGAGTGGTCGGTCAACGATATGCCCTGGGTCGACGCCATTCATAAGACAGCGTGGCTCATCGACACACCTGATCTGAACGAACAGGATTTCAGTAGAGCAGGCAAAGAGGATTTGACCGGACTCTTCGAACAACTTGCTCTGATTGCCGTTCTGTATCGTCAAGCCACAGGTGACACACAATTCGACGCACACTTGACCCGTTGGACGTCGCGCGTCCGCGACAGTCTGGTCGAAGGTGAAAAGAGCTACGTCTTTCTCGACCGCAGTAGCAAAACACTTTGGTACAAAGACCGGCCACTCACGGTCGGAGCTTACAAGGAGTCTCGATGTTCGGTGGGGTCGCAGCTCTACCTGGGATGGCAGCTTACCGGTCACGAAGAGTATCTGTCCATGCTGGGATGGAATCTGAGTTCCTGCCTGAACGACAAATGGGGCGCGTTCACGTACTGGTTCTACGACAAGAGCGAGCCGCGCGTCACTTCCAACGATCACCCCGCGCACAAGATTCAAAACAGCGAGTCAGCATTGTCTCTGATGTACCTTGGTGGTCCGGCGCCGGTCGAGGCAGTGTGGCCTCAACTAGCGGTGACTTGGAACGATGTTGGCGAGGATTTCTGTGCGCTGGTTCGCCGCAACAGTTCCAGCGAGTTACAGGTCCACTTGTATTGTTTCGATCCGGAGCCCCGCGCGATCACAGCCAACCTGTGGGAGCTTGCGCCGGGAACTTACCAAGCCACTGTGGGACCGGACCCCGATCAGGATGGCCGGGCGAACGATCCCAACTGGCGCAAGACGTTCGCTGTGGAAGCCCGGCGAAACCCGCGCGGCCCCACGTCTGTACGTTTCACGCTACCGGCCCGAACGCTCACAGTCATCACTGTCAGCCCTCAGCAGTAAGTTCGCCAATTCAACACCGCCCGCCAACTTGTCGCGAACATGAAATAGCCTTGAAACAACGTGAGGTGACGCATGAATGTTTGTAATACTTGGATCATCACGCGATATCTAGTATCAGTAGTTCTCTTCATCGGTTTGGCCGAACCGGCCCAATCTCAAGACGAAACGAAACGAGATCTACGTGTGGGAGTGATCGGATTGGATACATCCCATGCATCTGCATTTTCGCGTGTTCTAAACAATCCGGAGCAGCCGCCAGAGTTATCAGGTTGCCGGGTTGTTGCCGCCGTCTCCTCGCACAGCCCCAATGTTGCCGAAAGTGTTCGCTACTTGCCCAAAGTGACGAAGGAGATTCAAGCGTTGGGGATTGACATCGTTCCATCGATCGACGAATTGCTGAAGCGAGTTGATGTTGTCCTGTTGGAATCGATCGACGGCAATCCTCATCTGAAACAGGCGTTGCCTGTGCTGCGTGCCCGGAAACCACTGTTTGTCGATAAGCCAGTTGCCGGATCGCTGGCGGACGTCGTGTTGTTGTATGACGTCGCGAAGCACTTCGAGACTCCGGTCTTTTCATCTTCATCGCTGCGTTACACCGATGGCGCCAAAGCGATCGTGGCAGGTTCGGTCGGCGACGTCACGGCGTGTGACGCTTTCAGTCCTTGTCCGATCGAGCCAACGCATCCCGACTTCTTCTGGTACGGAATTCACGGCGTGGAGACATTATTCACGGTCATGGGGCCAGGCTGCGAGATGGTGACTCGAGTTCATTCCGCCAACACCGATGTCGCGGTTGGCCGCTGGCGGGACGGTCGCATCGGGACGTTTCGCGGACGCCGAAAAGACAACAACGGTTATGCAGGCGGGTACGGCGGCACAGCTTTCGGCACGAAGGGAATCGAGGCGATTGGCGGCTTCAGCGGATATGAGCCGCTATTGGTCGAAATCGTCCGTTTTTTCAAGACACGCAAGCCGCCGGTCACTGCGGACGAGACAATCGAAATCTACACGTTCATGGAAGTGGC
>CAYFJO010000541.1:0-6874 GCA_964343305.1 uncultured Pirellulaceae bacterium | reverse complement strand
TCGGCAAGCGAGAGAGAAATCAAGCAGCCAAAATGAAAACTACGGGAATCCGCATTTAAGGCGAGCGGCAGGAAGTGAGTTACCAGTAGGACGGTTTTTCAAACCGTCCCAGACGGATTGGAAATCCGTCCTACGCATTCTGCAAAAGCCAGGCCAATAGCCCTTTTTGCACATGCAAGCGATTCGAAGCTTGTTGGACAACGGCACTCCGTGGCCCATCGATGACATCGCCAGTCACTTCTTCGTCGCGGTGCGCGGGCAAGCAGTGTAGAAAATACGCGTCACGCGGCGCGGCAGCCATGAGCGATGCATTGACTTGAAAATCGGCGAAGATCTTGGCGCGCTGCTCACGCTCGGCTTCCTGGCCCATGCTGGCCCACACATCCGTATAAACCGCGTTGGCGTCCTGAACGGCTTCACGAGGATCATGGGTCCTTGTCAAAGTCGTGCCCAAGTTCTGTGCCTGAAGTTTGACGAGAAACGCTTCGTCAAAATCATAACCTTCAGGACATGCGACGGACAATGTCACATTCAACCGGCCACAAATGATAGCCAAACTTCTCGCCACGTTGTTGGCATCGCCGATGTACGCGATCTTTCGTCCTTCGAAGTCGCCGTGCAATTCCTTTAACGTGAAAAGGTCGGCCAATCCTTGGCAGGGATGGTACGCATCCGTGAGACCATTGATGACGGGACAAATGCTGTACTTCGCCAATTGTTCGACAGTCGAATGGGCGTTTGCGCGGCAGACGATGCAGTCAACGTATTCGCTCAACACGCGAGCAAAGTCTTCAACCGATTCGCGCGATCCCCAGCCTACGTCTTCGCCAAGAAACAAACTGCCGCCACCCATTTGCATCATGCCCGACTCGAAGCTGACGCGCGTTCGCAACGACGGCTTTTCAAACAACAAGCCGGCCACACGGTGTTTGAGGATCGACTGGCGCACACCGTTTTTGAGCTTGGCTTTCAAGTCCGCGGAGAATTCGAAAATCGCTTGGATTTCTTCCGTTGTCAGGTCAAACAAACTCAATACGCTTTTCATTCTTCCGTCCTTGTGAATAGACTTCCGAAGTTTCAGAAAACTTCGGAAGTCTGGTCTCTTATACACTCAACGATTTAATCGCTTCGACCAGGATGTCGCAGCCTTCATCGGCTTGTTCCACGGTCAAATTCATGGCGGGCAGCAATCGAATGACCGTGCCTTGGGTGCAGTTGATGAGTAGCTGGCGTTCCAAACAACTTTGCACCACCGGAGTACCATCCACGGACAGTTCCGCGGCAATCATCATTCCCTTGACGCGCACCTCGGTGACCAATTCACATTCTTCTTTCAACGTGTCAAATCGTTGTTTGAATACGTCGCTGATCTCTTGAACGTTCGCCAGCAAGTTTTCCTGTTCGATCATTTCAATCGTGGCGATTCCGGCGCGGGCGGCGATTGGGTTTCCACCAAAGGTTGCCGCGTGCATTCCAGGGCGCAAGCTGGGGGCGATTTCGTCCGTCGTCAACAACGCCGCACCCGCAATGCCGCCGCAGACCGCCTTGGCCAAGGTCATCACGTCAGGGGTAACGCCATAGTTCTGATAGGCAAACCACTCGCCGGTCCGACCGCAGCCCGCCTGCACCTCGTCAAGAATCAGCAGCAACTCGTTTTGATCGGCAAGCTCGCGAAGTCCCGCGAGAAAACCGTCCGGTGGAATGCGAATGCCACCTTCGCCTTGAATTGGCTCGACCATGATCGCGCATGTTTCGTCGTCGATCAGGTCTTGTACGGCGTCCAGGTCGCCGAACGGAGCGTAGCAGAATCCGGCCATCAACGGGCCGAGACCTTCGTGATATTTTGGCTGAGCGGTGGCGGTCGTCGCACCCAGCGTGCGGCCGTGGAAGCCGCCTTCGAACGTGATGATCTTGTATCGTTGCGCCGGCGTATGGAGTCGGGCGAGTTTAATACCAGCTTCGTTTGCTTCAGCACCTGAGTTACAGAAGAACGCTTTGCCGCCGAAGGCGCGTTCGGTGAGTAATCGCGCCCATTGGCCTTGGGCCTCCATGTGCCAGGAGTTGGGTACATGGATCAGCGTGGCGACCTGGTCTTGAACGGCTTCGACAATTGGCGGCGGACAGTGGCCCAACAGGTTGCAACCCCAGCCGGGGAACAGATCCAAGTATCTGTTTCCTTCGCTATCCCAGACATACGATCCTTCGCCGCGGACCAGATTAATCGGATAGCGCGTGTAGTTGGGAATGACGTACTTCTTGAACAACTCGACGGTATCCGCCGAACTCAACGTGTCAACTGTCATGGCTTGATTCCTCATCTTGCCGACTTCCAAAGCTTTCTTAAACTTCGGAAGTCTTTGTCTCAAATCAAACTTCCGAAGTCTAAGAAGACTTCGGAAGAAAGTGGTTCATCGTTCTTTGACGATTTGTGTTCCAACCCCTTTGGTTGTGTAGACTTCCAGCAACAGCGAATGTCGCACGCGTCCATCCACGATGTGCACTTTGCGAACTCCGCGGTTCAGCGTGTCGAGGCATGCTTCGATCTTGGGGATCATCCCGGCTCCGACCGTACCGTTGCTAATCAATTCGCGCGCCTCTGATTCGGTGACCGAATGAATCAGTGAATCAGCATCGTTTGCGTCGCGCAGAACCCCGGAAACATCGCTGAGAAAGACGAGCTTCTCCGCGCCAAGTGCCTGGGCGACAGCGGTCGCGGCAGTGTCCGCATTGACATTCAGTTTGTGTCCATCGGCGGTCATGCACATCGATGGAATAATCGGCACCTGGCCCGCGTAGCACAACTTTTCGATCACGCCACGATTGACCTGGGTCACTTCTCCGACGTGGCCAAGATCGATCTCGCTGCCATCCTCGTCGGTCAGCGTGATGCGTTCGCCCGTCAGCACGTTCGTTGAACGAAAATTCAGATTCATGGCTCGCCCACCGACCTCTTCCAATCGCCTGGCTAGATCCTCGTTGACCTCCGTTGCAAGAACTTTCTCGACAATTTCGAGTGTCGCGTCATCGGTATAGCGGCGGCCATGGATGAAACGCGGCTCAATTCCCGCCTCGTCCATCGCACGGCTGATCCGTTTGCCGCCACCGTGGACGACAACCGGTCGCATGCCAACCGTCTCCATGAAAACAATGTCGAGCAACATATGCCGCAGCGCACTTTCGTCTTCCATGACACTGCCACCGAGCTTGATGACTGTGACCTTGTCTCGAAATTGCCGAATCCAACCGAGCGCCTCGATCAACGTGTCGGCCTTGGTAATCGCTTCTTGCAACAGACTGCTCCGTGAATTGGAAAACCCGCTATTTTAGGATCTGGTAGGTTTTAGTGTCAACTTGCGCTTGAATGAAGGGCGGGAATTTCCGGAGTCTTCGGAACTCACCGAGTAAGGCCTATAATGGGCCAATGCTTGGAAAACTGTTTCTGCTGTTTGTCGGACTGCCGCTCGTCGAATTGGCGTTGTTGTTGGTGCTCGGCGATGTGACGGATTGGTGGATTCCCGTGCTGGTTGTTGTGGTGACGGGCGTGGTCGGGGCGACGCTTGCGCGATTGCAAGGGCTTAGCACGTATCGCCGGATTCAAGCAGAGTTATCCGAGGGAAAAATGCCCGCCGATGCGATGCTGGATGCGGTGATGATCTTTTTCGCGGGTGCACTGTTGCTGACGCCTGGGTTGATTACCGACGTAGTAGGACTGCTGTTGTTGCTTCCATTGTTTCGATCCCTGTTTAAGCAAAGACTGACCAATTGGTTTGTAGAAAGGTTCACGGTCACATCCTATTCATCTTATTCGAATGTTGATGAACCCGCGCCTCGCGAGGATGTGATTGATTCGTATGTTGTCGAGCCGGAGGAAGAGCCAAGTGAAGAGGAATAGTTCGTCCAAAACCTGAGAAGCCCGACATCTCGAGGATACCGGGCTTCTCCAAATTGCTCTCTTGATTGCGAATTACATCGCGCCGATCCGGGCGACCAAATCAGCCGTTCGGCAACTGTAGCCCCATTCGTTGTCGTACCAACTGACTACTTTGGCGAGCTTGCCTTTGTCGCCAAGCACTTGGGTAAAGTCGGCGGCGAAAATCGAACTGTGCGGATCGTCGATGATGTCGGACGACACGAGCGGATCTTCGGCAAAGAACAGAATATCTTTCAACGGTCCTTCCGCGGCGGCCTTGACGGCACTGTTGATGTCGTCTTTCGTGACTTCCTTGCTTAGGTTCACAGTCAAGTCAACGACGCTACCGGTCGCAACAGGAACGCGCATCGCGATGCCTGTCAGCTTGCCGTTGAGTTCAGGGATGACCAGACCGACGGCTTCCGCTGCGCCCGTTGATGTGGGAATGATGTTTTGGGCGGCACCACGCGAACGATAGAGATCGGCGTGTGGCATGTCATGCACACGCTGGTCGTTCGTGTATGCGTGAACCGTGGTCATCAAACCGGATTCGATGCCAAAGTGTTCGTGCAGGACTTTGGCCACTGGGGCAAGGCAATTCGTCGTGCAACTGGCGTTGGAGATGCACTTTAAATCGCCGTTGAGTTGATCGTCGTTTACACCGAGGACAACCGTCAAATCGGCACCGTCTTTGGCGGGTGCACTGAGAACAACTTTTTTGGCACCCGCTTCGAGATGCGAATCGTAACCCGCTTTGCCATCCGTCGCGCGGTTGGTGAAGATGCCGGTGCATTCGATTACCACGTCGACATTTAAGTCGCCCCACGGCAATTCGGCCGGGTTGCGTTCGGCGAGAGCTTTAATCTTGGTACCATTGACGATCAGATTGTCTTCGTCATGGTCGACCGTTCCGTCGAAACGGCCGTGGATGCTATCGTATTTGAGCAGCGTTGCCAGCGTCTTGTTGTTCGTAATGTCATTGATGGCCACGACTTCGAATTCGTCGCTACGGCTGTTGAGATTCCGAAAAGTAAGTCGCCCAATGCGACCAAAACCGTTGATTCCAACACGAATTGCCACGATTTCTCTCCTTCGTTTTGTGAAAAAGGGGTCAGGTACCTTTTGTGTCAAGCACCCTTCAGGCCGTTCCGGCAAAAGGTACCTGACCCCTTTTTGAACCTCCGGACGTAGTGGAATTCGCCAGAATTCCTTGTGCTCAGGGAATTCTGGCGAATCCCACTACGGTATCTTCCTTCTGACCGATCGCCTTTACATTGTTTTCATTAAGCCCGGCATTATACTGGCGCGAGGTTTTACCCACAACGGGCCGAGTTTCAACCGTGTCGCAGCAGATCCCAGAATGGCAACTCCCGCCCGGCGTCACGCGCGGGATGTGGCAATATGCTCACAGCGATGTGGTGGCCGACGACTACGACGATTACTTTGCCCTCAACAAATTGTTCGACTTCGACGAACAGATTCTGGCGCATCATTTTAAATCGGATGATTCCCAGCAAGGCAGCTTGGTCGCGGACCTCGGATGTGGAACGGGGCGAGCGTTGTTGCCGCTGGTGCGGCGCGGGTTTCGCGGAATGGCGATTGATCTCTCGAAGCGGATGCTGGACATCGTTCGCGCGAAGGCCACTGAGGAAGGGCTGCCGATCGAGTGCGTTCAGGCAAACCTGGTTGAGTTGGATTGCGTAGACGATGAGTCGGTTGATTTCGCGATGTGCCTGTTCAGCACTCTGGGAATGGTCCGCAAACACGAAAATCGCATGAAGGTGCTGCACCACGTGAAAAGGATTTTGCGACCCGACGGCAAATTTGTGCTGCATGTACACAACTATTGGTACAACCTTTACGATCCGGGTGGCCCTTGGTGGTTGGTCAAGAATCTTGTGCAATCCATGTTCAGTCGCGACATCGAACGCGGCGACAAGTATTTTCCCTATCGCGGCGTGGCCAACATGTTCCTGCATGTGTTTACGCGCTGGGAATTGACGACGGCGTTGAAGAAAGGTGGCCTAAAGATATGCGAGATCGTGCCGATTGATGTGACGCGGATGCGATCACTGCGCTGGCCGTGGTTCCTTGACCGATTGCGGGCAAACGGATGGATTGTGGTTTGCCAAAAATGAATTAGTTGATCTTCAAAATCAAGCCAGGACGCTTTCCGCCGCCTGCTTTCGGTGCGTCGGGCTTCGCATCGACATTGGGCAAAAGCGGTCCTGGACGTCCCGGACGTTTTGCAACGTTGGCTTTGGCAATCGCGTCCTCGTCATCCACGGCATCCGGTCGTGTGATGATCACCTGCGTACCATAGAACTGTGGCAACCGAATCGCAAATCCTTTGGCTTCGACCTTGTCGCCGGCTTTGGCCAGACTGAGATCGGGAACGGCAAGTTTCACGAGTGCGTCGCCCGCCACGCGGACTCGAATGTTTTCCATGTTGCGATCGCCAGGCACGGCGATATTCAGCGTACCGCGTTTGGCATCCAATACCTGACCGGCCACGGTATACATTTTCATTCCGCCGCGTCCTTTGTCATCGTCCTCCGGGGCCGGCTCGATCTCCGGGCCTTCCAAGAAGCCGAAAATCGTGTCGCGCGTTCTGCCGATCACCGAGATCTCTTTAAGCATCTCATGTGCTTTTTTTCTGCCGTCCAGGTCTGCATCAAAACGAACGTACATGCCCGCGCGAATGTAATCCGTTTTGGCGATGGTTTGGACAATCACCTCGGGGTCGGGAATTCCCTGCAGGGCGATGCCGTCGGGAGTTAATCGCCGGGGATCAATCTGTGCCTGGACGATGTCGCCCGTCGTGGTTTTGATACGGATCGACACCGGATCGAACGAGAGCAATGTGCCTTGGACTTCGACCGGCATCAGTTGAATTTGGGCGTCCGCTTGATAACAGAGAAGACTTTTCTCATTGCGAAGCCAATGTGAAAAGTCCGTTGGACG
>CAYFJO010000540.1:0-6899 GCA_964343305.1 uncultured Pirellulaceae bacterium | reverse complement strand
ACGTCGACGCGCCACTGGTTGACCTGTACACAAGTGTGGCTTCAAGACATTCACGGAAAGTTCGATTGCTATGACGACGACCAGCAATTGCATGACGGAAGTTGGGGTCTGCCCCTGTTTTACGGATTTCGTTGGCTATCCTCTTTACCGCAACGCGGTTCAATATCGTAGCCTAGGGTCGCGGTCTTCCGCGCACCCTGGGTCCAGAAAAGCAACGAATGGTTTACGTTGAAAGGGTTAAATAGAATCACGCCGCTCTCACTTGTGCGGGCGCTTTCAGCGTATTCGTTCGTATCGTCCAGCCATCACAGGGCGCGCGACGTTGTCGTAACCCTGGGCTACGATGTTCAACCACTTCGTGGTGCGATCGTTGATGGACTTTGTTAAAATCAACCAAAACGAATCTCTCGCGGTGAAGTGATGTCAATCGTTGAGCAACAATGTCAGTCACACATGGATGCACTTTCGCCCGTCGAGCGAATGGAGCGTTGTGCCGCGATGCTCAAGTGGTCGAGAGACATGCTCGCGCGGCGGATCGTGGAAGAAGCAGGTCCCATGTCAGCGGAGCAGTTGAAATGGGAAGTGGCCAAGCGAATGTATGGTGCCGACCCGAAGGCGCGGGCCATGATCGGCCGAAAGTTGGCCGATGTTTCCCATTGACGCGTTTCGAAACACGCTTGGCCAAGCGGTTGCGATCTTCGAGCGACACTCGATCCGATTCCACTTGACGGGCGGCATCACTTCGGTCCTTTATGGCGAGCCACGGATGACTCAGGACATTGATATTGTGATCGACAATCAAGCTGTGTCGAACAACCTGAACGCTTTCCTTGGCCGCACTCGACGCGTCGGATTTTATGTTCGAAGCCCAAGTCGTTCGTGACACGGTCGCGCGTGGCGACTTGTTTCAACTGTTTGACAACAAGGAAGCCCTCAAACTTGACATTTATCCGCGCGAGTTGATTGCAGGCGAGTTAGATCGATCTGAAATGGTGGAAGTTTTTGAAGGCGTCCAGCTACCAATCGTTTCCCGTGTTGATGCGGCTGTTTCGAAACTCGTGTGGATTAGCAATGGCAGTCAAAAAAGTCGGCGAGATTTAAGACAAATCTGCCGCACAGCGGACGAGCCGGATTGTGAACAGATACGGCAACTTGCAAAACAACTCGACCTTGAGTCGTTGCTCGATGAAGTTCTCAGCGAATCCGAGATCGATGAGCAATAGAAGCCGCTTGCGCGAATCGGCCGGCGTCCTGAACGTCCTGCCCTTCGAAGTCGCTACCAAAATCGAGTCGATGCAAGCCGACGTCGAGTCCCTGAAAAAACGAGTCGCGGAGTTATCCGAATCCGGCGACTCGCTGATCGAAAAAGCCGAAGACATCGCCGGCGCAAAAGTAATCGTCGCCGAAGCCAAGGGAGCCAACCCCAACTTGATGCGACAACTGATCGACCAAATCCGCAAAATGGTCGAACCCAGCGCCATCTTCCTAGCCGCCTGCCAAGACGAAAAGGTTTTGTTGGTAGCTGGAGTCAGCCGAGACCTAGTAGAAAAAGGAGCCAGCGCCGGCAACTGGGTCAAAGAAGTAGCGCCGGTCGTTGGCGGCGGCAAACCCGACGTGGCCCAAGCCGGCGGCAAACAGCCAGAGAAGTTGCCCGAAGCGTTGGACGCTGCGAAGGAAGAGATTCGAAACAGCCTGGCAGATGATCGATAGGTCGAGAAAGAAACGAGACTCAACGTCGTTCCTTACAATTCAGAACCTCAACACTAAAACCTATTGTCGTGGATTCTTGTGCCCAGGGCATTTACTTCGTCAATGGACTTAAGCTTCCTTCCAACTCTGTAGAAGTCTTTTACCAAGTTTTCGAACGCTTTAACTTCGGCTTGTCCTCTGTAAACAATTGCGGAGTCGTAGTTTGAAGACAGGCCGTTAAATGACGGTTGTGCGACAAGTACTGCTTTGTCGTTCCCACAAATAAATGCCTCTGAGTAATGAAAACTGTCTTCAATTATGGCCAGATAAACTCGGTCTCGCTCGACAATACTCTCCAAGTGACTCATCAAGTCCTCAAAGTGTGGTGGGCCAAATAGAACTCGATAGTAGTGTACCGATGGCCTACTTTTAAGGCACTGCTCGGTTGCATTTAAGTAATCGAAGTGTCGGGTTCGAGACCCAGTCGTCAGCAAAAACTGCTCCGCACTTTCAACAATCTCAATTTGTGTCTTCAATAGCTTATCCGCATGCCTTATTACTTCACATTTAACATTCTCGGCGACAGCAGCGCGTCTTTGAGGTTTGCCCCATTCAAGACGGAAGCAATCTTGATTTGGCATCCTGCACAGAATCGGTTTTAGGCGTTCACCAACGAAAACTTCATCGGCTGCCCGAATTGTTGCGCGATTGAATAAAGAGGCATTCTTCTGGAGTGTCCCAATTGTTCCTTCGACACAAACCGTCGCTGTCGTTGAAAGGCCAATTGTTAGATATGTACCCGAATGCCAATTCTCGCCTAAATCCTTAACCGCGGCCAAGAGGTTAAATGTCGCGTTGATAATTTTTGCGTGATCATCATTACTCAAGTTTTCATCAAGCCATTGGCGAATCGATTTCCAATCTTCGGCAGAGACGGGGTCGTGCAGATTTGGCATTAACTCTTCCTTTTACCGCCACTTTACCATCATTTACCTCATATTTCTGCAAGCCTTACCCAACGCGAACCAGCTTTACTCCATTCCATTTTTTTGTCGCTTCGTGACCCATTAGACTCATTCCGAATCTGTAATCCCGTTCGGTCACAATTTGGAGATAATCAAATGATTCAAAACCTATCGGACAATGTCGCTAGTGCGGTGGTCGGTGGAATTTTCACGCTCGCAGCAGTTGCCCTGGCACACTTCCTGCGATCGACACAAAGAAAATGGAATCGGACGCTTACGGTAATCACCGCGTCAATCGTAATCGCAATCGTTGTTTTGTTATGCACCGCGGTGGCGTCTGCAATTCAACTTTATCTCGAACTTAGCCGCAATCAGGAACGTTTGTCTGGCACGTGGACGAGCGTAACTGATGGCGACACCACGATTGAGTTCATCCCGCCGCGTGCCCTTGTCATCAAACATAACGGCGGGGAAGTACCAACTACCTACGGGCGCATGCCAACTTTACCGAGCAACATTGTGGTCGGCCCACATTTCTTCGCCGTGGAATTCTCATCGAGTGGTGACCTTGTTCTCATCAACCAAGATTTACCGGCGGAGGCAAAGTCGCTACGGACTTCAGACGTAGACATCGAGCTGGAAGGGAGATACCGGCGTGTATCAACAATCGTGCGAAAGTGAGCCGGCTGGGTGGCAATGGCGACGATTTGTGTGGCACTGGCTTTGCCAGTGCTCTTTGGTGATCTTTCCAGCCCCAACCAGCACCCGTGTTATGGCACGGTTTCCTGATCGTGCCATTCGTCCGACCGAAGGTCTCAACTGGCGGATGGGGAGATCTACGGTCGGCATCGTGGAATGGTCGGGAGACCGTTCCACAACGGGGACCATTCCACAACCTGGACGGAAAAAACGGGACGGGGCACAGGTCTAATTATCGAGGACCATCAAAATCGATCCTTCCAATAATCTGGATGGCGGCTGTGATGTTTGACTACGAGGATGCGAATGTCGCCGGAATCGAGTCGATAGTAAATGCAATAGGGAAATCGATCAATTAAACAACGTCGAAGATCGCCTTTAACCACTGGAAAAGTCAGCGGGTTCTTGAGAATACTCGCTATGCAGCATCCACTTCATCGAGGAAATCAGCACCAAGTCCTCGCAGTTGAACATCGTAGAATTTCGCCGCGTCTGTCAATTCCGCTTCCGCTTCGCGGTGATAGATGACGTTCATTGAATCGCTTCGCGCGCGGCCTTCATGACCTCGTCGTGACTGCGCCCTGATTCAGGACTTTCCGTCAATTCTTGGTCGCGTCGACGAGCGGTCTCAAGGATTTCAGCTTCGGACTCGCCTGCTGTTGCCGATCGCCCAAGGCTCTCCCAAAGCCGCTGGGCCAGTTCAAACCTTTGTGTCACAGGTAAACCCAAGGCCTGCGTAAAGATTTCGCCATCAGTTGACATGACAATTACCCTTTTGAAATGACATTGTCTTCTTGTTGATTATGCGGCTGCTTCGTGATGACTATCAAGCTGCACTGTCTTCCGACCCGACGGGCTGAGGTGGCCCTGGTGATGATCTGTGTGGCACTAGCCGTCCGATACATCATCAGCGCCCCTCTTCAGTTGCTCCGTCCTGCAACGTGAGCCCGAATCCTGGCTTCGTTGACGGGCGAAACTGGCCGTCAACAATCTTGTTCTCGCCGAAGTCAACATGATCGTGCGAACACGTGACGCCTTCGATCGTCGGGTGATTGCCGAGTGCTGCTGCAAAGTGTGCCGTGTAGACCGTTTTCAAGCCTGATCCCCATGTGTGCGGCGATGCGGCGATTTTGTTCGCTTTCAATTTATGCATAAGCCTGCGCCAGTGCGTGAAGCCGTAGCCACAGATGTCGCACAGCCGCAAAGTCAGGCTGCGATCGGCTTCGAGTTTTTCTAGCACTTCAAAGTCGGGGCGAGCTTCACCGTCGGCGCAATAGGTCTTCTCAAAACCATTCTTCGACATCCACGCGGCCAGCTTCCGCCAGTCGTTCACCGTCTCATGAAAAGGTTCTTCGACCCAAAACAGCGGGATGCCATCGATACCCTTGAGAAACTGGACCATCGTGTCGACCGTGAATCCGTTGTTGCCATCGACCAAGATGTCGACATCGGGAAAGGCTTTGTGAATGGCTCGAACCACGTCGATGTCGCGCCGGATCCCGGCGGCGGTTTCCATCCACTTGTGGCCGCGACCGACCTTTACCTTGAACTGCCGGTAGCCGTATTCGTAATCCCAGCGGCAGTTCTCCAGCACCTTGTCGATGCCCGCCGGTTTGTCAGGCGGGTCGAGGTCATCGAAATAAATCATGCCCGAATACACTTTTGTCAGAAATGGCTTCTCGGCACCCATCATTTTCCAAACGGGCTGACCAAGAATCACACCGGCCAGGTCGTGAAGCGGAATGTCCAGCGGATGCAGTTCGTCAGCAAGAATGCCCTTCGCGGGATCGATCAGCGACGCGACTGACTTGCCGATGACGCGTTCGCGAAGACCTTCAGCAACTTTGCGTGCCGATTGATGGTGTCCCCATCCTGTCGCACCCTGGTCGGTCTTGAGAATGCAAACCGAGATCGTCGGCCCATTCCCGTGGTGACCCTTCGTCGCATTTCGACCGACGTGACGCGGCCAAGGAAGTTTGACGCCGCGAAATTCCATCGACGCAATGCGATGGCTTGACAAAGGCGAATCGTCAGCGGCAGAAACAATTCTTGGCAAAACGCCGACTGTGGCAACAGTGCTTGCGCAAACGAACTGGCGTCGGTTCATAGTTATTCTCCCGTCATGTGATCCAAATTGTTGATCGCTCAGGTTACCATAGTTGTGGTCATGAATCGAATCTTGTGACGATAGACCATTATGCATGCAATCATTTGCCACCAGCATGGCGATCCCGAAGTCATGCAGTACGAGGAAGTCATATGAAAACCAAAGTTGCCGCATCCTTGTTCACCACACTTGTATTTGTGACCTCGTCGATCGTCGCAGGGCAGGACCGCGCTGTGTCCTGGTGGAGTGGGTACAGTGGCAAGGAAGCCAGTGGGCCGGATGTTTTGGGGTTTTGGAGGTTTGATGGTGAGGGCGAGGTGTTTACCAAGGACGAGTCGTCACAGAAACACAAAGCAACCTTGCGCGGCGCGAAGTGGCATGCCGAAGGCCGGTTTGGCGCGTGTTTGGAGAGTGCGGTTGGGTATCCGGTGGCGGATAAGAGTCACGGCTTGCATGTAGCCCGGTCGGAATCGTTGTCGCCACGCGGGGCGTTCACTGTTGAGATGTGGATTCGACCGAAAGACGAGGCGGTGTTTACGAAAACGACTCGGCCCGTGCTGCTCGACATGAAATATGTGCCGTACAACCACAGCGGTTTCATGCTGACACTGACGCAAGCCAGTGGTGATGGAACTCGACAAATGGGTTTGGAGATTGGTTTGGGGGCGCGTTCGGACAAGTGGTACTCGCGACCGTTTGCGTTGAAGCCAGGCCAATGGCGACACATCGGCTTTGCATACGACGCGCTGGGGACCGTTACATTTTTCGTCGACGGTGCGGAAATGGGTCGCATGACCAAGGGCGGCGCAGGGCCGATGGCTGTGGCGACGCGGCCGCTGGCCATCGGCGACCGTATTGGGTCGTTGTACAACGGCTTTCCCGGCTTCGTCGACGAAGTGCGGATCAGCCGCGGGCTGCTCGATTTTCGTCCGGTCAAGATCGTGCCAAGACGCAAGCGACTGGTTTTTGCTCGGATGTCCGAGCGCGCTCATCTCTCAGCGGACTTGGTGAATCAAACGGGCCGGCGATTGGAAGGCGCCAGTATCACGATCCACCGACCAGGCAGCGCGTCGGAAAAACTGCGCTTGGCTCCGTTTGTGCCAGGTGGCGAGAACTACATCGATTGCATCCTGTACACGAAGCTCAAGCCTGGCCGCTACGAAGTTGGTTTGACGCTGAACGTGCCTAAGTGGAACGGCGGTGACGATGCGTATCAAGCAACCACGTTGGTCCCGTTGGTCATTACGCCGCGGCCAGTACCAGAACGAATGCCCGTTGTGATGTGGGGCGTAGGTGGTGTTGCAGGAGTCGTCAAAGAAATCCCACGGCTGAAAGAAATCGGTTTCACGCATTGTCTGGGGTTAGGGATCGATTATCAAAAGGTCTGGGACGAAGGCTCAGGCGCGCTGCCGACGACGCGCGAGCGAATCCGCGCCGCC
>CAYFJO010000539.1:0-6903 GCA_964343305.1 uncultured Pirellulaceae bacterium | reverse complement strand
TGGGCAAGCCGCATAAGAGAGATGTGCGAGTTGCTACCAAATGATTCGGCCAATCCGTTTTCTTAATAACGGCGCTTGCCGCGTTTGGCCATCATGTGTTGTAGCGCTTTGTCGGCGGATTGCCCAGTGTCTTGGGCGTGAAAGTTTGGTTTGGGTAAACGACCCTTCTTGTTCGGTCGCACTTCGATTTCTTCGACCGTGGTATCCGCTTGAACGATTGTGTCCTCGGACAACTGGCGATCTTTCTTCGCATTGGATTCTCGTTCGATGATTTCTCCCAATCGCTTCACGTGCGGATGATCGTTTGTAAAGTGGCGGGTCAAAATTTCGTGGGCTCGCCAGTATTCGCCCAAGGCTTCGGTGGTTCGACCGGCAGACAGTTCGATATCCCCGACCCACCAATGGCGCAGACCGAGCGTCGGATGATCGGCACCAAATTGCTCCTCTTCGATTTGGATCGCGTGCTTAACCAGTCGCTTTGCTTTGTCGAGTTCGCCCAGCGACTTCAAAATGCCGGCGAGATTGGAAAAGTGTGATGCGAGTGTCGGGTGATGCGGCGGAAGATGCTTTTGTTCGATCTGTATCGCGCGTTCCATCAGGCGCCGCGCTTCGTCATTCGCATCCATTGCGGCCAACGTCACCGCTTTGTCCGATAACAAAACAGCCACCAATAGCGGATCAAGTTGGTCAGCAACCTCGTCCTCTAGATAGCAGTCCAGCATCGCGATGACTTCTTGATATCGGCCTAATCGGTGCAAAACGAGAGCGATCTTGTTCGCGATTTTGGCACCTTCAGCCACACATCCGAAGTCCAAAAGCTCTTTCGCAACCTCGACCAACGGCGTCAAGGTCGATCGTAAATCGGCCTGTTCAACCGCCAACTCAGAAATCGTTGCCCGTTTTTCCATTTGCTCGATGACGCGATCCACGGCATCGTCGTGTTGGAAGTTTTTATTGTGGAAGTGGTGCATCATGCGATCGCGCAGAATCCGCGGCATCGACAGCAGTTTATATCCGGGTGATTGTCCGCGCAACACTTGCAGCGAAAGCAACGCCGCGACCACCTGCTGTCCCGTCAAAACAGGATCGCCCAGAATCTGGGCTCGCTGTTGAATGTCCTCCGTTTGCACAAACTGACGCAGCCAACTTGTCACGATATGGTTGGCGGGAAAGAGGGTCGCGTACTCCATTCCCAGTCGAACCTGTTGCGGAAGACTATCGAGCACTTCATCAAATGTGTTTTGCACAAGTTGCACATAATCGGGCACGTTCTGGCCGGTGTGAACCAGATTGCCGTCATCGGGAATTGTTTTCGATGCGACCGATTTCATGCGATCACGGCACGACTCCCAAGTGATGCCTTCATTGAGTGCCATGTATCCCGCGACCAGCGTCAAACCAATCGGCAAACCGTCGAACAGATCGACGATGTCGCCGGCGATCGGTGCGTTTGCCTGCTGCTCGGCGTCGGGTCGAAAGGCTGCCAGCATGTGGACGCCTTCGGCACGTGAAAGTCGCCCGACGACGCACATTGGCATGAAAGACAAAGATTGGCGGCGGGTCGTCACGAGACACCGACAGTTTCCCTCGGGAATGATTCCTTGTTGCTCGGCTTGATTCCATTTTGTGGCGTCGTCGAGTCCGTCAAGGATCAAGAGCGATCGTGGACCGACAGCGAGTTTCTGACAAACTATTTGGGCCGTTTTTCGTTGATCCGCCCGTGGTCTTAGTTGAAGGAGTTCCGCAAGCCCGGCAATCTCGGCAACAAGGAGCCCACTTCGCGCGTTCACAACAAACACACCGCCGGGAAAATCTTCGAGATGACTCCAACCATAGGCAATCGCGACCGAACTTTTGCCGATCCCGCCGCGCGAGTGCGGCGCGGGCAACTGGCTAATGCCGACCGCCGGATTGGCTCGCAAAAGCTGATGAATGTGATTCAACTCGTTGAATCGGCCCGAAAACTTTGGGTCACTCGGCGGCAGATTGTGTGGTGTGGATCTCGCTACATTGCGGGACGGCGTTTGCAGACCTTTAGCGCCCTGTTGAATCCCAGTACCCATCGGAACACCCTTCATTCAAACGTCGTGAAACTACGTGAATCGCCGAACGGCAACGAGCAAATCAGCCATAGGAAAAGGACAAATGAAAATGAATGGCTAAAGGTGTGAAGAGAATAAGGTGCAGATGCGAAAATGACAATCGCTAAACTGGGGGTTTCCCTGATGCTGTTTTGGTGGTGAACGTGCTGTGACGGGAAATGCATGTCAAGCGTTCGGCAACCTGCTCAACATCGGTGGTGCCGCCGATGGACCGAGCGATGCAAATGTCGAAGAACTGGCAAGGCTGCTACAACTGGGCGTCACGGCTGACTCGTTGAGCCAAGATCTGTGTGAACTGGGTCTCCAAGCTGGTTGAACATCGCACGCAACGATGAACCTTTGACCTCACTCGTCGTTCCTTCTCTAAAGAATCGGGCGCGTGTGCGCATCAAGTGATTGTGCACACCAGGAAACGGCGAACAACTGTGATGTAAGATCAGCAAAAGGTGCGCGATGTTGCAATTTCGGCCGGGTGGCCGACTCTACGAAGAAAACGACGTTGGCTGGGTTTTCCGAGGTGGGCGGAAGTTTGTCTGTCGCGCGCGCGAAGTCCAAGTTGGCGACGTGCTGCCCGATTGCGATGTCTTTGACGAGCGGTACCACTCCATCCGAGTTCTCATTCCCGTCAAGATGATTCTTGATGTCCAGCCAAATCCTTCTGTGTGACCGATCGCGTCTCTCAATTGTGCAACAGGGCACTGGGCAGGGGAAACGTTCGCGATTAATTCGTGTACAACTTGCCGTAAATCACGAACTTGCTGTTTTCGAATCGGATGTAGTAGATGCGGCCATTGTCGCCCTCGGTATTGGGCGAATAGAAACTGCGTAGTTTGTACGGGGTCGAGCGCCCTTCGGGTTCGACATAGAACCACGGTGCGTAGTCTTGACCTTGATACTTGAATTTCCACCAATGCACGTAACGAGATTTTGGTTTGATGTAGTTGTTGCGATTGGTGTTGCCGTTGCCGCCCCAAATGTACGAGTAGTCAACGCGGTACGGTGTTTCATTAACGAGGGTCACGACTGCATACCGATCTTTGGGACCACTTCGCGCGTCCGGCGCTACACAAAGCATCGTGATGGCGGCGATCGACAACGGCACAATTACTTTCTTGGTAGCCATGGCTGATTCTCCTTTCACAATCAGGAAATGCTGGAAGGCGAATGTCTCATTGCATTCTTGTATCGCAAGTGTGAAAATGCAAGACCGTCGTCCAGGTCGACGTGAATGAACTGTTGCGCGTGTCGCGAATTCATTTCAATGCCAATTCTTTGGTTCAAGCGCTGACGAACCATATATAATGGTCAGCATAATCGAATGGCCTCTGTGTGTCGCGAAACTTCTTACGCGGTCTAATCTCGAAAGGTCGTCTCATGATCGATTTAACAAGAATCCTCGTGATTTGTCCTTTGGTACTTCTCCTTTGCGGACTCGGCTGCGGGCAATTCAATGACGCGGTTGGCACGCAGACGGATCCAAAGAGTTCTTCATCGCCGGACGCAGATGTTGTTGTCGGACGGCCGCCGGCACCATCATTGACGGCGCGGAGTGAGTCTCACCTGCCACTGCCTGTTGGACCGTCGCCGCAGATGATTCTGCAAACCGGGCATCCGCTTAAGTCGCACATCGCCGCAGCGGAATTCAGTCGTGATGGTCGCCGCCTGGCGACGGCATCGGATAACGAGATTATTCTGTGGGATGTGGCGACGGGCAGACAGGTTACGAAGTTGATGGGAGTTGCCGATCGCGTCGAGAGCATTGCATTCAGCCCAGACCGGCGGCGTCTGCTCGCTGACTGTGACGATTTTCACACGTCTCGCGGCCCAACCGCGGTGGTTTGGGATTTAACGAGCGGTCGCCTGATTCACGAACTCAAGCGTCCTCGGTCGGGCCCGGTTGCGTACAGCACGGATGGTGGTTTTCTCGCCACGGCGTCAGGAAATGTTGCTTTCGTTTGGGACGCCGATACAGGAGAAAAGTTGCGCACAGTAGGACCACTTGGAAAACGCATTGTGCAGTTGCATTTCTCACCGCGAAACAACGACTTGCTGGCGCTGTTCGACAGTGAAACGCTCGATCAACCAAATGGGCTGGTTGTTTGGAACACAGAAAATGGCCAGCAGTGGGAGTCAATGGTAATCGATGACGGGATACTTCGAGGCGTTCGATACAGTCCAGATGGAACCTGTATCCTGGCCAGCATCCATGATTCCGATTGGCCGTCTTCCCAGGGAGAGACGCGTGCGTGGGGATCGCGATCGTTGACGCTCTTGAAACGATTTCCTGGCGTCAGTCGACCAATACTTTCGGCTGACGGGAAAAAACTCTTCTCGGCCGAGGCGACCATTGAATCATCACTGAACACTTGGGATTTCGAAGAGAGCGAAAAGACCGGCACCATCGAACCTGGGATCTATCACACCGTTAGTCTGGACGGACGTTGGGGACTAAGACAAAAAGAAACGCAATGGACGATTTCAGATTTGCAGGAAGGCAAACAAGCGAGCGTATTGCGATCGGTTCACGATGTACCACGACGATTGGTGTTTAGCCGTGATGGAAGCCAACTCGCCGCCATCTACACATTTCGCAGGCATGATGTTGTCGGGCTCGAAATCGAAAGAGCGATGCCAGATTACAAACCTTCGCCAGGTTACGCGGCAATCTGGGAAACCAAGACGGGTCGATTGCGAGCAATCCTTTCGCCGATTGATGCGATATTCGGCGGTGGGGCAATGAGAAGTGGGGCCGATTATTACTTCAGCCCGGACGGTAAGTCGTTCTGTTCCGTAACCGACGGGCATGTCCGAATCTGGGATCCGCACACGGGGCGACTCTTGCTCCAAGGCCCTACTGACGAAGTCAAGGGATTTCGATGTGCAGGGTACGATCAACAAGGTCGTTGGCTGCTGGGCCGAGCGGTCGTGGATGGCAAAAGTGTCGTTGTCTTGTTAGACGCGGCAACGCTAAAGCTGGTCCGCTCGTTAGAGCTACCGCCCAAGTCTCAAATGCCGGCTTTGACGTTTCGTGACGATGGAAATGAAATCCTCGCGGGCATCCAATTTGGCACATGGATACCGGACCATAAACCAATTGTCAACAAAGATGGCACGATCTCAGTGCCAGCATTGAACCTCAACGATCTTATCAAGAAACCAAAGTCACACTTGTGGACCGTTTGGAATGCTCGTTCCGGCGAGGTCGTTTGGAAATCGGATGAGCGAGCCGGCATTCTTGGTTTCAATGTTGCGGTAAACCCGGATGGAAAAAGGGTTGCGGTCGTCGACGAAACAACACAAGGCGCCGAAAAAAGCATCAATTTGATTGACATCGAGTCTGGCACCAGGTTGAAACGTTTTCGACTCTCTCTGAATACGCCCGGCCCCTTCAACATCAAGTTTGACCGTGAGGGCAAGACAATGCTGGTGTTCGACGAACAACTCGCGGACAAGACACGAGTTTTCGATGTCAGCACGGGAGATCTTCTGGCAACGGTCCAAGGGCACACAGCAAACATTGAAGACTGCGTGTTCCGTCCAGACCGAGAACAACTGGTTACATGTTCGTGGGATCGAACTGTTCGATTTTGGAACAAACGTGAAATAGAACTAGCTCGTCTAATTTGTTTGCAGCGGGGCAAGGAGTGGGTCGCTGCGACTCCAAATGGTTTTTTCGATGCCTCGGTTGAAGGACGGCAGTTGATCTGTTGGCGAATCGGCAGTGAGGCCTTTCCGCTCGAATTGTATGAAAAGATATTGCATCGGCCGGACGTCGTGTCGGCGAGTCTGAACGACCGAAAAATTGACGATCTGCCAGCCGTGCCAGCGACTCACGCTCCACCACAAGTCAAGCTGAAAGCTGTAAAGATCGATGCGCTTTCGGTTCACCTTAAGGCAATCGCTACGGCAGGGTCCGACGAAGGGCGGATCAAGCGATTGCGTGTC
This sequence comes from uncultured Pirellulaceae bacterium, assembly GCA_964343305.1. Taxonomy (GTDB): domain Bacteria; phylum Planctomycetota; class Planctomycetia; order Pirellulales; family Pirellulaceae; genus CAYFJO01. The sequence continues at coordinate 856 of CAYFJO010000539.1, read as the reverse complement.
ATGATCGACGGTCGTGACGTTGTACCCGAGGTCGTAGACCGCATCAAAGCCGAGACCTCTGGAAAGGTCACGGAGTTTTCTGGAAAGGTCGACTTTCCCGCCGGCAAACGTTCGGCCGTGATCGCAGCTATCGCAACGGACCAATTTGGTTTGACGAGTGACCCAGTTGCCATGACCATCCTTCGTCCCGGCCCGGCAACTCCAGTGGATCGAACGCTGTACGTGTTGGCCGTCGGCGTTAGCAAGTACAAGTTTCCTGGCAAGAATCTCAACTTTGCTCATGCCGACTCACAAGCCCTGGCGGAATTGCTCGGCAAACAGCAAGGCAAAGCGTTCAAGCGCGTGCAAACGAATGTCTTGGTCGATGAGCAGGCAACGATCCCCAACATCCGCAAAGGACTGTCATGGCTTGCCGAAAATTGCCGCCGCGATGATGTTGTGATCGTTCAATTCTCTGGGCACGCTGGTCGCTCATCACGAGGCAAGCCCTACTTCGTGCCGCACGAAGCTGACGATGAGGCAATTCGAGAGACATATCTCCCTTGGGACGACATTGCTCACCAACTCGGTCGTGTCCAGGCCTCGGCGGTATTGTTCTTATCGGATTGCTGCCACGCCGGCGCCTTTGGTCAGCGGGCCGCCACTCACGATGAGTTGGCACTTCCGCTACTGAATGCACGAGTCATGGTATTCGCTGCGTGTCGAGGCAGTGAGCTTTCCATCGAAAGTGGTAATCTGAAACATGGTGCGTTCACATACGCCGTATTGCGCGGCTTGCGAGGCGAAGCCGATCGAACACGCGACCGACGAATTACCGTGAGTGAGCTACAAGAATATGTTTCCCAACAAGTTGCCG
>CAYFJO010000538.1:0-6913 GCA_964343305.1 uncultured Pirellulaceae bacterium | reverse complement strand
GGAGATGGTGCGTCGCCGAAATCTTTCGGATCGTTCAGGTTTTCATACCAAGCGATCTTATCGTCAAACTCAGCCGCGCTGAGCACATCGAGATCGCCGTCGCCGTCCACGTCTGCTGCGAACACCGATCGGCCTATGATCGCGGCAGTACTGATGGTGTGGGCCGTGAAGTTCTGGCTGCCGTCGTTCTCGTACCAGGCGACCTTGCCGTCATAGTCCGACGCGCTGAGTACATCGAGATCCCCATCCCCATCGACGTCCGCTGCGAATACGGAAAAGGGTCCATTGGCGGCCGTGCTGATGGTGTGGCTCGTGAAATTCTGGCTGCCGTCGTTCTCGTACCAGGTAATCTTGTCATCATAGAAGGACGCGGAAAGCACATCGAGATCCCCGTCGGAGTCGACGTCCGCCGCGAATACTGAAACGCTATAATCTCCTGCCGTACTGATGGTGTGGGCCGTGAAGTTCTGGCTGCCGTCGTTCTCGTACCAGGCGACCTTGTCGTCATAGGTCGACGCACTGAGGACATCGAGATCCCCGTCCCCGTCGATGTCCGCCGCGAACACCGAAGAGGCTCGATCTGCTGCCGTGCTGATGGTGTGTGCTGTGAAGTTCTGGCTGCCGTCGTTCTCGTACCAGGCGATCTTGTCGTCAGACCATGATGCGCTGAGGACATCCAGATCTCCGTCGCCATCCACATCCGCCGCGAACACCGAAAAGGCCCCATCGGCGGCGGTGCTGATGGTGCGGGTGGTGAAGTTCTGGCTGCCGTCGTTTTCGTACCAGGCGATCTTGTCGTCAGCGCGCGATGCGCTGAGCACATCGAGATCCCCGTCCCCGTCGACGTCCGCCGCGACCACCGACCAGGCTCCATTGGCAGCCGTACTGATGGTGTGGGCCGTGAAGTTCTGGCTGCCGTCGTTCTCGTACCAGGCGATTTTGTCGTCACTGTACGAGGCGGACAGCACATCAAGATCCCCGTCGCCGTCCACATCCGCAGCGAACGCCGATATGGCATCGATGGCGGTGCTGCTGATCGTGTTCTGCCCGCCAAACGTGCCGCTGGCGGCTGACGGGTTGCCGATCGTGACTTGATAGTCCTCGACTTCGCCATCCACTGCCAAACCTCCAACGCCCAGCCCTCCGCCCGTACTGAGCCGGAATCGAGCATAGGTCGTGCCAGCAATCGTATAGCTGGAAACATCAAACGTCAGGTTGTTCGTCCCGACCACGACATTCTGCGAAGCAAAGATCTGCTCACCCGGTCCGCCCCACGACCCATCGCCGTTGAAGTCGATCCAGGCGTCTAGCTTGCCTGCCGCGCCTTGCACGTTAACCGCGACCGTTGCGTCAAGTGCGCCGACCTGAATCGCGCCAAACGTCACGCCGTCTTCGTCATCTGGCGTCGCACCGTTGTTGTCATCAAAGTCGGCACCGGCCGAGTGCGTGCCGTCTGCTTCGGAATCGACCGTTGCACCCAGTTGTAAGGCACCGCCTGTCACGTGTTCCGCGCCGCCTTCCGCCAAGGTGACCGGATAGGGTAGCGGAGCATCACCAAAATCCGAGGCCAATAGAATTCGCTTTTCGAGCGGCTCGATGCCTCGCATTTGGCCTCGAAGTTGGATCGACTTTGTCGAGACTTGTGGCCTGTGGCGCAGCCAACGCAAGAGGCGAGTGAGCACATTCATGGTAACATTGGCTGTAATGGTTTCAATGTTTCGAACGCCGTTCAAATATAACTTCAGGATACTTAACGCCGCTCAGCATGTACATCAAGTTCTCCCTCAAGACTTCAGGGATTGATGCACACGCCATCCTTGGCTACCGTCCACTCATTCTAAACGGGAGCAAACTTCATGGTTCTTCTTGAATTCAGCATGTCGCCGCTGGCAAAGGGCGAGAGTGTGAGCGAATATGTGGCCCGCAGTCTGGAGATCATCGACCAGAGCGGCCTGGACTATCGTCTGCACGCGATGGGCACGATTATTGAAGGGGAGATCGATCAAGTGCTCGACGTGTTGCGACGGTGCTTCGATGCCATGGCCAAGGATTGCGACCGGATTACGTGCACGGCGAAATTTGATTACCGTGAAGGATATCAGGGTCGTTTGGAGTCCAAGGTTGCAAGCGTTGAACAGAGAATCGGACGGGATCTCAAAAAGGCATGAAACAGGCAGACGTAGCAATCATTGGCGGCGGCATTGTTGGATTGGCGGCGGCTTACAATCTCAGTCGGCGGTTTGCCGACAAGCGGGTTGTGATTTTGGAAAAAGAGTCCGCCGTCGGTGCACACCAAACGGGGCATAATTCTGGTGTCTTGCATTCCGGCATCTACTACAAACCAGGTTCGTTGAAAGCCAAGAATTGCCGAGAAGGCAAGCGAGCCATGGAGGAGTTCTGTGAGCGCGAACAGATTCCCTATGATGTTTGCGGCAAAGTCATCGTGGCGGTGGACGAAAGTGAAATCGAACGATTGCAGCGTATTTACGAACGTGGTCAACAGAACGGCGTGAAATGCCAGATCATCTCAGCCCAGAGATTGCAAGAACTGGAGCCACACGCGGCAGCAGTGAAAGCGATCCATGTGCCCGAATCCGGCATTGTGAATTATCGCCGGGTGTGCGAGCGGCTGGCCGAGATCGTGGTAGAAAATGGTGGCGAAGTGGTTTGCGGTGCAAAAACGATGCGTCTGGATCGGCGACCGCAGTCGATCGTTGTCGAAACAACGGCGGGTGAGTTCGAAGCGCGGCACGTGGTGAACTGTGCGGGCCTGCACTGTGACCGTGTGACCAAAATGAGCGGCGAGAAACCCGATGCAAAAATCGTCCCATTTCGCGGTGAGTATTATGAACTCAAGCCCGACGTCCATCACTTGTGCCGGAATCTGATCTATCCTGTTCCGGATCCAAGTTTCCCATTTCTCGGTGTCCATTTCACTCGCATGATCGATGGCGGCGTCGAGTGCGGACCCAATGCCGTGTTGGCGTTTGCCCGCGAAGGATATCGGCGGCGGGACATCAACTTGTATGATCTGGCTGAAACACTGACCTATCGCGGATTCCTGCGGCTGGCGTGGAAATACTGGCGTGTGGGATGTGGCGAAATGTTGCGGTCGTTCAGCAAGGCAGCGTTCGTGCGAGCGTTACAGCGGTTAATGCCGGAGATTCAGTCGAATCATTTGGTCGCTGCTCGCGCCGGCGTTCGCGCCCAAGCGATCGCCTTGGACGGCTCGATGGTCGACGACTTTATCATCCAGCCGGCGGATCGCCTGGTGAACGTCAACAACGCCCCTTCGCCCGCAGCCACTTCTTCGCTCAACATCGGACGAGTCATCGTTGATAAGCTGGCGGAACAATTCGGCTAGCACCGCTGGACCGGCGTGGCGTCCCGCACGCAAATGCGCGCTTTCGCAATCGACCGACTATAATTGCCAAGCATGTCATTGCCCGCCGAAGGAAAACCGCCGAAAGATGAAGGTTCGATTCGCAAGGCGTTGCGATCCATTCAAAGCAACGCCGATCTGGAGGGAACCAGTGGCCCGCTCGCTGATGGACTCGATGCGCTCGACCAGATCGTCACCGCTTCGTTTTACGACAAAGATGTCGCCCGTCAATATCAGCGGCGACTGAATGAAATCGGAATCCCATCATCCACCGCGATGAACGGCCGCAAGACCCAAGTGCTGGTCGATTTCGAAGATCGCGAGCGAGCCGCCGCAGCCTATCTTGAACATCAAGTGGTTTGTCCAGACCAGCGACCGCAAGGGATTCGCAAGGATTTCGACCTATTGATCTTCGGCCTGGCCATCGGCTTGTCACTGGGCACGATCCTGATCGTTCAGAGTTTTGGCAACGCCAAGGCGCTAATGTCTCCGTTGGTCTTCGGCGTCATTGGGGCGATTTTGGGACATTTGTTTGATCGCGTGCGTGACCAATTTCGTCGCACCGGAAAACTGCGGCTAGGAGTGTGGGAATTTCTGTTGTTAGCGACGCTACCGGCACTTTTCATCTTTGCAATCCGTTTGTTGCCGGTCATTATCACGATGTGACCGGTGCGCGTCGCATGCCCCACTATTAGTTAGATGGCGATACTCCCCTTCATTGCTGCATGCTAGCAGTTAGAATCTCGCCCTCTGATCGTTGTTCGGTTCGCCAAGCAGCGATCGGCGTTTGAGTGAATCACACCGCCCCAACGTTGGGGTCCCGCCTCGGGCTTCCTTTGCCCATTTACTCGCCTGAAAGGATTGATCATGTTCTGTCGACGGATGTTTTGTACCCTCGTTGTCGTTTGCTTTGTCTTCCCGCTGAACCAAGCGCTGGCCGTCAAACATGTCGCGCCAAAGTTCGACGCCGCTTCGGCCAATTATCCAAAGCTTAAGGTCCATTACAGCTATAACCTGGCGAAGAGCCCCAGCGTTGCGTTCGCGGACAAGATTCGCATCTTCTTGATCGTCCGCGACGAAAACATCCTGAAGCACAGGGACAACCTGGTCGCCGAAGTCAAAGTAAAAAATCTGGCGGATTATACAAAGACTTACGTGCGTTATCTGCCGGCAAAGTTTCAGGCAGAGCGAAAAGACGAGTTGAATGTCGCGACGCTCGACCTGGCGAACCAATCGAAGACGGACCACCTGATTTCGCCGGGACACGTTTACCGAGTCTTCGTCAACCTGCATCGCAAGTCCGACAAGTACGACGACACATCGGCATTGGGCCACGTGCCGCTGCCTTATTACGTGGCGACTTCCGGCGAATCGGAACTTGAAAAGGCACGGCACGAAATCGTGATGCGGTCGTTCCGTGAATTCTATTACCGTCGCGTTCGCTGGCGCAGCGGTGAGCGTTTTCCAATGGACTGCTATGCGTTTTACATGTGGGCCACGGGAACACGCACTGTTGGTGCCAGAAACGGGCGAACGCAACTCAGCGCTTTGTTTGGCAAGCTAAGGCCGTACAACAAAGGTAGCCAAATCGCGATAATCGCCCAAAAAAGCCCCATTCACGGTGATTACGTCCGCAAACCTGGACATAGCTTGATGTTGTTGACATACGATCCGAAGCAAAAGCACGTGTGGACGATCGAAGGCAACTACAACAGCACGATCGAAGTGGTAGTGCGTTCCGTCGATTCTGGTTGGCGAGTTGGCCATCTAGTACGCGAACATATCCGCACAGCTCTCGCGAATCGAAGGGCAACATCCAGCGAGGCACGCATCAAAACAGCGAAGTCGAACGAAGTGAAACCGCAAGTCGCGAAGTCGAATCTACCAAAAGTCCCGACACCAAAACCAAAAGCGACAAAACCTCAAACAGCAAAGTCTGATGAAGCGAAGAAAGCGGACGTCAATCAGGAGACGGAAAGAGTTGTTTCTTCCGGGCGTCGTCGACTCCTGCGGCGTATTCGCTGATCTCGTAAGCTTCCATAAAACGAATTGAGTTGCCTCGCTCGCTGCCGTAGGTGTCGATGAGCGCATCGCGAAATCGATCCGCCCGATCGCCGGTTCGACGATGAAACCAATCGATCAGCCAGGATTTCTTTTCGTCGTCGTCGTCCGGCACGTCGTCGGCGACGCCGTGGTTGAACGGTAGAAAATCGTAGAATTGCGACTCGTGGCACGCCATCATGTCTACGATCGTGTCGACAAGTTCAGTGACATCGAGCACCACATCCGGTCGAAACGGACAAGGCTTGGTGAACAAATCAGCCATGTAGGCGACAACCGGGTCTTTGCGAAGAAACGGAACGTCGGTCACAACCAGTGGCACAGTCACCATGTAAGACGCGTCTTGTACGGCCTGGCCAACGGCGCGATGGTCTGGATGATAATCATTCGTCCGATGGGTGACGACCAGATCGGGCTGGAAGGTGCGGATCTCGCGAATGATTTGTTCGCGAACATCCAGAGTCGGCAACAGCGAACCGTCCGGGTTGTCCCACGTTTCATAAACCGCACCGATCACTGCGCCAGCCGCCGCGGCCTCACGGCGTCGAATTTGGACCAATTCTTCGGACGAATACCTGTGGTGCCCGGCACCGCCGTTGGTCACCGAAATCATTCTTACCTTGTGTCCCAAACCGCGATAGATCGCCGCCAAACCACCGGCGTGATACTCCGCATCGTCTGGATGGGCTCCAAGGATTAACAACCGCAATGGATTGTCTACCATTTTCTTAACCTCACATTTCGTCGTTCTACGGGTCGTGAATTTCTTGTTCTCCTGCGAGCATTTCAGTAGGACGGTTTTTCAAACCGTCTGGGACGGATTGGAAATCCGTCTTACAGTTTGACACGGCAATGACGCTACGGAAGGAACCCACGTTCGCGGAGTTCCTGGATATTGTCGGGTGCGCTCTCCAACACCCGTTCGGCGGAATAGCGCAAGACCGCGATGCCGCCCAGATCCGGAGGTGCCGACAAAATTGCCACGCGGTCCTCATCTTCCGAATCGAGTTGCCGGTTGAGCTTGTCAATAGCTTCTTCGACGCTGTCGCTGACAAGTTTCTTGTTGCCCACTTCGTTGATGAATTGCAAGTTGGAAAGCTGCGCCGATCGAGCGAGCAAGAACTCGACCATGCCCTCTTCTTCCGGGTTTTCAAAGAAATTATGAAACTCCGGATGGTCGCTGCCCGGCGTGATGATCATCGGCCGCTTGATCCGAACTTCGCCCTTGGTGATCGACACGGTTGTGCCGGGGGTGTCGTCGCCACAGACCAGAAAATATGGCAATTCGGATTCGCCAAAGGTAAACAGCGAATAGCGGACAGGCCGCTCGATACGCACAGAGTCCCACAAATCGCGAAATCGTTTTTCTTCGTCAAAGTCGTCCAAGAACATGCAACGTCACCTTTGCGTGACGGAACTAATCCGCCACAAAACTCATGTGGAGCGCGAAATGATGCCAATGCAGCGTTT
>CAYFJO010000537.1:0-6926 GCA_964343305.1 uncultured Pirellulaceae bacterium | reverse complement strand
TCCTTAAAGCAAGTCTAACGCGTGACAAGATTGCCTAACCCGAATAATGATTAACAATTGACTTAGTTCTCTGGTCCGTTCATTTTTGCATTTGGTCGCGATTTTGGTGCTTGTTCGTCGATAAGACGCGATAACGGCTCGACGTATGAACGGATGCACTACTAAATACCTATCGCAGTTTACAGCAACCATTCTCTGTCTGATGGTCTGCCTTGTTGGCTGTTCAAGAAGTCAGTTCCGCAGGCAGGCGGATGACGAGGTTAGCGCCGTCTTGACCGAAAAGGGCTGGCATTTCGGCGCCGATCCAGTTTATCGCGGCCCTGATTCGCGATTACATGATCCATCCGATCCCGATCGTCCATCGCTGCCACCCGATGATCCGGCATCTCATCAGTTCATGCAGGTTGTTGACGGCAAGGCCGGATATCAACATTGGTATCGAAACGGACAACTTCCCAAGGTTGATGCGGGAACATGGCGGGAGTTTTTGCCTCGCGATGAATCCAACACGGTTGTGCTCGACTATCGAGGAGCCATTCATGTCGCTACTACGAACTCTCGTGAATACCAACGCGAACTTGAAGACTTATATCTATCCGCTTTGGACGTGACCTTCGAGCGTTTTCAATTCGACACGCAACTCTTTTCTGGAAGTCGGACGACGTTCACCGCGGATGGACCAACCAGGGGCGGTGGCGGCGGGCGACCGGCGACAAGTCTCGAGACAATCTCCGATGGCGAACTTCGTCGCTTGACGGCAACGGGCGGCGAAATCGTTGTCGGTTTGGCGAACACAATCGTGTGGCAGTTTGCCGGGCCGGACACAAATAGTGTTCGCTCGCTGCTCGATTTCAGCATTGTCCAGCCGTTGTTGAGATTCGGCGGTCGTGCGCGAGTACTTGAGAACCTGACTTTGGTAGAGCGCAGGTTGCTCGCTAACGTTCGACAGATGGAGCAATTCCGCCAGGGATTTTTTGTCGACATAGCAACGGGACGAAACTCTGGCGAAGGTCCCTCGCCGACTGGTGACGTCGGCCAGTCTGGACTTGGGCTACTCGCGGGCACGCCTAGCGGGCGGACGGGAGCGCCGAACGCCAATGGATTTCTAGGTTTATTGCAGGAACAACAGCAAATTCGCAACCAGACGGTCAACGTCTCGGCATTGCGCGACAGTCTGGCACAACTGGAAGCTTCGTTCGACGCCGGCCGAATTCGCATTCGTCTTCAAGTTGATCAGACTCGCCAGGCGCTCTACAACGCTCAAAGTAGTCTTTTGTCCGCTAAGGCAGCGTACAAGACGCGATTGGACCAATACAAAGTTCAATTAGGTCTGCCGCCCGATGTGCATGTACGCATCAAGGACTCCTTGATCGATCGATTCAATCTACTCGACCCGTCCATGACAGAGATTCAAGATGAGGTCAGTGCAATCCTGGATGTTATTCGCGTCAAAAGCCGGATTACAAAAGTCGACGATCTCAAGACAGCGTTGTCGCAACTCAAGTTGATACGGCAAAACGTCGTTGGCCAACGCAAAGTCACACAAGCGGGTCTTGAGGAACTCGATGCCAATCTTCCTTCGCGAGCGCAACATCTCCGGCGTTTGCATTCTAAAACTTACTTGCAGCAGGCGAACGTAGACCCTCGCATCTACGATGAAAACACTTTAGCGCAACGTGCCGAGCGTTTGAAACAGCGCCTGCCAAAGTCGGAAAAGTCCTTCGCCACGATCTGGGACGCCATTGATAAATTGGAACAATCTCTACCGGAGACTGAGTTAGAAGATGCTCGCAACAAACTTGTGACGGTGACGACGGAACTCTCAGGTGTGTTGCTTGGACTTGCCTTGGACCAAGCAAGTGCGCGATTGGAAGGAATCGCACTGCGTCCCAATGAAATCGACTCGGAAGAGGCATTCGAGGTTGCTAAAGCCAATCGACTTGACCTCATGAACGCGCGGGCGCGCCTCGTCGACTCGTGGCGGCGCATCGAGTTTGACGCCAATGCTTTGAAAAGCGATTTGAGCGTGACCTTTAGTGGCGACATGTCAACGGTCGACGATAACCCGGTGAAGTTTGATCCAGATACCGGGCGACTCCAGGCAGGTCTTGCATTCGACACACCGACCACACGTTTGGCCGAACGAAATCAGTACCGAGCAACCTTGATCGAGTATCAGCGGGCACGACGCGAGTTCATGTTGTTCGAAGACGAGATCAACCAGAGCGTTCGTAATTCGATACGTATGGCGGATCTGTTGGAATTGAATTTCGAGATTCGGCGTGCTGCCGTCAATGTCGCGATCGCGCAAGTCGATGTCACTCGTTTGGAACTGACAAAGCCACCGAAGCCTGGCGAAGTCAAGCTACTGGGTGCAACCACGGCCCGCGATCTAGTTTCGGCTCTCAACGACTTGCTTGATGCACAAAACGATTTTCTGAATGTTTGGGTCAGCTACGAAGTGCTCCGCATCTTGATCGATTTTGAACTGGGAACGATGCAACTGAACGAACACGGCGTGTGGATCGATCAGGCTAGTGGTGAAGAACATGGTTCAACGAATGACGCGCTAAACGATCAGCTCGAACGCCTGCCAACCGTTCCAGGACGCGAAGATAGGGATTGAGTTGATTTTCCTTAAGTTATTGTGAATACATGCCTTATGACGCAAGAAGCCGCCTGTTTTGAGAATCGTCGCGGCACACATATAAGAAGTCGATTATATTTAGGGCTGGCAAATTTGGATTGCCGCCAGTTTGAATTGCCCCGTAGCCGGACTCGTGAGAGTTCGGAAGTTCCGGAAAAACAGAAGTCTCACGACTCCTGCTGCCGGACATTTGAATACGGCGGCATAGATTGCCGACCTACCCCAATCGCCGGCAGCTTGTCGGTCCCACCTCAAACCGAAGAGATATGTTGATGGCGACTCTCGATGTTGCTAGAGGACATTTCAAAACCCAATTTCGTCGTTGCAGCGTTCGCCAGAACGCGGATTTTCGCGACGATCGTCCGCACTCTGGCGAGTGCAGCTACGGTTTTGAAATGCTCTCTGATTCACGGTTTATACATCGTCCTACACATCGCCGGCGAAAACCGATGCGATGTGGTCGTGTTAGCTTAAGGATTCTGGTAGCGCTGGTTGCAATCGCTGGCGTCGCATTCATCGCCTGGCATTATGTGCCGACATCTTTGACGGACAATTCGCCACAAAACGTACTTACGAATCCAGTCGAAGTCGGTCGCTTCGTGTTTGAGATCAACGAGCGAGGTGAGGTCGAGAGTTCGAGTAACGTAGAGATTCGCTGCAAAGTGCAGTCACGAAATTCAGCCGGCACCAACATCCTGGAGATCGTTCCAGAAGGCACCCGAGTTTCAAAAGACGATTTTTTGGTCAAGCTGGACGACTCGACATTGCAAACCGAGTTGATTCAACAACAGATTGTTTGCAGCAATAGTCAATCGGACTTCGCCGAAGCGGGGGCCGCGGTTGAGGCCGCGAAGCTCTCGCTCAAGGAATACGAATTCGGAACCTTTCGTGAACAAGAAGAGCAGCTCGAGAGTGAGCTGTTTGTTGCCGAAGAAAACGTCCGCCGCGCGGCAGAATTCCTGTATTACAGCAAACGCCTGGCGGAACGCGGTTATGTTTCCGAAGTCCAATTAGAGGCGGATCGTTTTGCCGAAGAAAAGGCTCGTAAGGAATTGTCGGTTGCCAAAACAAGGCTGGAAGTTTTGCGGACGTTTGCGCGGAAAAAAATGATGACCGTGCTTCAAGCCGAATTAGACACAGCCCTGGCACGCCAAACGTCCCGCCAGAAATCGTTGAAACTTGAGCAGCGCCGCGAGCAAGCGATCGAAGACCAAATCGCACAGTGCACAGTTTTCGCACCCGTCGACGGCCAGGTCGTCTACGCGAACGACGACGATCGTCGCAGCTCCAATGGCGATGTCCTCATCGCGGAAGGCAAGCCTGTCCGTGAAAGACAAGTCATCATTCGCTTGCCTGATCCAACTAAGATGCGAGTTGTTGCAAAGATCCATGAGTCTCGAATTAACCATATCAAAGAAAAGATGAAGTCGACGATTGTGTTGGAAGCACTGCCGGATCAAGTTCTTACCGGCCGCGTCAGCCGAGTGAATGAGTATCCGCTGCGCAGCCAAAACTTCTATATGTCGCACGTCAAAGAATACGCCGCCGAGATCGAAATTGATGTGCCGCCCAAGACACTGCGTCCCGGCATGACGGCCCAGGTCTCCATTGTGGCGGAACAAATCGAAGAGGCGATTCAGGTTCCGATTCAGGCCGTCTTTGGACGCGAAGGCCGACACTTTTGTGTCGTTGCTAGTGATGAAGGATTCACAACTCGTGAAGTCGAAGTTGGTCCGGCTAACGAAAAGTTCTTGATGATTCAGAAAGGCGTGCAACCGGGCGAGCAAGTCGTCATGGCTCCGATGCAATATGATGGACAAATTGATTTGCACGCCGATGCCCAAGCTGTCGAGATTCAGCAAGTGAATCGCTCATCAGAAGAAACGGACAAGAGAAACGAGCCAAAGGCAAAACAGCCCGGAAAGGCATTGACAGCAAAGGTCCCAACGCACGGCTTGCGCGATGGAAAGCGGTGATGGTTGCCGCACTTCGCATCAAGGGACTGTGCAAGGAATACTTGCTGGCCAACGAATCTGTCCACGCGCTGGTCGACGTCGACTTGGAAGTGCCCAAAGGTGACTACGTCGCAATCATGGGACCTTCTGGTTCCGGCAAGAGCACGCTGCTTAACCTGTTGGGTTGTCTCGACAAACCCACCAGCGGCGACTATTTCATTGGCGATGTCAACGTCGCGCTTTTGGACGATGATCATCTTTCTCAGATTCGTGCCGATCGGATTGGATTCGTCTTTCAGGCCTACAATCTCGTTTCCCAATTGACGGTTCTCGAAAACATTGAAGCACCCTTGGCCTACGGCGAGGGTCTGTCTTCGGCGGATGAGGAGCGATGCCACCAACTCGCGGAACTCGTTGGCCTCGGAGACCGGCTCAATCACCGTCCTTCACAACTCTCCGGCGGTCAACAGCAACGTGCCGCCATTGCCCGCAGTTTGATCAATCAGCCGCACTTTATTCTCGCGGACGAACCGACTGGCAATCTTGATACCTCAACGACATCCGATATTCTCGATGTGTTTGACCGGCTCAATGAAGCTGGCACGACCATTGTAATGGTGACACACGAAGCGGACGTTGCCAAACGCGCTCGACGCATCGTTCGGCTTCGCGACGGTACGGTGGAGTCAGATGATCGACTCGATGATGCATCCGAACTCGTCGAGTCGCGTGAACCGACCGATCCCTTGCATCCGAATTCCTATAACAATGACGGGGCGCAATTCGCAAATCGGCGACGTTCAAAATTACAGCTTCGATTGCGCGACCTACGGATCGGGCTCAAGAGTGTGCTGATGCATCCGCTACGTTCGTTGTTAACGATACTGGGGATCTTTATCGGCGTAGCAAGCGTCATCTGGCTGCTTGCGATTGGCGAAGGAATTAGCGCAAAAGCACAGCAACAAATTGCGGAACTTGGTGCCAATAACATCATTATCGAAACGACGCGGCCACCCAACGAACAAACCGGTAATCGACGGATCTACACTTATGGTTTGACGGATCGTGACCGCGACGTCATGGAACAGACGATCAGAAGCATCGAATTTGCGATTCCTTTCTGTCGTCGCCAGGGTTACGAATTTCGTCATCGAGATCGAATGACGCGAGGAGAAATCATCGCATGTACGCCGCGTTTCCGGCAACTCTACTCTCTCGAACTTCATCGCGGGCGGTTCCTGACGGACAATGATGATGAGGCCAAGAGTATGGTTTGTATTTTGGCACAAGAGGTGGCGGACGAGTTGTTTTTGCACAGGGACCCTCTTGGGCAGTCGATCCGCATCCATAGGGATTTTTATCGAGTCGTTGGTATCTTTGCGAGCCGTTCGCGCATGGAAGGAATTCGTGGGTCGGTTCGCAGCCAAGATTTCGCGGACAACGCCTACATTCCACTCTCGACCTTTTGGTCGCGATTCGGCGATTCGTCATCAAGGGGAAGCGATGGCGGAATGGGAATTACGCAAATCACTTTGCGGTTAAAAGACAAAAAAGATGCATTCACGACCAGCGAAGTGCTCCTCGACACGTTGACAAGGTCTCACAAATACGACGACTACACAATCACCGTCCCGTTGGAATTACTCGCCAGGGCTCGTAGTACACGATTGATGTTCATGGCCATGATGGCGCTCATCGCAGCGATTTCTTTGATCGTCGGCGGCATCGGTATCATGAACATCATGCTGGCCACGGTCACGGAACGGACCCGCGAAATCGGAATACGCCGGGCACTGGGGGCGAATCGCGGAGATATCACACGCCAGTTTGTATTCGAGACGGTCATGCTCTCGGTCGCCGGTGGTTTGACGGGAATCCTCGGTGGTTTTACGTGCGGAGTGGTCGTCGATGGCCTGCGCCATTCGCTGAATTACCTCGTTCCCGAGATGATGGCAACGCTTCCGGAGTCAGTCCAAACTGTAAACCCCATCATATTGCCGTGGTCCATTCCCTTGGCCTTTGGAATTTCAGTTTTGGTCGGAGTGGTTTTTGGACTTTACCCCGCGCGACGAGCGGCCGCGATGCATCCCATCGAAGCGTTACGCCATGTTGGGTGACAAATATGCCCTGGTCGCGGCGTGCCTGGCCTAGATCGCACCCTCACGTTCGGGACCTCAAACCCCGGCCCCGATTGTTGCATGCTCGATTCCGTCGCGGTAACCTGTTCGTTGAACTTAATCGCAGTCCACGCGGCTGGCAGCGTCTGTTGTGGGGTATCGATTAAAACGATTAAATGACTTGCGCATTTGCTCAGCGCGTCCATG
>CAYFJO010000536.1:0-6949 GCA_964343305.1 uncultured Pirellulaceae bacterium | reverse complement strand
ATCGTCGGCTGTCTCATGTTGTGGTTGCAGCGGATTTCGAAATCCCAGGAAGAAGGCGATTGACAATTCACGGACCTTCGACCACCCGAGTTTGCTATAGATGAGACTGAACTGCGGCATAACGCACTTCCGAATGTGAAGCCTTCTCAGATTCAAAAGGCCGCAGCTAGCACCCGACAATCGGAGGTGGACGACTAGGCAACCTTTGACGCATGTATCAGAAGGTCTCACTGTTCGCAATTGGCGAATTCCTAGGAAATTGGCACTCCTCACGTTTGGAGGGATGCCGATGATTACTAGTGCAATACCGATTGTAGGATTGTCCCACCAACGGATCGTCGCCGACCCCTATTTTCTCGCATACGTTTGTGCCACTGTCGTTTGCGAGGAAGTCAGCACCCACCATTGCAATGCACATTCACGCATTTCCCTATATGCGCGGTTGGTTGTTCTGCGCTGGCTGGCTCTTTTATGCCGCCTTGCTGACGCTACCGGGCTGTACATGGGGTAAGAAAAATGATGCGTCGACATTCTCTAACTCTGAACTCGAACACTACCAAAACGTCTCCGCCGAAATCGAATATCCCGACGTCGAATCGTCAAATTACGCGGAACTGGCCGCCACGGCTCGTCCCAATTTGGTTTCGGAAAACCTTCCCAAAGAACATTGGGACATGACGCTGCAAGAGGCGATTCAGTTGGCATTGACCAATTCCAAGGTCTTACGAAATCTCGGTGCCAACGTGATTCAAATCCCCGACGGTGTCCAATCCATTTTTGATCCCGCGATTCAACAAAGCGATCCGCGATTCGGCGAAGCGGCCGCACTTAGCGCGTTCGACGCCAATTGGTCGACCGGGATGTTTTTTGAAAAGAACGATCGCGCGGTCAACAACCAGTTTTTCGGCGGTGGCACACGTCTCTTCAAGCAAGATCTGCTGGCCTACAATTCGGAACTCTACAAACGCACTCCGATGGGCACCGAGTTGACCGCAAGGCACACGGTCGACTACGACTTTAACAACTCGCCGGGAAACGACATTCCCAATCTGCCGTGGGCCACGGCACTGGAAATGGAGGCTCGCCAGCCGATCTATCTGGGCGGTGCGCAGATGGGCTACGACTTCCATCGCATTGCCGGTCCCGATGCGACACCGGGCGTTTACAACGGAGTGTTGATCGCCCGCATCAACGCCGACATCAACCTGGCCCAATTCGAAAAAGGCATTCGCGATTTGATCGACGACGTCGAAACGGCGTACTGGGATCTGTACCAGTCTTATCGCAATGTTTCCGCCAAGATTGCGGCGCGTGACCGGGCGCTGCTTACGTGGCGACGCATCCACGCACTTCACCAGACCGGCCGTCGTGGTGGCGAGGCCGAGCGCGAAGCACAAGCGCGCGAGCAGTACTTCCGGCTCAAAGCGGACGTCATCAACGAATTGCAGGGTCGCCTGCAACAGCCCCAGCGATCCACCTATCCAGGCAATACACGCGGCGGGCTGTATGTCAATGAACGGCGGCTGCGTCTGATGACCGGCCTGCCGATCAACGGCGATCGCGTCATCCGTCCGTCCGACGAGCCGGATCCGGCCAAGGTCATCTTTAATTGGGACGAGATCGTGGCGGAATCCTTGATGCGAAAAGTGGAACTGCGCGAGCAAAAGTGGAAGATCAAACAACGCGAGTTAGAACTTATCGCGGCCAAGAACTATCTTTATCCCGAAATCGATGCGGTGGGACGCTATCGCTGGCGGGGACTGGGCCACGACTTGGTCGAACCGAATGGCGACAATCGAACGGGCTTCAATGACGCGGTGCACAACCTGTCATCGGGCCGCTTTCAAGAGTGGCAACTGGGGTTCGAACTCAAGTTCCCGGTCGGCTTCCGTCAGGCACACGCGGCTGTTCGCAATGCAAAACTGAAACTAGTGCGTGAACGCGCGTTGCTCCGCGAGCAGCAGCGCGAGATTATCTTCAACCTCAGCACCGCATTTGCCGAGGTCGATCGATCCTACACCGTCGCACACGTGACGCTCAATCGGCTGATCGCAGCCCGTGAGCAGCTTCGCGCACTCGAAGCAGAATTGCAGGGCGCGGATGAAAACAAGATCGCCAATTTGCTGACACCCATCCTCGACGCCCAACGCCGTTTGTCCGACGCCGAGAGCAGCTACCACACATCGATGCGCGAGTACACCAACGCCATCAAGCAAGTCCATTTGTCCAAAGGCTCACTTTTGGAATACAACGCCGTCCGTCTGGCCGAAGGTCCGTGGCCCGCACAAGCCCATCGCGACGCGGCACAACGCGATCGACTACGCATGAAGGATTTCCGCCTCGACAACTACATCATACAACGTTCGCCGATCGTGAGCCAAGGAACGTATCCGCAGGATATTGAAGAGGGCAGTGCCGATGCCGCGGTTGTCGAAGAAGTGCCACCGAGGCCACGATCGGGTGAAGACTTGCCCAATGATTAGTTGGGCAACGCCGCATTGCGGAGTACGAATCGATCGTGCGTAGCTGAATTCGTGAGAATTCAGGTAGAACTTCTGAATTCTTACGAATTCAGCTACTCGTGACTTCGTCCAGGTGCTCTTTCAAGAATTCAGGCAAGTCACCCTGATGCAGGTCATCCAGCGTACGGAATCGGATACGCAGCCGGTCGCGGTCTTCGTGAGAACCGTCCATCTCGCGATCAAATCCCAACTCAGCAATGCGGCCGAGCGCGACGGCGTTCTTGGGGCTGGTCAAAATCAATTCCAGATAAGGTGCCTTCTTTGTCAGCAGACTGGCCCAAGCTTCTTTTTGCTGCGGAACGAAAAGATGGACAAGCACCTGGTTGTTCCACAGAAACTGGCCGTCAGGCGCGATGTCGCTCAATATTTCGTGCAGCTCTTCCAGCACTTCGGGTTCCCACTTCACCTTCTTACCCGGCGGGAATCCCTTGCGCATGAAGTGCCATTTCTGACCAAGCTTTTTCCACGGAGTGTGGTCTTCGATGTTCAGCGCTTTGCGCGCGGCCTTCTTGCTAAAGCCTACCACTGCGTCTTCCAGGAATTGCCAAAATGCGGGCGTGTCCATTTCGGCAAGCGAGTGTGCGCGAATTTCTACTTCCTGGAACGCTCCCTTGGCCGACTTCACCTTCACGCGCGGGTCGTTGCTGTACATCGGCACTTCGTCGAGTTGGTTGAGCGTCTTCAGCTTGAGGGCGTCGATCAACTCTTGTCGTTTGAAGGCTCCGCGTTTCGTGCGGAACTTCATTTTCAACAGCCATGCTTCGCCCGTGATGGCGTGGAAGAACCAGCCGTCGGACTTCTTCGGCGCGGCAATCTCGACGACCGACCGAGTGTTCCAATCCGTTTCACTGAATTCGCCCAATTCATGGATGCGATCGACAACGCGTTCCAGAACTCGCCCGTCCCAGCGGCAGGGCTCGCCCTTGCGTCCAACGCGGTCCTTCGTGTGCCAGGTGCGTCCGTCCGATTCCCACGGCATTTTGGCGTTGCGGCCCACTTCCGTGATGTCCATATCCGACTCACGTTTTTCTTCGGCAGCGGAAAAATCGAAAACGGGGCGTTCTTGATAAGGTCCTGCCTTGATGGCCGGCGCGAGTGCTTCGCCGGTGTGCGAACGGAGATTGGACTTCTTGCCATTCGATTTGCCGTTCGCGTGTTTTAGTGCGTGCGTGACGACATCTTTGGGCGACCCATTGACCACAATCAATCCTCCGCCTTCGCCCGCTTCGGGGCCCATGTCGATCACCCAGTCGGCTTGCTTGATCACGTCCAAATTGTGTTCAATCACAACGACCGTGTTCCCCAGATCGACCAATCGGTGGAGCACATCGAGTAGCTTGCGAAGATCGTCAAAATGCAGCCCGGTCGTCGGCTCGTCGAGCAAGTACAACGTGCGACCGGTGTCGGGCCGCGAAAGTTCGGCGGCCAACTTCACGCGTTGAGCTTCGCCACCGGACAACGTTGGCGCGGGCTGGCCAAGCGTCAAGTAATCGAGGCCGACGTCGCACAGCGTTTGCAGAATCTTGCGAATCTTGGGGATGTTTTCAAACAACGTGACCGCTTCGCCGCAAGGCATGTCGAGCACGTCGCTGATTGATCGGCTGTGGTATTTGACGGCCAGCGTCTCGGGATTATATCGATGCCCGTCGCACGTATCGCACTGAACCCAGACGTCAGGCAGGAAGTGCATCTCGATGCAGATCTGTCCGTTGCCGACGCATTCTTCACATCGACCGCCGGGGACGTTGAAACTGAATCGTCGCGGCGAGTAGCCTCGGAGTTTGGCTTCGGGCAGTTGAGCGAACAGAGTGCGAATCAACTCGAAGACGCCCGTGTAAGTCGCTGGGTTCGACGTCGGTGAATTGCCCAGCGCCTGCTGGTCGACGCGGATCACCTTGTTGATGTGCTCGACGCCGCGAATCGCCTCGTGTGCACCGGGAATAGTCGACGCACGGTGCAGGGTTCTGGCGAGTGAGTTGTACAGCACCTCTTCGATGAGCGAGCTTTTGCCGCAACCGCTTGGGCCCGTGACCGCGGTCAATGTGCCGAGCGGAATCTGAAGATGAACGTCACGCAAGTTGTTGTGCCGCGCGCCGATCACTTCTAACAAATTGGCCGACGAGAAGCGGTCCCGGTCCACGCGGCGATTTGTTGGAATGGGAATCGCCTTCTTTCCGCTGATGTATGGGCCGGTGACGGACGCACGCCGTTTGGAAACTTGGGTAGGCGTCCCTTCGGCGACGATCTCTCCGCCGCGCCGCCCCGCGCCGGGGCCAAAGTCGCAAATGAAATCCGACTCGTCGATCACTTCGCGATCATGTTCGACCACGACCAGCGTGTTGCCGAGGTCGCGGAGCTTGTGCAGCGCGCGGAGCAAACGTGTGTTATCGCGCGGATGCAGGCCAATCGTCGGTTCGTCCAACACATAAAGAACGCCGCACAGCCCGCTGCCGATTTGGCTCGCCAGACGAATGCGTTGCGCCTCGCCGTTGGACAACGTCATCGCCGGGCGGCTGATGGACAGGTAACTCAATCCAACGTCATTCAAAAACTGGACGCGGTTCTTGATTTCGCGAAGAATCTCACCCGCGATCCGTTTGACGCGGGCCGGCAGCTTCCACTTCTGGACAACCTGTTGCAGGTCGCCAAGCGGCAACCGGCACAGCTCGTCGATCGTTCGGCCGTTGAATCGCATCGCAGCGGCATCATCTCGCAAGCGGCTGCCGTCACACGTCGTACACTCCACTTCGTCGACGAATTTTTCGAGCTGGGTTCGAAAAGCGGGCGACAAGCGAGACGCCTCTTCCATCGCCGGATACAGGCCCTTGAATTGAAACCTGAAGAGCGGGGGAGAGGAGGAGGCAGGGAGAGGGGGAGGCGGGGAGAGGGGGGGAGGGGGAGATGAGGAGTTCACGGATTTCTTTTTCCCCTTCTCCTTGTCTCCCCCTCTCCCTATCTCCCCCTCTCCCCGTCTTCCCCCTCTCCCTGTCTCCACCGCGAACCACCGGTCGTCCGTGCCATGCAGAATGATACGCCGATGCCGTGCCGCGAGTTGATCGAACGGGACGTCCAGCGGCATGCCGGTCCCAGCGGCAAGACTTTGCAACATCAACTGCGAAACCTTCTTTTCCAAATTCGGCCAAAGCGAAACCGCTCCATCGGCCAGGCTCAACTTTGGATCTCGCAGCAACGCCGCGGGATTCGCGCCGGTTTGAACGCCGAGTCCCTCGCATGCTTCACACCAACCTAGATGACTGTTAAACGAAAAACTGTGCGGCGTCAGATGTTCAAAACTTCGCCCACAATGGTCGCACGCTAGATGCTGGCTGTGCGTCACGACGCGCCAATTCGTTTCTTCGACGTCATCGCTCGCATAAGCCACGCCTATCACTCCGCGCCCCAGAGCCAATGCATTTTCGACCGTGTCGGCGATGCGCGAACGAGACGCTGGTTTGATGACGACTCGATCGATGACCACTTCGACGTTGTGGCGGCGGCGGCGGTCGATCGACGGAGGCTCTTCCAACGAATGCGTTTTGCCATCAACTCGGATGCGAATGTACCCGGCTGATTTGATCTCTTCCCACAACGACTCATATTTGCGTCCAACCTCGATGTCGACCGGCGCCATCAGATAGACGCGAGTGCCGGATGGTTCCTGCATCACTTTGTCGATGATTTGGTCGGATGTTTGTGTGCCGATCTCAAGGTCGCAATCAGGGCAAAACGGTGTGCCCAGCCGGGCGTAAAGAATTCGCAGGTAATCGTAAACTTCGGTGACCGTGCCGACCGTCGAACGCGGTGTGTTGCCCAGGTTCTTTTGCTCGATCGCGATGGCGGGCGACAGGCCGTCGATCGATTCGAGCTTGGGCTTCTGCATTTGGTTGACGAACTGGCGGGCGTAGGCGCTGAGGCTTTCGACGTAGCGGCGCTGGCCTTCGGCGTAGATCGTGTCCATCGCCAGCGAACTTTTTCCCGATCCGCTTGGCCCGCAGAAAACCGTCATCTTGTCGCGCTGAATCTCGGCGTCGACTTGTTTCAAATTGTGCTGAGCGGCACCTTGCACGCGGATCTTCTTCGCCAGCTTCCCGTTCCGTGTGCCACTGGCTCTGCCAGTGTTTTTCTTCGTCTTGTGCTTTCCGTTCGATTTTGCACTGGCAGTGCCAGTGGCGCACAAAAACCGAGCTAAAGATCGGCCCGTGTGCGAGCTTTTGCTTTGAACGATTTCTTCGGGCGTGCCCGTCGCGATGACTCGTCCGCCACCTTCGCCACCTTCTGGACCAAGGTCAATGATCCAGTCGGCCGTCTTGATCACTTCCTGGTTGTGCTCGACGACTAACACCGTGTTGCCCGCGTCGACGAAATCGTGCAGCACTTTGAGCAGTAATTGAATGTCAGCAAAGTGCAGCCCCGTCGTCGGCTCGTCC
>CAYFJO010000535.1:0-6952 GCA_964343305.1 uncultured Pirellulaceae bacterium | reverse complement strand
GCGCGGTGAGAAAAGGCGACTGGAAGTTGATCAAGTACGACTCGCCGAAAGATGAAGTCCGGCAAACGCAACTGTTCAACCTTGCCGACAACCCGCACGAGTTACTCGAACAACATCATGCCGCGAATGTCAGCACATTGACCGGCACTCGTCCTGTAAAGCAGCAGGTCAACCTTGCCGCCGACCCGCGTTACGCCGACAAGCTCGCCGAGATGGAAGAACTGCTGCTCACCGAAATGCGCCGACTCGACGATCCATACCGCCTTTGGAATCAACCCGACGATGGCCTCGAAACACCCAGTCAAAGAAATCAGCAAAAGAAGAAATCGGCGAAGTCGTTTAACGCCAAGCCGGCTGCCGCTGCCAAACGCTCGAAACCGAGAAAGACGAAGGAGAGGACATGAACTTGATTTGGGAAAAGATGGTTGTTGCATGTGCAATTGCATCCGCATTCACGAGCTTCGGCGCGGCGGCATTCGCTGTTGAACCTGGCTCCGCGGAAGAAGAGGCCCTTGGCAAAAAGTGGATCTGTACGCCGGACGAGAAACTGCCGAACGTGCTCTTGATCGGCGATTCGATATCCATTGGGTACACACTGGAAACGCGTGCCTTGTTGGCAGGTAAGGCCAACGTGTATCGCCCTGTCCTGAAAGGAAAAGACGAGCCGTGGAACTGCGGTCATACGGGTAGCATCCTAGCGGGCTTGGATCGGATGCTGGAGGGACCAGCGTGGGACGTGATTCACTTCAATACCGGCTTGCACGATCTCAAGCGGGTCAGTCGGGTGAAAGGTGGCCGGCATGACGATCCAACGCTTCCTCCCGTCTTCAGCCTGCAGAATTACCGCGAGAAACTCGAACAGATCGTCTTGCGCCTGAAAAAGACGGAAGCGAAACTGATCTTTGCAACCACCACGCCGTATCCCGGCGGGGTTTACCCTTGCCGCCTGCCCAAAGACGCCGTTCGATACAACAAGGTTGCCCTGCAGATCATGAAGAAACACGGTGTCGTCATCAATGATCTCTATTCCGCCAGCCTGCCGCATTTGAAACAGTGGCAGATCGAGAAAAACGTGCACTTCAATCCGACCGGCCGACAAAAACTCGCCGAGCAGGTCGCTGTGGTAATCAACAAACAGTTGTAAGATCATGATAATGGTAATTGAGAACATACGAATCGCTACAACCGTTTCCTTCACGGTACGATGTTGCGTTGCTGCCCCGTTATTGTTCACTGCAGCTGCGCTGTTTGCTCAGCGGCCGGGTGAACCTCTCGTCAGCGCCCCGTATCCGGAGAATCTGGACCGCGCTGCCACCAGCCGGTGGTGGGAAACTGCGAAAGCCGGCCGTGAAGGAAAAGTCCACGATAAACGACACCCCAGGGGAAGTGTCACCGCAACGGGCCGCCATTTCTTTGACCTTGAATGCCCGCGCGACGAGGTCGTGGCGTTCGCGCTGTACGCGGTTGACAACCGCACACTGAAGATGTCGGCACAGCTTCATCCGCTGTTTCCGGACGAATCACGCACCGTTCGACTCGAGATCAAACGCAGCAGCAGCTGGGATGAAATCGCCGTCGCCAACGTGAACGACCTCGGCTGGTCGGCGCTGTTTCGAGTGGAGAATTGGGACGACAGTCAATCTGTCCCCTACCGCGTCCGTCATGGCGAGCAAGCAATGTTCGCAGGAACGATTCGTAAGAATCCAATTGACCAGAACGTTATCGTCATTGCCAGCCTGTCGTGCAACTCTTCGAGGGATCGCATGGGGCGACCATTTTACATTCGTAATCTACTCGCCGCGGATCCAGACCTGCTCTTCTTCGCGGGCGATCAACACTACGATCATACGGAACATACGGCCGGCTGGCTGATGTGGGGCGCGCAGTTTCGCGATGTTCTCAAGGACCGTCCGGTCATTACCATCCCCGACGACCATGATGTTGGGCAGGGGAACCTCTGGGGTGAAGGCGGTATTGCCGGCAAGGGCAATGGCAATTCCGGCGGCTACATTTATCACCCCGAGTACGTCAAGCAGGTGGAACGTTGCCAGACGGCTCACCTGCCGGACGCCTACGATCCGACGCCCATTGCCCAGGGAATCAACGTCTACTATACCAACTACAACCTTGGTGGCATCGACTTTGCAATCCTTGAAGATCGAAAGTTTAAGTCGGGCCCTGGCGGGAAAGTCCCCAAGGACCTGGGACCGCGACCCGACCACGTTCGCCAACCGGATTTTGACACGAAAAAACTCGATCTGGCCGGCCTGACGCTGCTCGGTCAGCGGCAGATCGATTTCCTCAACGACTGGTCCGGCAACTGGCAGGGCGTGCAGATGAAGGCCGTGCTTTCACAGACACCCTTCTGCGGTGCAGCTCACATGCATGGCGGTTCCACCAAGCGTTTGTACGCCGATCTGGATTCCAACGGCTGGCCACAAACGGGCCGCAACAAGGCTCTGCGCGCCATCCGCAAGGGCTTTGCCTGCCATCTGGCCGGAGACCAGCATCTGGCCACGGTGCTGCAGCATGGTATCGACGAATTCAACGACGGACCGTGGTCGATGGTGTCGCCGGCAATCGTCAACAGCATCTATGGTCGATACTGGCATCCCGTTGATGAACGGCCCGGCGGCAATCGTCCAGCCGACTCGGCGCTGGAGTTCACTGGCGAGTACCTCGACGGCTTTCACAACAAGATCACCATGTACGGCTATGCCAACCCAAACGCACCGGAAAACAAGAGTAACCGCGCCGCGGGTTTTGTCATCGCACACTTCAACAAGAGAGATCGGACGATCACCGCCGAATGCTGGCCCCGAGACGCCGATCTTCGACAGCCCGCCGCCAAGCAATTCTCCGGTTGGCCAAAAGTCATTTCTCAAATCGACAACTACAATCCGCCGTCTTGGGGGAAATTAGGTCAGCTCACCTTCAACAAGAGAAACCCTGTAGTCCAACTGACTGATACCGATACTGGCGAGGTCCTGTACACGCTGCGCGTCAACGGTACGACCTTCACGCCCCACGCGCCGAAGGGCCGCACTTTCACCGTCAAAGCCGGTATCGATACTGTTGATGCGGTCGTCGTCAAGGCAACTTCCGTCGAAACAGCGAGACCGAGTAAGGTGGTATTACCATGAACGCATGGCGATCGTCTTTTTGGGGACTGTTGGCTGTCATTTTGCTGGCTGGCGACGGATTCTCAGAAGATGAAACCAAGTCGAGAACTTCCCACGCGCCAGCCGGCGTCCGCCCCAATATCCTTTTCCTGATGGTCGATGATCTCGGCTGGACCGATCCAGAGTGTTACGGATCGGATTACTATGAAACACCGCACATCGACAAGCTGGCCGCAGCTGGGATGAAATTCACTCAAGGCTATGCCGCCTGCACCGTCTGTTCTCCCACGCGGGCTTCGCTGATGACCGGCAAGTATCCGCCGAAGCACGGCGTCACCGACTTTATTCACAGCCAGACGATGATGTTGCGGCATGAGGAGGTGACGATTGCCGAGGCGTTACAGGAATCCGGCTACCACACCGCCCACGTTGGTAAATGGCATCTCGCGCCGCGTGGGACGAAAGACCACACGGACTTTTATCCGACGCACCACGGTTTTGACATCAACATCGGCGGCGGCCACTGGGGCGCCCCCTCGACCTACTTTCATCCGTATGGCGGAAAAAAAGCGGTCGAGAATCTCCCGCCCGGCGGCAAAGACGGGGATTTTCTCACCGATCGGCTGACCGACGAAACAATCAGGATCATCAGCCAGTGGAAAGACGAACCGTTTTTTGTTCACCTAGCCTATTACGCCGTGCATACGCCCGTTATGGGCAAGCCCGAGTGGGTGGACCACTACGAGAAGAAGCCGACTGGCAAGTACCACAAGAAACCGGCGTACGCGGCGCTGCTGCGTTCAGTTGACGACAGTGTCGGGCGCATCGTCGCGCATCTCGAGTCGTTGGGTATCGCCGAGAATACGTTGATCATTCTTACTGGCGACAACGGCGGACTGGGAACGCAGACCAGGAATGTCCCGTTACGAGCCGGCAAGGGGTCGGTCTATGAAGGCGGCGTACGTGAGCCGACGATCGTGAAGTGGCCGCGTGTTACACCGGCGGGCAGCGTCTGTAACACGCCGGTCATTACGATGGATTTCTACCCGACGATCCTCAACGCAACGGGCACCAAGGGCGACGACGTCCACAACAGCCAGGTGGATGGCGTCGATCTCAACCGCGTCCTGCGTGATCCCAATGCAAGACTGAATCGCGACGCTCTGTTTTGGTTTTTTCCTCACTCTCACTCGGGCGGTGCACGCCCTTACGCCGCCATTCGATATAAGGATCTGCGACTGGTCAAATGGTTCAACAGCGACCGTGTCGAACTCTATGATCTCAAGGCGGATATCGGCGAGTCGAAGAATCTGGCCCATTCGATGCCCGATCAAGCCAAAGCACTCGATGCCATGCTCACCGCCTGGCTGACCGAGACCAATGCCCGAATCCCTCGCCCGAAAGGCGCCGGCAGGAAATCCACGGAGAAATGAGAAATGAAAATCCTCGCGGCGCTGCTTAACGCGGCCTTTCTATGTCATCTGCTCTTGTCGTTCACGCTCGTTTCGACCGCCGAAGCCGAACGGCCCAACATCGTATGGATGTTCTCGGATGACCACGCCTACCAGGCAATCGGGGCTTACGGCGGTCGGTTCGAGAACGAAAACCTCACGCCTAACATCGACAGCCTTGCCAGAGACGGAATGGTTTTCGACCGGGCCTACGTGGGCAACTCGATCTGCGCGCCGAGCCGGGCGACGCTATTGACTGGCAAACAGAGTCACTTGCACGGCAAGATGACTAACGGGGGAGGATTCAACCACGATCAGCAACAGTTTCAGAAGATCCTGCAGCAGTCGGGCTACCAGACCGCGATGATCGGGAAGATTCATCTGGCCGGCGCGATGCAGGGTTTCGATTACTGGGAAGTGCTTCCCGGACAGGGGCAATACATCCATCCGAAGTTCATCACCGCACATGGCCAGACCCAGTACAAAGGACACTCGACGGACGTGATTACCGATCGGGCCCTCAACTGGCTGAAGACGGGCAAGGACACGGCAAAACCCTTCATGCTGATGGTCCATTACAAGGCAGCACACCGCCGCTGGACTCCCGCCGAACGATTCATCGAGCCATTCTCAAAGCGAACCTTTCCGGAACCCGAGAACCTGCTCGACGACTACAGCGGCCGAGGAACCGCGGCCAGCAACCAAAAAATGACGATTGCCCGACACATGAGCTTGGGAGCTGACTTGAAGTCTGGACGGCGGCCGGAACGCAAAGCGTATCTGGCCGAAAAGCAGCGAGAGGGTGACGAACTGACCCGTTGGAAATACCAAGCCTACATGCAAGACTACCTTGCCTGTGTGGCAGGGATCGACGAGAACGTTGGACGGATTCTCAAATACCTTAAGGACAGCGGGCTCGACCAGAACACGGTCGTCATGTACTCGTCAGACCAGGGATTCTACCTCGGCGAGCACGGCTGGTACGACAAGCGATTCATGTACGAAGAGTCATTCCGTACGCCGCTAATAGCGCGCTGGCCAGGTGTCATTCCGCCGGGAACACGCAACGATGATCTCGTGCAAAACATCGATAACGCCCCGACGTTTCTTGACATCGCCGGCGCTCCGATCCCCAGTGATATGCAAGGGGAAAGTCTGCTGCCACTGATGAAGGGGAAGACGCCGAAAGACTGGCGCACGTCGCTCTATTACCATTACTACGAAGGCGGCGGGCACGGCGTCCAGCGCCACGAGGGTGTCACCGATCGGCGCTACAAGCTCATCCGTTTTTACAATAACAACAGCGAGTACTACGAACTATTCGACCTGAAAATCGATCCGATGGAAATGAAAAGCGTTTACGAGAATCCGAATTACAAAGGCGTTCGGCAGAGATTGCACGACGAACTGGTCGCATTGAAGAAGCAATACGCAGTCAAGTGATTCACCGTCTCAATGAACGCTGCAAGAAAGTCCGTAGCCGAAGCCGGCGCGTCTATCCAAAAACGAATACAAGGGAGCAGGCTTCGCATCGAAGCCGAATGCCTCATTTAATGAGAAGGCCCCAAACCCAAGCATAGAAACGTGAAGATCAGATGAAGAAGTCCGCACTCGTCGTTATCGTTCTGGCTATGATTTGGATCCAGGGTGTCGTTTCCCTGCAAGCGCGCGAGTTTTTTGTTGCCACCACCGGCGACGATGGTAACGCGGGGAACAGGGAAGCTCCGTTTCGGACTCTGCAGAAAGCCGTCACGGTCCTGAAGGCCGGCGACGTCTGCACTCTGCGGAGAGGGCGGTATCACGAGGTCGTGTCGTTAAATGGCCTGCAAGGTACGGCCGAAAAGCCCATCGTCATCCGCTCCTTTCCCGACGAGTGGGCGATTCTCGATGGCACGATTCCAATCCGGAGCAAGTGGTCGCGTCACAACGGGTACATCTGGAAGACCACCCTTGACCAGGACATTTGGCAGCTCTTTGTGGACAAGAAGAACATGACGCTCGCCCGCTGGCCCAACAGCCGGTACTGGTCGGAGCACTTCTGGGATCAATCCAAGTCGTGGGCTCTGAGCGAGGATGTCAAGAAAGGCTACGCTGACGGGACCATGGTCGATGCGGATCTCGCCTCACTTCAGGTGTCGCTTGTGGGTGGCGTGGTGGTGATCAACTCCGATCGTTGGCGGTCGCGCGCCGGGACGATTGTCAGTCACAAACCGCGTTCCGATCGATTCGAATTCACCAAAGTGAAAGATTTTGCGGCGCGTGGCTCGCATTATTATTTCGTGACGGCCCTTAGTTTGCTGGATGCCGAGGACGAGTGGTTTTACGACACATCGAACAAGACGCTGTATCTCTATTCCGAGACCGACCCAGGTCTGCGCG
>CAYFJO010000534.1:0-7007 GCA_964343305.1 uncultured Pirellulaceae bacterium | reverse complement strand
TGCCAGATGAATCACTTGAGTCTGCGACTTTGCCCGAACCACGCCTGATTGGCTAACCGCGAGAACACGAAACTGAATGCCCAGCAATACAGAAACGTCAAAGTGTCAATTTCACTTTCTTCAACCGTCTACGTCTATGAAACCTCATAACCCCCGGGCGCCACGAGGTTTCGTAGACAGCAAATAGGTACTCCGGACAACTTTACTCCAGTGTTCGCGTGGGAAGGAAACACGGTGGTAGGCACAATTTCTTTTTCTCGTCCGGAAGGATGAGGTAGAGAGACACCACTTGTGGCGGGAGGTGTCCAACAAGCACTGGTATCGAAGCCTGATTACGCCAGTGTTTTCTCGAATGTCCAACGTTGGACACCCAGTATTTTGCGTCTTGAGGTTGTCGAACGAGAATGCTCAGAATGTGCAAGAACTGCGCCGTTTTTCAAAAGTCGAACGTTCGACACCCTGTATTGTCTTTGAAACCTCGTGGTTCTTGAGAACAGCGCGGTTTTATAGACGTAGACAACCATGCGTTGCAACACGCGAGTTCTAACAAGGAATGCGCGAAGCGTGAGGTTGCAGCAAAGTCGACCAATGTTCTGCCGTTAGAACTTCTGGTCACTTGTCCGACGCGTTTATTGTATGCGGCAAACGGACGGTCATGATACCGTCCCATAACATGGTTTCGACAGCCGGGACGGCTATCGTACGGGAAGTGCCATCCTTCCGCGGGCTTATTTCAGCGACTGAACGTATACAAAATAGGCTCCCCAGGAAGGATCATCATCAAGCATGGAGGTCATGTCATAGACGCCTTTCTTCAGGGAAATTTCGATGGGGACACTGACGTCGGAAGCCTCGACACTAACCGAAACGATGCTAGCGCCAATCGTCAGGCTTGCCTTGGTGGCACCTATGGCTGCAGGAGCATCTTTAGGATAACGTCGAAGCTCAAAACGGTAACGGCCGTCGGCGGGAACATCGATGATCCAGGTGCCGTTAAACTTCCCTTTAATTTGGCCCTGGCGAAAGGGCTGATCGCCTTTGTACCAGGCATGGGTATCGAGACGAACCTCTTTGACGTCCGGGCCGCTTATCAAGATCACCGGACGAACGTCTTCAACAGACGGTAGAGAATTCCAGAACACGTCGTACTTCGCTTTCAGTTTGGCCACCACCTCCGGATGCTCGGCAGCTACATCATGTTTCTGCAGCCAGTCCTTATCGACATCGTAAAGCTTCGAGCCGTTCACCAACCGCCACCGCCCCGCTTTTACCGAGACATTCTTTTCTCTTGCACGCTCCCTACCCCGCGGACATTGGACAATCAAGGTGCGGTCATCCTGCCAGTCAGATTGCCCAGATAGGATCGGGCGCAGGCTGCGACCATCGACATTCTTAGGGATATCGATACCGGCAGCATCGAGGATCGTCGGCATCAAGTCGACCATGCCGGCTAATGCATCGGAGCTGTGATGCTCTCCCTGCCATGGCGGATAGCGTAGCATGCAAAAAACGTGATGCCGCGGATCATAGCCCTGAGCGGAGTTCAGCTTGATGCCCTCCGGGTGTCCACGCCCATACATACCTTGGTCGGTCGCAACGATCACCAAGGTTGTGTCGCTCAGTTTCAAACGGTCAAGCTGGTCGAGCACATAACCGACGTTATCATCCAGGTTTTCAACTCCCGAAAGCAGGGACAGGTGCTTGAGGTCTTCGGATACCCCGCGCTTGATCATGCGTTCACGCGCCCCGGCATGCGGCTTGAAGTCATGTACGGCGGGAGTAGAGATAAACGCGAAGAAGGGGCGGTCTTTGTTCGCTTCAATAAAATTCATGCCCCGACGAAAAAGCACGTCGGTGGAATGCCCCTCGGTTTTGTAGTCCTTGCCGTTGTGCTCGTAGGTGCCGTCCACATAGCCATTACCGATGTAATCCTGCATCTGGCCGATGAACCCGCCGCGATGGACAAAGACTTCTTCAAAGCCGCGATACTTCGGCTGGTAATCATAGGAATGCCCAAGGTGCCATTTCCCAAAAATCCCCGTGCGATAACCGGCTGACTTCAGATAATCGGCAACCGTCTTCTCCCCTTTGCGCAAAATACAGAAGCCGCCGATGGTGTTGTGGATTCCGCTGCGCAGAGCATAGCGTCCGGTCATCAGTGACCCGCGGCTGGGTGAGCAGTATGGTGCCGCGTAGAACTGGGTAAAGTCGACCCCTTCGGCAGCCAGTGCATCGATGCGCGGGGTCTGCACAATCGTGTGACCATGCGCACTCAGCTCGTAGTAACTCTGATTGTCGGTCAGGATCAAGACGATGTTCGGCTTCTGCGCTGCAGCTGCATAAAAAGCTGCAGACAGCAGAACCGACAGAGATAACAGAACAAGTTTAATTTTTATCAACACACTTCTTCTCATGATAACCTTTCAGTTTGTGCGTCGAGATCTTCACCCTCCCCTCGGGAGGGTCGGAAACGAGCGTAAGCGAGTTACCGGGGAGGGCTGAAGCTGGTGGCAAGTTTCCATTCAGCTGCCGCCCTCCCCGGCCGCTATCGCGTCCGACCCTCCCAGGGGGAGGGTGAAGTTGCATCGCAAATGGAGCTTGGGCTAATCACTTTCAAGTGGGGTGTACCAATGCGAGCGCCAATATTTTTCGTCCGTTTCGTAGACGTCGATCGGAGTTTCGTCTGAGAAATCTTTTGGCAACATGCCGAAACTCTTCATCTCGCGAATGTAATGTTTGTTGGGTCGAAAGTCTGGCATGTCGAATCGTTTGGTGAATTTCTCAAAGCCTTGCTTTCTTTTTTCAATGTCTCCCAGCAGCGACTGGTAGTCAGGATCGCTGCGGTCGGGAAGAATTGGCTTTTCTGTACCGAGCGTTTTCGACGTTAGCTGCTCTCCTTTTTGCCAGCTTGCCAATTCCACAGGCGACAGTGGTCGGCAAATCCCATATCCACCAGCCGATTTTGCCAGCGGGGCGAGCAGGACCATCGAATTTTCCGGACGGGACAGATTGATCGTCAGTTCCTTGCAGAACGGAAACATCGGATCGTCTTTGATTAGCTGATGCCCTTGAGCAAACCCTTTAAGCCCACCACCATGGTGCAACGTGGTTCTATTTGAATGGCACGACCCACAACGGCGTGTTAAAACCTCTTGATTCACACTAGCGCGACATTCCCCTGTCCCCAGCGAAGCGTACGTGCCGGGATATGGAGCCGCGCTTTCGATCCAATAGCGGATCATGTCGACCTCGTGAGCCGATGGTTTCGCGTCATGATGCGACCCGTCTATCAATTGCATCAACGGACTGGCCGAAGTGCCGACCTCTCGTGGCGCACGATTACCATCGCCGTTGCGCGCATCGACTACTAGGTTCTTCGCAAACAGCGTGAGATAAGATTGTGAATAAGTCGGGCTGCGATCGCCAGAGAGTATGATTCCACCAGCACGCGGACCACCTTTTGCGGTCTTCTGATAATCGTGACACGACACGCAATGCTTATCGAGAATCGGTTGAATATCGCGGGGGAAATCGAACACGCCGGGGATGTTTTCCAGCGGTTTGATCTTTTGTGCCAGCTTCTTCATCGCCAAATTTATACGCGGCCTGGCGGGTGCCGAGGTTCGATCTTCATGGCACCCGATACAATCAAGCCGTTCGCCTGGTTGCACAGTTAGAAAACTCTGCATGCGTTTGACCGACATGTCATTCTCGTCCAATGCCACAAAGAAGATACTTCGCATCGCAGGCAATTCGAAGTTAGCACTGCCATCTTCTTCGACATCGACGGTGCCGAGAACACGTTCCAGCGTAAACGTGCCTCCAAAACTGATCGGATGCCAACTGCCGCTAAAATTAATCGGCTTAGGGAGCGCTTCCAAGACGAGCAGTTTTTTAATATCGCCCGGCTTGACGCCCTTCATGTTACGGCCTTTGTAAACACTGTCTAACATAACCGTTCCGGTCGATTTCGACTTATCGACACGCGAAGGGATCACAGGTTCACGTTTTCTTGGGCGCAACTGCCTCGGCTCGTGAACCGTTAGGCCTTCGTCTTGCCATGCTTTAGGCAGAGTCCAGATCGCTTCATAATTATTGTTTGAGTCAAGCACGCCGAAATCGTCAGCATTCGCCACGAGAAAGAGTTGTTCGGACAAAGGGTACGGATCGTAATAGAGTTGCTTGCCCGAGATAGCCTTCGCTGACGTTCGATCATCCGGACCACTGCTCGGATCAACAATCGTTACCACGCCCGCGTGTTCAGCTCTTCCGTGTTTTGGCGAGAAGGAAGCAACGACTTTTGTCGTATTCGGGATAGGTTTGGCATCGATCATGAGTGTGTACGGATGCATGTTTCCATAATAAACCATCTGGTTACTGCCATCGGGATTCATTGTCCACAGATGGTGATATCGTACCTGAGAGCGGTCGATATACTCCCAACGCGTGTAGAGGATGCGGCCATCGGGCAGAACCCAGGGAGTATTATCGTGTTCGACATTACACGATAGCGCCCGCATGTTCTGCCCATCCCCATCGCATCGGTAGATGTTGGCAACACGTACAATCCAGCAGTTCACCCAGCGATTGCAGCGGCTGGAACAGAAGACGATTCCGCCATCTGGCAGATAGGCAGGTTCAAAATCATCAAACGATCCGCGGGTGATCTGCCGCAAGCCGGAGCCGTCAATGTTAATTTCATAAAGATGATAAAACGGCTGTCCCCCTTTGCGGTATGAGAACAGGATCTTCTTCCCGTCGTAGTGCACCTGCGGATCTCGCACGCCGCCAGTTGGATCGTCGAGTAGTATTTTCAGCTTCTTCTCGTTGATGTTGTATCGACAGAGCTTTCCGCCATCACGATAGAACTTTCTCTCCGTGTCTCCTGATGCATGGCTGAAGTTCTCGTACCAATGGGCTCTGTCCATATGGGTTTTTCTGGCAACAAAAACAATGTCCGCAACACCATGTTGCTTAACTTTATCCAAGAGCGATGCGTCAGCGCTTGAATCAGCAGCAAAGCAATGAACTGTGCCGCCAATCACAATCGCAGTCATTGTCATAAGGATCCGTCTGAACATTATTTTCTTCCCTCTACTATTCGTTTACTCTTGATCCCAGTTGGCATCGATGATTGCCAGGATGAACCAATAAAGTTTCCCATCCTATTATACCAGATTGGAAATTCCCATTCGCGACAAAATGCCGCACATTTACGACACGGCAAGCCGCATTCGGTTTCATCCTGCCCCAACGGGGCCGCAGATTATAGCCTGGGGCAGAGCGAAGCGCCGCCCTAGGTAACGGGCGATCACGCGCCCGAAAGCCCTGAAAGGGCGCAACATAAATTGCGTTCGACGCCGACGTAATTCATGGAACGCGACAATGCGATTCGTTGTGGCGCCCCTTCAGGGCTTTGCGCTGATTTCGCACCGTCTACCTAGGGCGGCGCTGCACGGCATTCGCCGCTTCGCTCTGCC
This sequence comes from uncultured Pirellulaceae bacterium, assembly GCA_964343305.1. Lineage (GTDB taxonomy): Bacteria > Planctomycetota > Planctomycetia > Pirellulales > Pirellulaceae > CAYFJO01. The sequence goes on along the minus strand of CAYFJO010000534.1, from coordinate 1,527 downwards.
CTAGGCTATATTGTTGCACCCCTTTGGGGTGAAGAAAAACGACGTCCCAGGCTATATTGTTTGGCCCCCTTGGGGCCGAACCTCCAGCAAAACGAGCCCTGCTCAGCGACAAGCTGAGCGGGCTCTTATCAACGATCAACGTGGCGGCGGAAATCAACCCCAAAGACAAATGACACGTTGCGATTGTTGAGTACTTACTTAGCCGTTACGACGACGTCGATAGCCGTAACCTGCCAGGCAGAGCCCGAGTATGGACCAAATGGCGATGGATGCCGGTTCTGGGACCAGCAGATCGATGACGGGGTCGCCGCCGCCGAACTGTATTTCGGCCAAACCAACCCGGTTGCTGCTTCCGTGGTTGTCCAAATTGATGATCTTGACCAGACGCACGTTGTCCAACAGGCTGGCATTGGTCACTCCCGTCAAGCCGAGATCGACACCTTTCCAACTGGCGTCGTCTGCTATAGGAAGCAGGAAGTCCCCAGACACGTTGTGGGTGGCATCCGTTCCATCCGTGATCAGTTTGACGAGATTGGCTTCGTTCTCGTCGGGCGCGACATAGATCTCGACATTCTTCATTCCGCGATTGGTGACGCCGCTCTCGCCGTAGTTCCAGACGTGGATCTGATCGATGGAGTAATTGCCCTCTAAGTCCACCGTAATCCAAACCCCCGAAGTTGACCCATCTATTACAAGAAAGTTCCCCCCCCAGCCCGCGGAGTTGTGCGTTCCGCTCAATGCCGGGTTGCCCCCAGGCAACCCATTTCCATCGATGGCATCACTGGGTGGCCGAGAGGCGTTAAAAGCCGCATATGAGGACTCCACCGTGGTGCCCGTGATCAGGGCGGCGTTGACGGTGGCGGCGACCGCTTGTGTTGCAACGATGACGGCTGCGAGGGTCAAAAAGGTCTTGGTTCGAAATCTGATAGTCATGGGGTCATCTCCTGACAAAGAAAAATGAAAAGGTAATCGGTTTGAGTCGTTCAAAATCTCAATCGCGGGTTTAGGTCTTCACGGCTGGAGCGAAATTCAAATCGGTGGTGCGTCGTTATGCACCGGAGTATCGATGCTGAGTGTTTCGCACCTCCTCGAACGTCTGGCGATGCGCGCGCACCGCAGGCTGGGTGTAGACAGGGAGTGGGAAACAAGAAAGAAAAAGACGCGGGTAGAGAACCTACCGTCGCGAGAATCTCAAGACAGGAGACAGGAAGGAAGGAAGGAAGGAAGGAAGGAAGGAAGGAAGGACCCGTCCGCGCGGCGCACTGTTGGCGCAGCGGCGCGGTTGCTTTCCGTTTCGTGATGTGTGTTGGATCGGGTCATTGGATCTCGCTCTTCCTCTCGCTCGCCACCACAAGCGGCACAAGCCGCAGCAGCACAAGCATAACTCCATTATACACCCCGAAACACCAATGCAAGTCCCGCGCTGCGACAAAATACAGCCCTTTTGCGACATGGCAATGGGGCGGTCGTGAGACCGTCCCGAATTAATTAAAGAATTAATTAAAGGGGACGGGGACCTTTGTTTGG
>CAYFJO010000533.1:0-7047 GCA_964343305.1 uncultured Pirellulaceae bacterium | reverse complement strand
CGCCGACAATGACGATCGCAGGCGGGCGAACTTTCTCAGGCCCGGTGAATAACTCGGCCGCTTTGCCCAGCGTGCATCGAATGGCTTGCTGATCCGGAAGACTGCATCGCCGAACGATTGCCGTGGGTGTCTCGGCGGACTTGCCCGCGGCGATGAGTTGCGAGGTCCATTGCTCGGCCGTCGTGACTCCCATGTAGAAGACGAGCGTCCCGGGAAACTTTGCCAGTGCCTCAAAATCCAACGATGAAACTTCTTTGCCCGGCCGCTCTTGTCCCGTGATCAGTGCGACGGCGGATGCGAAATCGTAGTGCGTGATCGGAATTCCCGCACAACTTCCCGCTGCTAACGCCACGGTGATGCCGGGAACAATTTCGAATGGCGTTTGATGTTTCGACAGATGCTCGGCTTCCTGTGCACCGCGGGCAAAGACCGCTGGGTCGCCGCCTTTGAGTCGCACCACGTTTTTCCCCGCCGCGGCCAGTTCGACTAACTTGTCGTTGATCTCCTCTTGTGACCAGATACGGCCGTGACCGTGGCGTCCCAGGCAGACCATCTCGGCGTTGCTGTGGGCATGCCTCAGAATTCGCGGATTCACCAGGTAGTCGTACAGGATGACGTCGCCGCGCCGCAAACACTCAGCGGCCCGCAGCGTGAGCATGCCGGGGTCGCCCGGACCTGCACCGACAAGAAAGACTGTGCCAGTTTTCGATTCGTCACGCTTTGCCATGAAATCTGTCGTCGACTATTCTGGATTGTGCAGGTCACACGTAGCCGGAGTCGTAAGACTTCGGTTTTTGCCGCTCGATCGAAGTCTTACGACTTCGGCTACGGGAGATTCTCATTTGCCGCTCGCCTAAACTCAACCATGCAAATCTGTTCAGTGCATTGCACTCTCACGAAATTGTAGACTAAATTTGCGTCCACGACCGGGGACTAACTTCACCAATCTAATCGCTCGACCTCTCGTCCACTGCAAACCATGGCGTCTGATTCCGATCCGCAAGCCGATGATCAAGATCTGCTCGAAGAGCATGTTGTCAAGCCTGCGATGCGCCGGCAATTGCAAGATTGCTATGAGCGCGGCACCAAGTTGTCCGAGGGAGACAAGGTCGATCACGATTACGCGAACACGATGTTTACTCAGTGCGTCGTGAACGATCCGGGCAATTTGGTTTACGTCGAAGCGTTTTTGGCCAACCTCGGCAAGAAATACGAGAGCAACAAAAAGAAGGCCAAGATCAAAGGCTTCGGATCACGCGGGCCGTTCAAAAAGGCGTTGAGCAAAAAGGACTGGCGGCAGTTGCTCAAAGTTGGTCCCGATTTGTTGAAGCAAAATCCGTGGGACGTGCCAACGTTGCGCGGCATGGCCGACGCCTGTGCGGCGTTTGGTTACAACGAAACAGAATTGCGTTATTTGAGAAACGCGCTGGACGCCGATCCGAACGATGTCGATGTCAACCGGCACTGCGGCACGTCTCTGGCGCGGATGGGCCAGTTCGATCAAGCGATTGCCTGCTTTCATCGCATCGAAGAAATCAACCCCAAGGACACCGAGGCGACCAAGATGGTCGGGCTGTTGACCGAAGACAAAGCCCGCGTGGCATCCGGCCGTCCGCCAAAGACCATAAAACCCATCGCGCGCCGCAAAAAGAAAACGGACGAAACCGAGGAAACGCCGCAAGCCGAAAACGAGCCGCAAGAAGTAGAAGAAGAAAAGAAACCACGCGAGATCAAGTTAACACCACGGCAAGAGCTAGAGCGCAAGCTCGTCGACAACCCTTCCGACATCGATTCCTATTTGAAACTGGCCGAGCTATTGCAAAACGAAGACCGGCACGGCGATGCCGAGCGTGTTTTGACCAAGGCGCTTGGTGCGTCGGGCAACGACTTGAAGATTCAGGAGTTGCTCGAAGACGCGCAGGTCAAGCGCATGCAGCATCAACTGGCCATCGCCGAAAAGCGAGCTGATGTTGAACAAACCGATCAGGCGACACTGTTGGCCAAGCAAATGAAACAGGAATTGAATCGCCGCGAAGTCGCCGTGTTTGGCAGTCGAGTGGAACGATACCCGACCGATCACAAATTGAAACTGGAACTTGCGGTTCGTCTGAAAAAGGACGGCAACTATGGCGAGGCCGCCAAGTACCTGATGACGGCCCGGGAGGACCTGACGATCAAGGCCCAAGCGACCTTGGAAGCGGGTGAATGCCTTCAGCATCAAAAGAAATTTGCCAACGCGTTGCAGTTCTATGGCCGAGCCGCGGAACTTGCGGAAGACGACCTGGATATCAAGATGAAGGCGTTGTACCGGGCAGGTGTGCTGTCGATTGGCTTGAAGGAACTCGACAAGGCTGAGGCGTTTCTTCGGGAGTTGGCCCGGATCGACGACAATTACCAAGATGTGGCCGCCCGCCTAGACAAAATCAAGCAAATACGCGATAAAGGTTGATTCGACACATACGCCAGACTTCCGAAGTTTTAAAAACTTCGGAAGTCTCAATCACCCAATAGTGAAACTCCGATGCCGAACACCAACAGCGCCAAAAAACGTCTTCGTCAAAACGAAACTCGCCGCGGCCGAAACCGCGCCATGAAAACAACGATACGAACGCAAATCAAAAAGGTTCGCCAAGCGGTCGAGTCCGGAGATGTCGAAAAGGCCGAGGAAGAATTTCGCGAAGCCGCCAAGAAGCTCGACCGAGCCGGCGCACGCAACGTGATCCACCCCAACGCGGCGGCCCGCACGAAATCACGATTGCAAAAAGCGATCAAGAAGGCGAAAGACGCCAAATAGTTTGGGAAGGGCTCGATTGACCGCAGCACCGCTCGGACACTGCGGTAAAATGAAGACTTCGGTGCTCACCACTCGATCTTGCAAGCATCAAACACGGGACCATCGACGCAGGTGCGTTTGTAATCCCATTGGCCGGCGTCGTCCCGTACCTTGGCGACGCAGGTGAAGCAGATGCCGATGCCGCAGGCCATTGGCGTTTCTAAAGAAACTTGGCAAGGCACCGAGAGTTCACTCGATAAATGTGCCACGGCTTCCATCATTGGTTCGGGGCCGCAACAGACGACGTGACACGACAAATCTGAGTCGTCGACCGTTTGTCGCAGTAGATCGGTGACCAGTCCATGATGCCCTCGACTGCCGTTGTCCGTGGCAATTCGCACTTCGATGCCGAGCGACTCGAAGTCTTCGACGCCGGCCAGCAGGTCGGCGGTTCGCGCGCCGTAGCAAAGTGTGATTCGTTTTGCCGGTGCGACTTCGCGCGGTGGTTCCCCGAAACGATGCATTCCCAAATACTCCTTGGCAAGCGCGACGAATGGCGTCTGTCCGATGCCGCCGGCGACCATGACCAGATGCTCGATCGACTGTGGCAGAAAGCCGTTGCCCAGTGGCCCCCAAACGTCGATCAATTGGCCGGGTTCGAAATGGACGAGCCGGCTGGTGAGCTTGCCCTTGACCAGGTAGACGACGTCGATCGCATCGGGTTGGCCGTCCGCGGTCAGCGAAACGTCGTACATCGCCAACGGCCGGCCGATCAGTGGGTCGTCACAGTCCGACAAACGCAACATGAGAAACTGACCGGGAAAAATGCGCCGAGCCATTTCCGGACAGCGAAATCGAACGCGATAAGTGTCGCGCGCCATGCGAACGTTTTCAACAACCTCGACTGTCTGATGAACGGCTGAGTCCGCGTAATAGTCTGCGTGAAGCGGATTGCTCATCGGCGTCCTTTCCTGGGTTTCTTTTTCGCGTTGCCTCGCTGACGTCTTGTGTTGGTGGCGACGGTTTTCTTTTTCGGCCGCTTGCCCACCTTCTTTTTTGAGCCACTTTTTGTCTTGGACAGAAACGGAGTACCTTTAGTCGACCGTTTCTTGCGACTTGGCTTCTGTCCCGTGACCGCTTTTCGAAGTTGCCGCACTTCGTCGTTGGTGAGTTGCCGATGTGCGCCGCTCGGCAATTCGCCGAGCTTGAGCGGCCCCACGGCGATTCGCTTGAGTTGTGTGACTTTGTGACCGATTCGTGCGAGCAATCGCCGAATCTCGCGATTGCGGCCTTCGTTCAGCACCATTTCGATGGTTGAGTTCGATTTGTGTCGCTTTCGCACTTTCAGACGAGCGACACGAGCGACACCCTCGGCCAGCCGCACACCTTTCTGCAGTGAATCGAGATCGTCTTTGGAAGGACTGCCGGCGACTTGGACGACGTAAGTTTTCTCGATGCCGTAACGCGGATGCGTCAGTCGATTGGCGAGATCACCGTCGTTGGTAACCAGGATCAGACCTTCGCTTGACTTGTCCAGCCGCCCAACCGTAAACAACCGTTCCTCAGTGTCCAGCAGATCAACGACCCGCAGCCGGCCTTCGGGATCGCGATTGGTGGACAGCACGCCAGGCGGCTTGTTGACCATGTAGTAGATCGTTTTACGCGGCTTCAACGCGACCCCGTCGACACGGATCTTTTGCTTGTCGGGATCGATTCGTGTGCCCAACTTGGTGACGATCTTGCGATCGACTTCGACACGACCGTCCAAGATCAACTGCTCACACTCGCGGCGGCTACCAACGCCGGCGGCGGCAAGGACTTTCTGCAATCGTTCGCCAGCTTGGTCGGACATGATCTGTCGGACGGATTGCTAATCCGTCCGATCTGTGGAAAGGAAACACACAACTTGGACGGATTGGCAATCCGTCCTACAAGGAAGCATCTTACCCTGCGCGAGAGAATCGCGACAGCGGCGGTCATCGTCGCCTTTCAACGCGGCACAACGTTGACGTTTACATCGGCCTGAATCGGCACAGCGGGTTGGGTGGGACCGGCGTTGGTCACGCGGGCGCGAATGTTGGACAAGATGCGCTGTTCGAGTGCCACGTCGCGGCCCAGCGGGATCCAGCCAAGCGTGCCAGCGGGAAGTCGCTGGCCGTGCTCATCAGTTCGTGCCGGCGAATTATCGTGACGCAGCGTCATACTGCCGACCGTCGCCCGTTCCGGTTGGACCAAATCTTCGAGTTCTTTGAACACGGCCAGTTCAATCTGATAGCCGACTTGGACAGGAATGACCCGGACCTGGGCATGCCGCCGGATCGACTGTAAGGTCGAGTGCCATCGCTCGAATCCCGAGACCGAATCCTTTCGCCACGGTTCGAGAATGGTCGAACCGGTTGTGGGAAACGTCTCGATACTGCCCTCGGTCAACACATTGCCCACCACGTGCACGCGTTGTTCGCGTTTGATTTTGAAGTAGTCGTCCATTTCGTCGATGATCTGGTTCCAGACGAATTCACGATCGGCAACCGGCACGACGAGCGGATTATGGCTTCCATAGACACCAGGCAGAAAGCCACCCCTTTCGATCCCAGAATTCGGCTGATGAAAACCGCAACCACCGAGAGCAATAAGGCAGATCAAGCTGAGAACGCGCGCGAGCATGAATCGACTTCGTCTGGGAACGAGACTGTTGAGGGAGAAGGTCGGGTAGTGTGACGCACACTCTGAATTCGTTCAAGGGGGAAATCGCATGCACCGCTATCGCTGCAATAGGGCGTATCGCTGCAAGGGTCGGGAGTCCTTTTCTGCCGGGGACGGAAACCGTTTTCGAAAGGAACAAGCCGTCAATGCCGCCAGGAGAAAAGACTCCAGCCAAAACGATTTGGTCTTCGCAGCGACGAGCGGCGCCGCCAATCTCTTCGCGATCAACTCCAATGGCGACATCACAGCGCTGCTCGATGGCGACGGCAGCATGATCGCTGGTCCCGGATGCTACGTGCTGGCGGTGACGGTCAGCGACGAATCAAACAACACGGACACGGAATCGATTGGAGTCATTCTCGGTTCGACGCCGATGTTCACGGTCTCCAGCGCGACGGTCAACGAAGGAGACCCCGTGAACATCGACGTGACGTTGCTCAGTGCTCCCGTTGTCGCGGTGACTTTGAACTGGTCGACGCAAGGCGGCAGCGCGACCCAAGACACGGATTACGTCGGTGCCATTGGACCCGCCGACCGATTTCGATTTTGGCGACGCACCGGACGTTTACAAAACAAAACTCGCCGCAAATGGTCTACGCCATCCGTTAAACGGCCTACTCCACCTGGGCGACGAGATTGACGCAGAAGCGGACGGTCAGCCAAGTGACGGAGCAGATGCGGACGACAACGATGCCGAAGGTGACGATGGAGATGGCTTGTGGACGGGTGTACCAAGCTCTTTTAAACTGATCGCCGGTAAAACTAATGAACTAATGAGATTAAGGTCAAAGTAACCAAGGGCGATGGGTGTGCTGGCAATCCATATCTTTATGGATGGATTGACTACAATGGAAATAGATCGTTCGCGGACCCAGGCGAGAAAGTTTTTGATGGAACGAATTTAGGCCCGTTATTGATTGATGACGTTGCGCTATGTCGCTCAGTTGAATTGACCCTAGCTTGCTCAGCTAAGTCGATCCACTACTTGGAAAGAAGAAGTGGATCATTCTTGAAAACGAATTCGGTTTTCTTTTTTCCAAGTAGCCGTTTAAGAGGGGGCCGGGAGACGGGCCTCGTTCGGGGGCCGCAGCAATGTCGGAAATGGGTCGTTTGATCGAGCGATGAGTCGGTGGCTCACCGGTGGGTAGCCGGGTAGCCTCGTTGTTCAAAGATCCATGGTGGCCTCTGTCATCTGGCTCTGCCCGAGTTCGGTCAAAAGCACTTCATCAATAGTTTTCTTTCCGCAACGAGGACAGATAATTGGCTTCTCGAAGGTCGGACGCATCATCTCCTCATTGATCCCGATCTTTCCCATCTCGCAATCGAAATCCTTCCGACATTCCTTACATTCGAAGCTGATCTCCATTTCATTTCCTCCAGTTTCTCGCTGACGATCGAGACGGATAAGGTCTTCATTGCGGTCGTTTCAAAAGCCTCATTCTATGGTTTTGCTGCAAGAGGCCAAAGTACGAAGTCGATCGGACACTCTCGGGGCGTGACGTATGCGTCATCAAAGGGTCCTTTTTCGGCGTGTGTCACGCGCGACGACTTTGTGTCACTTGTTTCGGGAG
>CAYFJO010000532.1:0-7057 GCA_964343305.1 uncultured Pirellulaceae bacterium | reverse complement strand
CGACCGCACATTGCGTGCGATATGGTTGAACGACCCGCCGCGCAACACGCGGCGCTCCTGGTCCTGCACAGGTCCGTCATCCTCTCGATCTTCACGAGCCGATCCGTCTTCCTCAAATTGGTAGAATAGCGCCCTATCCTGACACCACTCAAGCACATTGCCAAGCATGTCAAACAGCCCAAAGTCATTGGGCTTCAACGACCCAACGGGCAACGTCCAGCGATCGAGCGAGTTCTTAGTGTACCAAGCGTACTGACCAAGCAAATCCTCCGCTTCCCCGAAAAAGCGGCTGGTCGCGGCTCCCGCACGGCAGGCATACTCCCACTCCGCTTCGCTCGGCAGCCGGTAGCCCGTCCGCTGCAAGTAGTCCGCCGGCAAATGCATGCCATCAGAGAATTGCTGGTCGGGATCGTAGCACCATTGGTCTTTGGGAATCCCTTCCTGCTCACTGAGCCAGTTGCAGTAGGCGGCCGCATCATACCATGTCGAGGTGTTGACGGGAGAATTGGGTTGCGAGCTGTACTCTTGGTTGTAGTTGTGCTCCGCACGAAACTGCAAAAACTGTTCGACCGTTACCGTGTGAGCGGCGATTGCAAACGAGCGTCCGATGCGTTTGAGATGCTGCCGTTCGGTCCGATCGTCCGCACCTCCGGCGCGTTCGGCTTCCGTGCTGGGTGATCCCATCTGAAACTCGACTAGGCCGGGAATGACGATCATGGTTTGTCCCTGGCCATTGACGTACCACCGCCGTTCCCCTTGGGGTTTGGCGCTGGCCAGTTTTTGGACACTCTCCTTGAGCCGCGCGAGTTGGTTCCAGCGGCGCAGGACCCACTCGGCCGCGCCATGAATTCCAGGGTCGGGGTCGTCCCGGTAGAGTTGCTCCAGCCGATCGGAGAACTCAGCCCTCGTGAGCGGGACAGGCACATTTTGCTCCGAAGACTCCGCAATATGAGCCAGTCCCCCAGTGTCGAAGAGTTCGCCCATAGCCAGGATCAGCGCGCGCCGGGCCGATACGTCAGGCTCAACATCCAGACGCGAGATGATCTCTGTGGGATCGACGCCCAGCGGATGCAAGCGGTGGAGCAGGTAGCTTCGCCGCCGTGGATCGGGCGTGTGCGGCAGCAGCGGCCATACCGTGGCGGACTCGCCTAATCGCAATAAGATCACTGCCGCGCTGGCCTGCCGCTTGGCAAGCATCTCTTGGTCATCTTGCGACGCTGTGGTGGCGAGCTGTTTGTTCAATTCCGCTTGAGCCAGTTCGATCGACTGTTGCCGGTGCCGTTGTAGGCCATCGAACAGCGCGGCGAATTGTTTGGTGTCCGCCTCGCAGGCCAGGTCGACCAGCACTTCCGGAAAATCGCTAGCCAGATCGGCCAGCAGGCTGGTGACCCAGGACCGCCGCAACGGATCCGAGTCATCCCGGAAGATCTGCGTCAACGGTGGGATCAGCACACTGCGCACGGGCTGTATCGATTCCTCGAACAGTCCGTATTGGGCTGGATTGTATGCGACGGCATCTACCAAACGGTCGGCCAAAAACTCTGCGCAGGCGTGCCAGCGCGCAGGCGTCGCGTCATTTTCCGCCGGGTCGAAAGTTGCCAACGCCAGTCCGGCACGAAAGCGGCGAGCCGGGTCGCTTCCGGCCTGTTCGACGGCACTCCAGAGCCACTCGGTCAGTTGATTCCGGAAGGGATGCAGATGCTCCCGGACAAACGGAAACTCGGTCATTTCGCCCGTCAGCAGGCGCTCGCGCAGATATTCGACCTGGCTGTCATCCAGTGGCAAGAGCGCCACGCTGGCGTACAACCGCTCGCGCGAATTTTCAGACGACTCCTGGAACATGTTGACGAGTGGATCGCGTGCCCGCTCGAGAAACGGATTGAGGTCTTGCAAAAACTGTGGAACGCGGCTGAGTTCAACGGTCCCGAGTCTACGCACCAAACCGGCCACGCTGGCGGTCAGAAATTCGTCTTCTTGCGGCGTCAGTTGGTCGGGATGCTGTTGTGTCCATTGCTCGGAGCGCACCAGCAGACCACCCGAGTAAAGAAAGTCGGGGCTGCGGCCATGCTTGGCCCACTGATCTGCCTGGGCCGTCAGGTGTTGGTGGACAAGCAACGCCTCGCGATCCTGATCCAACCAGTCGCGCAATCGCGTCCAGCCGCGAATCAAAGCCTCGTGCGCCACCTCGACCATTGGCTCGTTCTGCTCCTCACCACTGGTTGTCGTGACCAACCGTTCATCGGCCAGTTTGTTGACAACGGCTTGGACGTCGGCCGGATCGCCACAAGTTGTCTGCAAGACACTCAACGGCACACTGCGTTTTGTATCCTCGGTCCGCTCGCCCAGTTTGGTCAACGAGCAGAGGATCGCGTGGCAGATTTCCTGCTGCGGTTCTGAAAACAGCTGGAACACGGCGTCGGCATGCCGCTCAAGCGCGCCCTGCAACTCGCCCATGTCCAGATAGGCATCCATCGAGAGCCGCGTGCCACGGCTTTGCTCCCACAACTGTCGCAACGCATGCTGAAGCAGCGGCAGCGCACCCTCCTGGCCTTGCATCGAGCGGAGCATGAGCCTGGGAAGTCCTGGGTCGATCTGAACGCCGCACAACTGTGCGGGCTGTTCGATCGCACGGCGCAATTCCGGATCCGTCATCGGCGGCAGCAACTCCTGGTGCTTGCCGATCAAGGCAGCCAGTTGCGGATAGGCGGCGCAGGCCCCGTAGAAGTCGGCGCGCATGGTCAGGACAACGATGGTCTTGCCGGACGCTTCGGTCGCCGCACACCAAAGGTTATCCGCGTAGGCCTGCCGCTCTTGCTCGTCGCCGCAGAGTGTGAACAGTTCCTCAAACTGGTCGACGAACAAGACGACACGTCGCGTGGTGTCGCCGCTGGGAATGGTCAGTCCCGTGGTCAGATCGAGTCGGTCTTTTTCGACCCGCATTCGCTGGATCAAGTCTCCGATGTCCCCGGCGACCTCGCGCGTGGCGGGATGTTGGCACAGTACGCGCGCCAATTCTTTCAACGGGCGCTGGCCTGGTCGACAGACGATGATTGGCCAGTGCTCGCTTGACGGGATTCGTCCCTGCTGAATTCCTGCCAACAGTCCGGCGCGGGCCAACGACGACTTACCGCTGCCGGACGCCCCGATAATGGCCACGAACCGATTCTCGGACTCACTCCCGGAACGCAACCGAAATTCTTCCAGCAACCACTGTGTCCGGTTTTCGCGTCCAAAGAACAAGCGGGCGTCGTCGATGTCGAAATGAACGAGCCCTCGATATGGGCACTGGCCTTGGTAAACCGCGCTGTCGGGTCCCTCGCCGGGTTTCTGTCCCAGAATTCCACAACGCAGGGCATGATAGGCGGCGTTGTCATCCAGCGATGTGCGAAAATCGACCCAGGTGTTGTCTAGCAGAAAACCCGGCGCGTGGTCTTTCTCCAAGCGGGCGCCCGGCAAGATCACGGGAATCACGCGACGCCCGTCTTGTGACTGCTGATCGATGGCCCGGAAAACCTCTTTTTGCTGCCAGTTGCTGATTCCGCTTGCTCCGATCATGACGACGCAGGTCTCACATTCGTTGAGAGCCCGCCCCAATTCAGGCGCGAACGGATCTCCGGGCGTCAGTTCCCAAATGTCGAGCCAAACTTTGATACCGTCTGCCATGAGACGCTTGGCCAGGACGACAACCGCTTCGCGATCATCGTGGTTGTGCGAAAGAAAAGCGTCGTTAGATTTGTCGTCCACGTTGGTGCCTCGGACTGAGGGTTGGATAACCGTGCATGACTATTGTAGGAGTTGTGGGCAGCTCGGCAAATCAACGTCACGACAAACCTGACAGCCCAAAATCGCCTGTTAGCACCACATTAGACTGCCGGCGAGCATGGCGGACTCGTGAATCACCCCAATCTGATGCAAGTGCGAGCCCATACGCCTTCGGCCGCATCGGCCGGAAAGAGTGCTGGGCAACAGGTGATTTGCAACACGTGCGGAAACGCAATTACCGTTCCCGGCCCGCGAGGCCAACGTCGGAAAAAGGAACGATCCAAACGTCCGTCAGATAAGAAGAAAGACGACCCACCGCCGCCGTTTGCCCGCCTGATCATGTGGCTATTTGGGAAGCCGCCGCGTTAAGCACGGTTCACGTCTTGTCTGGCGTGCCCGTGTTGCATATTGACGTGGTTCGTGGCACGCTGCCGTCATATGGCAATCGCATTAAGTAACACCCATACTTTAGTCGGTCGGCTTAAGGAAAGCGGGTTTACCGAGCAACAGGCCGAGGCGATCACGGAGGTCATCCAGGAAATCGATCTATCCGGCATCGCTACAAGAAACGATCTTACCCTCGGTCTTGAAGGCATTAAGAGTGAACTCAGAACTGAAATTGAACGAGCCAAAGTGACACTTATTCAGTGGATGGTAACCCTATTGATCGCGCAATCGGCGCTGGTCGTTGCCGTGATTGAGTTGCTAAAGTCGTAACGTGCGACTTTCACGCGACTGTACGGGCGCAGAAGCGATTCCGCCGCCCGCAAACGTGGCTCCCTCAACGTACACCTGGCCCTGAAGAGGCTTTTCAGCGGTTGCCAACGGGTTGCCACTCGCTGGCAACTTGGCATTCTGTGTAAGTCGGTACTAATTCAATACTTCGCAGTAACTTGAAGGCACCGTTTCCGGCGATCCGCTCCGTCTGGCTACGCCAGCCGTCGCTCCCCCCTCACCGCCGCGTGGCCCAACGCTCGCTGGCTCGCGTTGGGCAAAGGTTGTTCCGCTCAACGATTCAATTCCATCTTCCAATTTCCCTTCCATCCATCCTCTTCATTCTCAATCCGATTTCCTTTTCCGTTGGTTGTTGACTTACCGATAAGCGACCGTAGTATTCTCTCGTCACACAGATTGAATTAGTTGGGAACTCATTTCCCAATTCAATAGGCCGCAGTGGTTTTGACATTCGTGTCACGACCACTGCGGTTTTTTCGTTTCTTGACCGAGGAGTTTGCAATGCACAATCACCACGACCAGGCACCAACACCACCGCCCCCGCCGCCACAGCAATCGTTCCCGACCGCGTCCACCAACCTGACACCCTGTCCGCACTGTGGCGCAGAACTTGACTGCCACGGATTATCCGGGCTTGTCGCCTGTCCCCACTGTCACGGTCAGTTCACCGTTCCCGTGTGCGACCAATCGGATGACGTGTTGCCGATCATCAGCGATCCAACGCCGATGAAGCGGTCACGCCCGCCAGCGAAACGCTCAATCGGGCTGTCTATTCGATCTGTCCGGCAGTTCTTTTTCTTCATCTTCTATGTTGGGCTCGGCGTGCTGACTGCTGTGTGGTTCTTGCCGTTTGGCTATCGCTGGAGTTGGTACATGTCCGATGCGTTGACCGCATGTGTGGTGTCGACGCTGACGTGTCCCGGATGCGGCTTCACCCTCTCGGCAATCGACCGGTGGTCGTCCGGAAGCTTCAACGACCACCGTGAGCGCCACATCTTGAACGTCCGCAGCCCCATTGATGGCTCAGTCGTCGGACACACCAACTGTCCCCAATGCGATTGCACCATCATCGTGCGGTAAGGAGTGTCAACAATGAAACGTCCAGCGAATCAGTTTGCCCAATACGAAGGCACGGCACTCGCCGAACTGTGGCGGGGCTCAGGTGTCTGGCCACTACAAGAACACCCCTGCGACCTGGAGCCGCCGTGGGAAGCCTATGACGCCACGTCGGTGACGGTTTGGGACTGCATCGTCAACGATTGGGTCGGGCCTTGGCATGCCGGCGGCTTGTTCGGCGGCCGTGCCCCAGTCGTTTACGACCCTGCACAACCACTCGTGTTGCCACTTGTGCCCGGCAGTCTCGACCCGACGATGGTAAACGACCTTGTGCCGATTTCCATTGAGCAATTCCCGGATGATGAGCCGACGATCAGGCAAGCTGAACAATTGCTGTTGTCCTTCGGACACCTCACGGGGCCAGTGTCGTTCGAGGTAATCGGCTTGGGAGCCCAGTCCGTCTACGATGGCCTTGAAAACGGCCGGGACATCCTGGCCGCACGCCGCAATGGACAGCGACCAGACAGTTGGCGAGACCCAACAATTACCGTTCAGTTCGTTGCTCACCGTCGCGACGCGGCCGGCATCGCGAATCAATTGCTCGCCCACCATCCCAATTCCGCCATCATTACGCACGACTCCCTCGATTTCACGACAGATCTGTTGCCCGGCTTCAGTCTGCTGGCCGAGGAAGGCTACGGTTCGAGTTTTTGTCTCGCCCAGGGCTACCACCAGACATTGCTATGCTTTCAGCGACTCGATCCTGATCCACTCGGCGTGGCCGTGGCCATGATGGAACAACTTGGCCCGGACGATTGGGCCATGATTCAGGTTCTGATGCAGCCGACGACACAAGCGTGGGCAGACAATGTCCATCAAGCATCGCGACATCCGTTTGAGCCAGCCAAAATGCTGTTCAACGACGTGTCGGAGCGCGTGTTGGCTGACAAGTTTGGTAGTCCCCTCTTCGCAGTCGCAGTGCGTTTGGCCGCTCGGCGGCAAAAAGACTACTTCAGTTTACGTGGCTGGGCGCGACAATTCAGTTCACCGCCGCAGGAATTGGATTGCCACGGCGACGAAAACTTTGGCGATTTGTTCTGGTCGCTGCTCGGACACTGCACGTTTCGACCAGGGATGTTGCTCAACACATCAGAACTGGCTGGACTCGTGCATTTGCCAGCGCCAAGCGTCAACAGCGAACGGTTACGACGCGTTACGACTCGAACGCGGCCAGCCACAACAACGCCAGACATGACTGGCAGCATTGTTCTCGGTGACAACGCGCACCGCGGCCAGCGAACGGTCGCACGCATCCCAAGCGAGATGCGCGACCGCCACGCCTACATTGCCGGACAAACCGGCACAGGCAAGTCGACGTTGTTGCGGCTCCTCTCAGGAATCTCGACCCCCACCGAAGGCGTCCTCGAGGTGCGTGCCGGCCGGCCCGGCCTCCTCGATCTCGACATGGCCTTTCATCCCGACTTCACCGGCCGCGAGAATATAG
>CAYFJO010000531.1:0-7063 GCA_964343305.1 uncultured Pirellulaceae bacterium | reverse complement strand
CCCAGTGTGTGTGCTTTGCGGTCGGGCAGATAGCCGATCCAGTCATTGGCCAGCTCCGCGATGTAGGTGTACTTCAGCGGTGAACGCTTCTTGATGTCGATGCCCAGACCGGTGAAGTACTCGGCCGGCACACCGACGATCGCCACGTTGCCGACAATCATCACCTGCAGCCACGTTTCGCGTTGTTGACCCTGCTGCGGTTTCAACTTCTTGCGCATGTCGCGGAAGACGGCAATGAACGACTCGGCCCGCGATCCGGCGTGCTTGCGGCAATACGAGACGACTTTCTCATCTTCCACCGCTTCGTCGAAGGTGCGTACGTTGAACGTGAAACGGCGTTTGATCGCCACCAATCGATTCACCGGTCGCGGTTCGGCTTTCTTCAACGTGTCCTTGATGGCTGACTTGAAGCGGTTCACGGCCTCGCCTGTCGCCACGCGGTTGATGTTGTGCGTCGACCCCGAAGCGCCTTCCAGAAACGAGACCACACCGCCCAGTTCCTGTTCCAGTTCTTGGGCAGCCAGTCCGTAGAAACTGGGCGAACGAACATTGCCGCGGCGCGTTCCAATCGTATGAGTGGAATGGTTGTAGATCAGCGCCCGCAGTTTCCAGTCAGCACCGTGAAACGCAAGTACAGGGAGCTGCGGATCAAACGGCCCCGTCGGACGGACGGCGCCGTCTGTTGATCCAATCCAGCGGATCTTCCCGTCCGACATCAGCAACCGGCTGTTGGCCCCAACCGTGTCCTCCTTGCCGAGATGAAACGAGAACGTGGCATCGCCGCCCGCGAGTTTTTTGTTCGCATCCTGAACCGCGGAGACAATTGCGCGCTGCACCCGCTCGCAGAACACTTCGTCCCGTCCATAACCATGAACGACGGCTGTGCTGGGGGCGTGATGCGTGTGGGTAGCGTTGATCAGGATATGCGCGGCGGGGATTCCGGTTGTCTTTACTATTTCGGCGACGACCGGATCGAGCATCCGCCGCGTAACGAACAGCACATCGCACTGGACGATAGCGACTTTCGCAACGGTTGGTTTTTCGATCACCACGGCGACGGCTCGCAATTGTCCTTCCTGTCCTTTGGCAAAGCGCGGCAGAATGCTGCCCGCCACGACCATCGAATCATCCGCCTCGACATTCACGGCCGCCGCACCGACACGGAGATCTTCCCCCAACGCGGCCCCTGACGGCAGTCCCAGCAACAAGAAAATCAATCCGAGATTCTTCACACGCACCATCCTTTCATAAGCATTATTCTAACAACTACTCTGGCACACTCTTGACCTGATTAAGCCAAAGCGGCCGGGGATTCGGATAATGTCCGGCCGGGCGCTGGCCTTTTCCGTGCCTGCCGATGTCGCCCAATTCTTCGCGGGCCTGCTCCGCGTACCCCATCAGTCGTTTGACTACCTCTGGATTCGCTGAGGCTAGGTTGTTCTCTTCCCGGATATCCGCATCGAGATCAACCAGCTTTAACTCGCACGGGTCCCCGCGCTCGTTGCGCCAGCGGCGGCGATCCCACTTTTCTTCCAACGACAGATACAACTTCCACTTGCCGGACCGCACGGCCTGCAACTGACCAAGGAAATAGAAATAAAACGCTTCGTACGGAGACTTTGCGCCCGCCTTGCCCCGCAGCAGCGGCCAGATGTCGTGGCCGTCGATCACGCGATCTGCGGGCACTTCGCCGCCGGCCAGCTTGACGAGGGTAGGCAAAAGATCCATGGCCGTGGTCAACTCGTCCGACTGCGTTCCCGCCGGAATCTGATCCGGCCAGCGAGCGACAAACGGCATCCGCATGCCGCCTTCGCCGGTGGAGTAGCCCCAACCTTGCAAAGGTTCGATGCTGCCGTGTGCCACGTTCCTGCGGAGCGATGGTCCGTTGTCGGACGTCCAGATCACGAGCGTCTGCTTGTCGATTCCATTGTCCTTCAGCGCTTTCAAGATCTCGCCCGTCGACCAGTCGAGTTCCTCGACAGCGTCGCCGTAGGTGCCGTTGGCAGACTTGCCCTTGAACCGCTCACTAGCAAACGACTCACGCGTGCTGCCGGGCATCGTGTGCGGCAGATAGAGAAAGAAAGGTCGGTCTTTGTTGTTCGCGATGAACTTTGCCGCCCGTTCGGTAAACCGGCGCGTCAACCGACTCGGATCGGTCGGCGCTTCGATCACGGTTTCTCTTTCGAGCAGCGGTAGGGGCGGAACGGCCGTTCGGTACTCGGTTGCCGGACGTTCGCCCATGTCTTCACTATAAGGAAGCCCAAAGAACTCGTCGAATCCGTGGCGGCGCGGCAGAAACGGCGGCTGGTCGCCCAGATGCCATTTGCCGAAACAGGCTGTGGCGTACCCGTGATCCTTCAGCAGTTCGGCGATCGTATGCTCGTCTGGATTCAATCCACGCGATGAGACGGCCATCAGCACCTGCGTTCCGTTGTAATCGACGTGCAATCCCACTCGGCGCGGATAGCAACCCGTCAGAAAACTCGCGCGCGCCGGCGTGCAGACTGGAGCCGCACTGTAGAAACTCGTCAGCCGCGCCCCTTCGCTCGCCAGCCGGTCGATGTTTGGCGTGCGGTGTTTCGTCGAACCAAAACACGCCACGTCGCCATAACCGAGGTTGTCGACCAGAATCAAGACGAAGTTCGGCGCCCGATTGACATCTGCCGCAGGCAGAGTTGTCACGAAGGAACCAGTGAACAGCAACAATACGACGAGAAGAATTGGCGTCAAAGTAGCCCGTAGCATCCCACTGCACGGTTGCCTGATCTTGATGGAACTTTCGATCACGGTTTTCTCCTTTTGGGTTATTCCACCCGTCGCAGTCAGGTGGATTTCACATCGCAGACCTTTTCGGTCGCTTTGCTGGTAGCTTTCAGCGTGATCCGCGTGTACCCATTATTGAGGTAAATCACGCCGAGGGTCAGTAGGGTAAACGATTGTGTGTAGCGGTTCTTAGGGTGCTGTTCCGGTTTCCAACTTGTCTTTGTTCCGCGGCAGTGCGCCGCGCTAGGCATTTTGCAACTGCATGACGAGTTGTTTCATCACAGGCTAATCAACAGTTCCTGGAACGTTCCTAGAATTCGTTCCGTGTCTCGCAAGGACAGCGACCCGACAGCCGCTGA
The DNA here is from genome assembly GCA_964343305.1 of uncultured Pirellulaceae bacterium. Taxonomy (GTDB): domain Bacteria; phylum Planctomycetota; class Planctomycetia; order Pirellulales; family Pirellulaceae; genus CAYFJO01. The sequence continues at coordinate 3,941 of CAYFJO010000531.1, read as the reverse complement.
CATGCCTTTACCACTTGGCCGAGGACGAGTTGGATGCGTTTGCCAAACTGCCCGGCCGCGGCGACACTCTTAGGCTTGTCCGAAAACTCGATGCCGAATTCGTGAAACTTCAGTTTTATCCCGACAACTCACAACTTCGGCTTCTCTGGCATACTCAAACTGCTCTGGGGATATAGTGGTGCCCGTCGCGATCAGATCGAGAAACCGCCTGCGGTTCAGTCCATTTATGCTTTTGCTCATCGTGCTACTCCTACCTGGTGCGTATAAGCAAACACCTTGGAAAGAATCTTGTTGAATTTCGGCGATCGGTGTTTCGTTGACACTACCACCGTAGCGCAGATGAATTGGCTGCGAACGCCCCCTTTTCTTACAAGAGCCTTTCCACGCGTACCTGCCGATCCGGCAGCAAGTTGCTGTTCTCAGCGAAGGTGCGCGGTAGACCGCACCATGAACGATAACTTCGCGCGCCGCCTGAAACAGCTCCGCATCAAGCACGGGTGGCGATCACTCAAAGAAAAGCACATATTTGACACCGGCCGGCCTTGCCCATGGTGATCGACTCCATGACTCGCTCGTTGGAGCATCAAGTGGTATGACCCCAAACTGCCCATGACCACCAGAAACGCTGTGGCCGGTCTCCCCGAGCGACTCGGCCCGACCGAAGCTCTCATCTTCACAAGGACACGGTCGCGTTCTGGCGGGGTCGGGAACTTAGTGCCGAACAAAGTTACAATGGCGGCAGTGATCCCTTATGCTCCAGCCTTCGGCAGCCCTAACATGTCCACTATTCAGAAGCCTGTCACGAATGGACTCTTCGATGCCTATTTACTCTGTCCGCGCAAGCCCAGCCTGATTGCTGGTGGCGTTACCGCTGTGGAAACTGACTACATCAGGCTCGTTGTCGAGTTGTATGATCACTTCCGCCACAAAGTGAGCCGAAAGCTCCAACAAGAAGCGAAGAAGACGACGACTAGGCCGTGCGACCAAACGTGTTCGCTTTCCGATCTCCGCGGCACAGACACGGTTGCTTTCAATGTCCGTGCCACCAGTGGACGACTACAGTCAGTTATTGACGCCGTTACCAGGGTCAAAGGTCGCTCGCGCATGGGGCCATTCCATTACGAGCCTACGTTGTTTTGTCCGAATCCACGCATTGGCAAGGCGCACCGGCTAGCCCTTGCATACCGGGCCCGAGTTCTTGGTGAGGCACAGGACCAATTTCCCGAGCGTGGTTCGATCGTGTTTGGTCCCGATTTCTCGAAAACCAGAGTTCATCTGTCTTCATACCTTGAGCAGATCAGACCGCTTGTTGATACGTTGCTTTCTCACATTGACGGCAGAACAACACCTGCGCTCTTTCTAAACGACCACTGCGAAATGTGTCAGTTCAAGAATCGCTGTCGGAAAGAGGCGGAGGATGAGGACAATCTCAGCCTGCTGAAAGGGATCAGCCAGAAGGAGGTCTCCCGACACAACAGCAGGGGCATTTTCACTGTCACGCAGTTGTCGTATACGTTTCGACCTAGAAGACGTCCGAAACGAGCAAAACCCGCCCCTCCGTCTCATAGCTTTGCTCTGCGAGCTCTCTCACGGCGTGAGAACAAAATACACATACATGGAGACCCCCAGATACCGACCGCGGCGACGCGGATCTTCCTCGATATCGAGAGCGTTCCACACCGTGACTTCTATTACCTAATTGGCATGCTCGAAGTTGGGCCCACAGGGAAAGAACGATTTCGGCACTTCTGGGCTAGCGACGAACAAGAGGAGCAAACCATTTTTGCTGAGGTAATCCGTTTGCTGGACTGCTATGACGACTATATTCTTCTGCACTACGGTGACTTCGAGACGAAAGCGCTACGGCGGCTTGGATCGCGGGGCGCTGAAGCACATGGCGAAGCTCTCGACCGAGTTCTTGAACGGTCCGTCAACTTCTTGTCAATTATCTTTGCCCACATTTACTTTCCGACGTGGTCGAACGGTCTCAAAGAAATTGCTTCATTTCTAGGCTTCAAATGGTCCCATTCTGGTGCCACTGGACTCGACAGCATCGTATGGAGGCAGCAATGGGATCGCACACAAGACGCCAACGTGAAGGAAAAATTGATCCAGTACAATCGCGACGACTGCCAAGCGTTACGATTCCTGACTGATTATGTCACATCCGTCACGGATGACGCTGGTCCGATATCGGACGAACCGTCCAGTGTTGCTCGCACAAGCGAACTGCTGGCCAGACCAAGTCGGCGTCCTCGTTTCGGCAAGGCTGAATTCAGCTTGCCAGAATTTGAAATTGCGAACCGCTGCGCATATTTCGACTACCAACGTGACAGAGTGTTTGTTCGAACAAGCACGTCGGTCAAGCGGAGCATGGCGCGGAAGCGTCGAAGAGAACGTCGCAAAAAGCGACCTAATAAGCCCACCCGAGTCGTAGAGCTGACCTGTGATAAGTGCGTCGTGTGCGACAGCGGACAAACATTGAGACTGCGAAAGGCAGAGAAAACTGTTATTGACTTGCGCTTTCTTCGTAGCGGTGTGAAGAAAGAAATAACGCGTTACGTGGCTTGGAGCTACCAGTGCCAACGGTGTCGGGAAAAATTCAGGTCCAAGGACTATCCGGTGGGGCGGGAGCTATACGGTGACGGTTTGAAATGTTGGTTTGTCTACAAAAACGTGGTGTGCGGACAGAGCATGCGGAAGCTGGAGAGAGAACTGAGTGATCTGTTTCACTTGCATGTGCCAAAGCACACTTACCGATTCAAAGCGTCCCTTGCCAAGCGATATGAAGAATCGTGCAGAGGACTCTTGTCGGAACTGTTGAATGGCCCACTTCTTCACGTTGACGAAACAACTGTGAAGCTAAAGGGGAAATCAGGCTACGTATGGGTCTTTGCAAATATGGACGGAGTGTACTACGAATACAGGGACTCTCGCGAAGGTAAGTTTCTGCATGAGCGACTAAGTGATTTTGCAGGTGTCCTTGTTTCTGATTTCTTCACTGCCTATGACTTAGTTAGTTGCCGACAGCAGAAATGCGTTCTCCACCTGATTCGCGACATCAATGACGAGTTGCGGCGGAATCCCTTCGATGCTGAACTCAAGGAAATGGCACAGGATTTTGGCGAGTTGTTTAGGCGAATAGTGCTTACCATTGATCGGTACGGATTGAAACGGAGATATTTGGGAAAACACAAAACGGAGGCTCTGAAGTACCTTAAGAAGTTATGCCGGCAACGACCATCGTCCGAAGCAGCCGAAAAGCTGCAAAAGCGACTGGAGAAGTATGGTGAACGGCTATTTACGTTCTTGGACAACGACGGAATTCCTTGGAATAACAACAATGCTGAACACGCGATCAACCTGTTCGCGAAGTATAGAAGGTTTGCGGATGGGATGTTTACCGAAACGTCGATCAAGAACCATTTGGTGCTGCTCAGCGTTCTCCAGACATGTGAGTATCGGAACCTGGACCCGTTGGAGTTTCTATTGTCGGGTGAGGAGCAGCTTCCGAAATGAACAAGGAACCGGATGTCGAGCCTACGCTTCAGAGACGAGTTCGACTTCTTGGAGTTCTACTTTCCATTCGGTCGTTACGCCCAGCGTCCTATTCCTCTTCGTCCCGTTAGCGGCTTCCCCCTGGCCGAGGTGGGGCGGACTCCTGCGAATCCTTGAAGCGAAGGCGGCCGTGGTCGTCTTCGGTAGATTGTGCCGTCAAGGAATGCCTTTTCTGAGATGTCCCAAGTATCGACCGAGCCTCAAAACTCCTGATCCCTCTTGAAGCCTGAATCACTCTCTTCAGGGCGTTTATCTCTTGAGTGCCGAGCGGTTGCGCGATTTTCGAGGGGCGGAAAACGTTCCAGGGACCGTTGATCCGATGGGTTTGCTATACCATGCGCAGATAGTTGTTTCCGCTGTTGGACGGGAGGATGTGTTTAGTG
>CAYFJO010000530.1:0-7064 GCA_964343305.1 uncultured Pirellulaceae bacterium | reverse complement strand
GCCCGCCACCCTTGAAAACACGGTACATCCAAGATTTACTGGGGAAGTTGGGCTAAAGCCGCCCATTGTGCGAGTTACCGTCCTTTATCCCGGACTGCCGCCCGACGTGATGGACAAAGAGGTTGCCCAGCGAGTGGCACGTTGGCACACACAAGACGGCAACGTGCGGGAAACTACAACGATCACCATGAAATGTCGAGCGGAAGTTTACTTCGAAGGACGTCCGGGCGCTGATGCCGAAGGGTTTCTCGCATCGTTCAGTTCATCGACCAACTCCGACTTGTTCTATTTGCCGCCAGGGGCAATACCAATGAAAGGGGAATTGCTGGCCGACAACGAATCCATTCCGAATGTTCAGATTCGAGAAGTGAAAAGACAACAACTCGAACTCGACCGCGCGAAACTCGCGGCTTTGGGGATCACCCCTGCTGAGTTTCATGAGGCGCTAGTGAATGCCAGACCTAACGAACTGCATCCTGACTTGCAACTCACCATTGGAAAACGAGTTATTCGGCTGGGCGATGTTGCGACGATTGCCGTAAAGAAGGAACCAAGTCATATCGTCACGAAACTTGCATGGGCGTTCTGCGTGACATTCCATGCGTTGGCTGCCGACGAACGTCTACGAACTTATGAGTTTAGACTGCAAAGAATGATCACACATACCGATATTTGACAACTTTGGTCACTCAAAAAAACGCGCTACCACCTGTTGCACCACAGTATTTAATAATGGTCGTTTCGGCCGTAGTTAGGCGCCCGGAATGCTAGGAGGTCTTCACATGGTTCGGTTGCATAGTTTCGTGATCGTCATGATCTTCATCGTTGCCTGCACTGCCGCTGCGGGTGAAAAGAAGACGAACAGCGAGTCATTTACGCTATACAACGGATTCAAAGCCGACCAAGCTTTGCTACGCAAGAAGCCTCGCGACAAGACGCTCAAGGGATCTTCTCCTGAAGCTTGCCAGGCCGCACTCCGAATCTTCCAACGGGTCTCGTTCCTCTTCAAAACACGAGACGATGTTCTCAAGCTTCTCGGAGGTCCCACAACGCTACCGTACGGCGAGATGGCTGGTTCGGATCCAAAGAGTCCACTGGTGTACGTGTTCGACACGGGCCTCGGCGGTTTGCAATACACGATTAGTTTTGACCAATTTGACAAGGTTCGGGTGAGCCAAGTCCATGTCGACAGCCGCAACTAAGGCCTAACACGATATGGACTCTCTCAACTCTCTCTTTTTTAGCCAAAACGGTTAACAGGACGGTTGGGGACGGTGTGCTGCGACAGCAATTTTCCCTCTTTGCGCCTCTATAGACAAACCCCTCTGTAAACCACCCAAAAAACACGCATCCCAACTCACTACCCCACAACCACTTGCAACCCAAGAAAAAGAGAGCAATTCCGTATTGGAGTTGTCTTCGGGGGAGGGATTGCGGCATGAAACACACCGAACTCATCAACTCACTTCTACTCTTCTTAGGCTTCATCACGGTGCTCACGGCTTTGCCACTGCGGGCCGATCGAGAAACGCCTACGTTGGACGAGGGAGTCGCGGCCTCCAAACTGTTTGCCAAGCGTGATCGACGCAAGATCGTCGTCGCCACTAATGAGCGGCTGGCGATTGTTGATCTGTCGAAGGGCAATAAGAAGCAGGAGTTGCAACTGCCCACAACTTGCCACGATCTAGCAGCATCCGGGAATGGTCGACATATCATCACCGGAAATGCAGACGGGACTATTTACGTTGTAAACAATAGGATACAAATTCGGGGTTAAGAGATCGCACAAAGCGGAGCTGTCATGTCCATTGATGAGAAATACCTGTTCGAAATCCACACCCTTGGCTTCAGTTTTTCGAACTCTCTGAACTCTCTCTTTTTGGGCAAAGCGGTTAACAGCCTCGACCAAGCGGTTAACAGCTATACTTACTAAACTCCATGGAACTTCTGCGCAAAAAGTGGTTCGAAATCCAATCCTGTAATCGAGACATTTTTGACATGCGTATTACGCGAGACAGCTTGTTTACTTTCATCTTGTTGTTTGTCTCTTCCCAGTCATTTGCGGCCGAGCAACCCAACGTCGTTCTGATTTTTATCGACGACATGGGCTGGAAGGATATCGCTTGTTACGGCAACGACTTCGTCGAGACTCCACAGATTGATCGACTGGCATCGGAAGGTGTCCGGTTCACAGACTTCTACGCGGCCGGAGCCGTATGTTCGCCGACGCGATGTGCGTTACAGTCGGGGCAGAACCAGGCGCGGATCGGGATTACCGATTTCATATCCGGACACTGGCGACCCTTTGAGCGTGTCATTACGCCGCGTCCCACCATGGCGCTGCCGCTTGATACGGTGACGATCGGCGAAGCTCTCAAGTCGGCGGGTTACACGACCGGTTACGTTGGCAAGTGGCATCTGGGCACTGGACCGCAGTATCAACCCGATCGGCAGGGATATGACTTCTCGGCCGTAATCAACGGACCCCATTTGCCTGGCAGGTATCGTGTTCAGGGGCGGCCCGATCTGAAGCCCGGGCCGAACCAATATCGAACGGACTTTGAAGCGGATCTGTGTGTCAACTTCATCAAGGATAACCGCGAGCGACCGTTCTTTCTGATGCTGTCGCCCTACGCCGTTCACATTCCACTGGCGGCCATGTCGGACAAAGTCGACAAGTACCGCCGGAAAGCGGCCGAACAGAAACGCGAACTGCCGCATCCCGTATACGCCGCCATGATCGAACACTGTGACGAGATGGTCGCACGAATTGTCGATGCGATTGACGACGCAGGTCTGACCGATAACACGATGGTTATCTTTTGGTCCGACAACGGCGGGCTCTATCGACGTTACGACTATCGCGAGAAGGCGGACGACACTGTTGCGGATCTTACTCCGCTCAAGGGTGAAAAGGGCTCATTGCACGAAGGTGGAATCCGCGTGCCACTGATCGTAAAGTATCCGCCACTAGCCAAAGCTGGCGCCATCTGTTCCGAACCGACAATCACTTACGACTTCTTTCCGACGCTGGTTGATTTGGCTGGTGGCAAGCTCCCACGCAATCAAACGATTGATGGATTCAGTTTGCGGCCGTTGCTTTCTGATCCAAACGCAAAACTTGATCGCGACGCATTACACTGGCACTACCCCCACTATCACCACGACAGACCCGCAAGCAGTATTCGTCAGCGGGACTGGAAACTCATCGAATATCTCGACGGCACCGGAGACGTCGAGCTGTATCAGATCAATAAAGACATTGGGGAAACAAAGAACCTTGCGGCCGAGAAACAGGGTCGCGTTGCTGACCTGAAGCAAAGGTTACGGGCATGGCGGCAGGATGTTTTGGCCCGAATGCCGATTCCCAATCCAAGTTACGATCCTGAACGCGCTGCCGAGTGGTGGAGTATAAGGAACGGACGGCCGGTCGAGAGTGACAGTCGCAAACGATTTCCACCAACAGAAAAGGACCGGTGATCTGTTCTTTTTAAAGGACAGGTCATGAAACTCGACTCGCGATTTCGGGGACAAGAATGGCAGAAAGAAATCGAGGGATTTATCTGGAGAAACACTATGAGCCGTACACCTATCCAATCCTTAATCTCATTCGCACTAGTGTTGCTCCTCGCAGGTTGGGATGCTGGCGCGTGCGACGGTGCTGAGCCCGAGAAAACTAGAAAATCGAAATCCCCTGCACCGACCAGGAATCAGCATTACGTCAAGCATAATTTCAAAGCTAAACACGGAACTGAAATCGACTACTGGGTCATGTCTCCGGAGAAGATTGAGCAAGGCCGAGAGTATCCGCTGGTCCTAGCTCTCCATGGTCGCGGCGGCAACACGGTCGCGGCGACGGAACTGGGTTCAAATGCGTTACGAGAGCAATACGCTTGTTTTGTAATGGCACCCGCTTCAACCGCTGATGGGCATTGGTTACGACCGCCCGGCTTTGGCAAGACGCGAAAAAAAGGCAGGAATACCAAAGCAATGCTGCCAGCGGCTCTCGAAGCGATGGATGTATTCATCGAGAAACACCCGATCGACCCCGATCGCATCTATGTGACTGGGCAATCGATGGGCGGTGCCGGGACGTTCGGTGCCATGTCACTCCGTCCCGACACTTTCGCCGCAGCCATGCCTGTTTGTGGTGGTTGGGATCCAAAAGACGCTGGCAAGATAAAAAACATCGCGATCTGGGTATTCCATGGCGACAACGACAAAGTTGTTCCAACGGATTACAGCCGAAACATGGTCGAGGCAATCAGGAAGGCAGGCGGCTCACCGAAATACACCGAATATCAAGGCGTGGGGCACAACAGCTGGTCGCAAACTTACGCATCGCCCGAAACCTGGAGGTGGCTGTTTCAACAAAAGCGCGTGCGATGAGTATGAACTGAAGAACGTAGTGACACTCATCTTTTGTATTGAGCATCGCAATGAACCGTCTAAAACAGTTCGACCAACTGCACTTTCTTCCTAAATGATCCCATTCATGAATCGCCCAACACGAAAAACCATGTTCCGTCTCAATCACACTACGTCGATCTTGATTGTCATTGCCTTTCTCGCCATAGGATTGCCGATGGCGACCGCCCAATCTTCCGATAATAACTCGGCTGCCGTTCACCCCAACATAATCGTTTTGTTTGCGGATGACCTTGGCTATGGGGAACTCGGCTGTCAGGGAAATACGGAGATTCCCACGCCTCATATCGATTCGATTGCAGCCAATGGTGTGCGTTTTACTTCCGGTTACGTGACGGGACCGAATTGCAGTCCCTCCAGGGCAGGTCTGCTTACTGGGCGAACGCCGACACGCTTTGGTTACGAGTTCAATCCGACTGGAGCTCGCAACGAAGAACCCGGCTTCGGCCTGCCTCCCAAGGAAATCACAATTGCCGAGGCTCTTCACGATGCCGGATACACAACCAGCCTCATTGGCAAGTGGCATCAGGGCGGTTCCACAAAGTATCACCCCTTCCGTCACGGCTTCGACGAGTTCTTCGGATTCACTCACGAAGGCCATTACTTCGTTCCGCCGCCCTGGCCGCTGTAGCATCGGAAATCGCATTGGACGAGAATCCGCTCACATTGCGCGGTCTTTTCTACCGAGTGGTCTCTGCGGGATGCCTTCCGTCCACCGATAAGCAGCACTACACGCGTCTTGGTCGCATTATGACGAAGCTTCGCAACTCAGGTTGCCTCCCGTTCCGTTGGATCGTGGACAACTTGCGCAACACTATGAAGCCTTCATCCTGGTCGGGTTTGGATGACTTTTTACAAACTGTGCGATCAGCGTATCGGAAGGACTTCTGGGCACGACTCCCTGAGTACGTCCACATTTTTTGCGAGAAAGATGCGATTGCAGGCGTGTTGTCACCCGTGACACAGGAGTTTGACGTGGCCCTGTCGCCAATCCGCGGATATGCATCGATTTCCTACGCACACGAAATAGCTGACGAGTGGAATGCCATCCATAAACCTATTCACGCTTATTATCTGGGCGATTTCGACCCAAGCGGCTTCGATCTGGAGCGAGACCTTCGGGAAAAGTTGAACCGGTACTATGGCCGTGAATTCTCGTGGACGAGGCTTGGGGTCAACGAAAGTGACTTTGAAGCCTTCGACTTAATCCCACTCAAGGCGAAATCTAATTGTCCCTGCTTCATCTTGATACTCTGCGCAATTCGACCGAGAAAATGTTTGCGAAAGTCGTTCTTCGCATAGCCTCCGAGCACGCGTCCGCCAACCTGCTCAATCTGCTGTCCGAGTGAGGTTAGTTGTTTTACGAGTGCTCTCTGTTGCCTTTCGATCTCCGCGTGGGTCGTCAATTGCGGTGAAGGGTAACGTCCCGCTTCCCAGATACGGACGAACCGCAGGACAAGTCGATAATATTTCGGATCACCAGCAGTCAACTCGCGCACGGCAAGTTTCAACGAACGTTCAGCATCATAGCCATTCGGATTCCACTGAAAGTCATAGCTGGTGATGCGATTGATGGCCGAACCGCGTTCGTTTGCAAGGCCCATCAAGTACATGGAGATATTGGGATCACGCTGGGGCATGGCGAAGAAGTCGTCGGCCCGCCCGCCATAATCTTCCGCCCGGCCGTGGTTGTCGTAGATGAAGCCCTTCACTTTGATCGGATTGTTGCCGTAAAACGCCTGCTGATAACCACTGATGTCTGCGGCGGTCATGATCGGGCTGAACACAAAGTGCCCCGTCCACCACAATCCGACGTCACTCGGCAAGCCGCCCGCCTCGCGCACCTGACGGCTAAGACGTTCAAAGTCCCAATTGACGATGTAGTACGGGTTGGGCATCCAATAGAGCGTGCATTTCGCGTCCAGCTTTTTCAGTCGGCGGTTTAATTCCGTCAGCAAGTGTACGAACGCTGCGCCATAGTTGTTATTGAACCGGGCTCGCGTGCCGCTTTTCTCATCCAGAGCCAACTCGACATCGTCGCCCTTGAGCGTGAAGTGATATTGGCCCGTACGTCGAAAGGCTTCGGTCCAATTGGTCATCAGGTTGTCAATTGTGCGGTCGCTGCAATCGAGCCCCAGACTGGACGTGCGTTTTGTCTTGCCGTCCAACTCCCAGCTTTTCAACCGCCGTTGCGGATCAGCTCCCGCCGCCGGATAGATTCGAAAATGTTCCTCATCATTCGGCACACGGGTCGCGCCGTAGTTCGCTTTGTAACGTTCTTCCCACGATTTCGGCCGCTTCGAGCCACGCCAAGGCATCAGCGGCCAATCTGTCACGCGGCCCATGCGAACGTAAACCTTGCCATCCCGCACGACCATGAGTTGCCGCAACGTTTGCAGGCCGTAATAGGTTCCCGCAGGACCGGAACCGGCGACAACAATCACCCCATTCTTCGATTCCGTGTCCTTGCCCACGTACAATACGTATCCTTGCTCGCCCATCTGCTTCAGCTTGTCTCGATCGGGAACGAGCTTCAGCGTCCGGAGTTTCGTGTCCGCGGGTCCGCCTGTTCCGATCTCGCTCAAATAGAGCTTCGTTGCGACGCCCGCCGCATCGTTCGAATTGAATAACGCACC
>CAYFJO010000529.1:0-7079 GCA_964343305.1 uncultured Pirellulaceae bacterium | reverse complement strand
CGTGTAGAGATTGGAAACCTCGGTCCACCAACAGTCGACGATCTGCACGCAACGGGTCGACGTGAAGACGATATCGCCGTTGGGCAAATAGCAGCCTTCGTAGTCCGCAAAGCCGAGGCCGAAAGTAAGCTGCCGGATCTTGCGGGTCGCCACGTCCATTTCGTAAAGATGGTAGTCGTCTTCCCGATCGGACTTCTTCCAAGCGAAGAGAATTCGCTTGCCATCATAAGAAACCGCCGGATCGCGGATAACGCCTTTGGGGTCGTCGATGAGCGTGGACACCTTAACTTTGCCGCCAGCCATTTCGAGCATGCAAAGGGCGGCGCCTGGTACAAAATGGCGTTCCGATTGGGCGTCGGACTGCCCTTCGGTATAGGCGTAGTGCGAGCCGCCGAGATTGTAATGTTTGGTAAAGACGATCTTCGGAGTTTCGCGAAGCAGATTGCTCAGCCGAGCTGCGCGCCGGGCTCCGCAAGCTCTCGCGTACAAGCTGCGCCAACGAGGATCGTTGCCGGGCGTCTTTTCGGCCGCAAGTTTGGTCAGCTCGGCCTGAATTTGGGTGTTGGGGGTTTCCTGCAAAACGGTTTCCACCGCTTGGCGTTCGAGGTCGCAGCCATCGGTGGCAGAGAAACATTTCGTTGCGGCCGATCCGCAATCTTGCGTTAACCAGTCGTGAAGGATGCGGGCCTTCTGGTCGGAAGCTTCGTCGGCCGGACAATCGACGGAAAGTCCGGTGAAGAGCGACAGCACGGTCGCCAAGACGACGGTGTTGGCCGGTTTCGATGGCAGGGGCATCGTCATGAGAAAACTCCGTTAATACGAGTGTTGGGTTCGATGGAATAGTAGTGGGTTTTGGTACTGTGTCCTTGGGGTTTCAATTCTCGCCCTGTGTCGTCAACGGATATTGGCCATACTGCCGAAGGGTTTCCACCATGGCGTAGTAATTCTCCGGCTTCACGGATGAGTGGATACTGTTCGAGCTGGAAAGGCAGTAGCCGCCGCCAGGCGCGGCGACGTTGATCGTGTCGCGCGTGACACGGCGGACTTCTTCTGCCGGGGCGTTGCAGAGCAACTCGCCGCAGTCGATGTTGCCAATGATGGCAACACGGTCGCCGTACTCGTGTTTGATCCGTGCGATGTCCATTCCCGCCACCGGTTCCAACGGATTGATGGCGTCAATTCCGCTCTCGATGATCATGTCGAGAATGGGCATGATATTGCCGTCGGTGTGTTTGACCACATAGGCGCCGGCCTGGTGGGCGTTGTCTACGGCTCGCTTGAGGCCGGGGAAGACAAACTCTCTGAAATGTTTCGGCGACATCATGGGCGCGTTCTTGTCGGCGTAGTCGTCGCCGAACACAACCACATCGAGGCCCGCCTTCACCATTCGCTCGGTCACGCGCAGGTCGTAACTCTGAGTCTTGTCGATCAGTTCATGGACAAGCTTGGGATGGTCGATCAAGTCCATTAGGTAGTTTTCCGGTCCGCGCAAGTGGCTGGGGTTGAACAACGCGTCACGGCAAATCGCGGTAATCGCTTTCTTGCCTTTGTAACGAGCCACCACTTCGGGCAATTGACCCAGCACACCTTCTGCTTCGGGGTCCGGCGGCTCATATCTCTTGATGTCTTCGGCCGTCTTGATTGGGCCTTCGACTGGATATGGGCTGCTCTCTGGCCCAAAAGCGCGAATGACACCCCAGTGGTCGCGAAAAAGTCCCTTCTCTTTGTCAACATACTCAACATTGTCGCGTTGCCACGAACTGCGGTTCATGCCGGCGTTGTCCAGTCCGAGCCAGTCGTTGAAGGCAAAGTAGTCGCAGCCAGGCAGCAAAGCATCCATGACGCCTTCATCCACGACCCACTCGACCAGCGGCACGCGATCCGGTTGCTTTCTCTCAAGTGCTGCGATCACTCGTTCATAGGAACTCATTTCACGGTTCTCAATGCTTGGTTGTTTAATGACTTGGTAGTGGCAGCGTTCTGGATCTTAATTCAAAACATTCTAGAAGAGATCTAGTTTATATGATATAACGCATGGGAACAGCCACGTCGTGGTGCAAGTTTGCCGCTCGCGTGCCATTCGCGATTGCAAAGCGCATCGTTCAATGGCCCCCGCCCTGTCGAGCATCCAAGCAAGGAAATCGAGTCATGAAACTGACGCTGGCCGCGAACTACGACCTCGAGCTTGTGCCGAAACTGGCCCAGTATCCGGTCAGTGAAGTGTATGGAAAACTGCCGGGCGACTTCGTGGGCGGTGGGCGTCCCAGTTACATGGGAACACCCGTCAGCAACCGCGACATCGAAGACTACGTCGCTTTGCTTCACAAGCACGGAATCGCCTTTAACTATTTGCTCAACAGTTCATGCCAAGGCAATCGGGAATGGACGCGCCGATGGCAGAGACGCCTGACGCGGATGCTCGAACGGCTCGGCAACATGGGCATTCGGCACCTGACCGTTTCGACGCCGTACCTGCTGGAAGCCATCAAGTCGCGGTTTCCGGATTTCAAAATCAAGGTGGGGATCTATGCCCAGGTCGACACGCCGCGCCGCGCGAAGTTTTGGGAAGAGTTGGGAGCCGACGCCATTAACCTGGAGAGCTTTTCCATCAACCGGGATTTCCCCAGGCTCGAGGCCATTCGTGAAGCCGTCCAATGCGATTTGCAACTGATTGCCAATCACAGTTGCTTGCCGAACTGCGCGATGCAAAACTATCACCAGAACGGATACGCCCACGCCTCGGACGGTTCTCGCACGCTCTACATCGACTACTGTTTCTTTCGCTGTTCGCAGCTTCGGCTTGAGGACACTTCCAATTTCATCAAGGCGGGATGGATCCGGCCGGAAGACCTTCCCGTCTATGAGGAAATGGGCTACACGACCTTCAAACTGATCGAGCGGGGGATGCCGTCGGACGAACTTCTGAAACGGGTCAAGGCCTACACCGAGCGGCGTTTCGACGGCAATTTGGCCGAACTTCTCCTTTCCTATGGATTTAAGAAACCGGTAAAGAAGACGCGTTTTTGGACAATCAGGAATTTCCTGAAGCCCTTTCAAATCAACCCGTTCAAACTGATTCCATTGTTCAAGATGGCCCGCAGCCAGGGGATGTTGTTCCCCGTTGATGAACTGCCGGTCGAGATCGACAACGCTCAGTTACCAGCAGACTTTATCCACGGCTTCAAAAAGCGCGATTGTGCCTCGCTCGACTGCGCGGCTTGCGGGTATTGTGAAGAAATCAGCCGTCGGGCCGTGCGCGTCAAGGAGGAATTTCGCAACGCGTCGTTAGAGCAACTCAGACAGACTCACGATCAGATGACCACAGGGAAACTGTGGGGCGCTCAATGTGGTGATCAGCCCTTTGGCGACTGTTCGATCGAAACGTGAGGAAAACAACACACTGTTGACAATCATCCGTGATGCTCGCAAACAAACGTTGGATTCACCGCCTGTCGGCGTGCCGGGAGCCGATGCGATCGCCGGCCAGTGCCAACTCGCGTCCCCATCATCATGACTCGTGCGTCCAACCAGGTCGGCGATGTCAACGCCAGTACATCAGCTCGAACGAGACACGAGGATTCCCATGAAGTTTCTCTCTGGCGCGTTACTCCTCTGGCTGGTTGTGGCAAGACCGCTTGTTGGTGATGAGCCGCCTCGCACTCCTTACGCCATTCAAGTCGCTGAGCAGGTGGAGAAGCTGCGATCAGAGTCCGCGCAGCAGCGCGCAGGCGCGGCGGAGGCGTTGGGATTCCTGCGGGCAACCGGAGCCCAAGAGGGTTTGATTGCTCACCTGCGGGACCGGTCGCCGATTGTTCGCCGTGAGGCCACCATGGCGTTAGCCTGGTGCGGTAACCGCAGCGCGGTCTCACCATTGCTCGAGGCGTTGGGCGACGAAGATTGGGTCACGCGCCAGGCCGCACACGTCTCGCTAACAAACCTGACCGGAATGGAGTTTCCTTTCGATTCCATGGCGACGCCCGGGCGTCGCGCCGATCAGGCCAAAGTGTGGCTTGACTGGTGGGCTGCCGTGCCGGAGGACGAGCCACCGGCAGAAGTCCTCGAACTTGTGAAGGCGGTGAAACCATGGGCCGGGATTTGGTCTGTGAAGACGTCGTCCACGTATAAAGGTCCGCCCGCTGTGCTGACCGATGGCCAGCTAGGCCCTGCGTATTGGCAGACCAAGAATGTACCGTTTCCGCAGTGGTGCACGGTCGACCTGGGTCGTACCGAGAAAGTCGCCCAAGTGGTAATTCACCAGTACGGCCCGCAATTTGTGATGACCGAGTACGAGTTGACCACCAGCCTGGACAACAAGACGTTTGACGTGATCGAGCGAAAGCGGGGCGACACGCAAGTCACGCTGACGATCAACTTCTCGCCGCGTCAGGCTCGCTACATCCGTGTCACGAGTTTCGGATCGAAACGGCCAATCTATCCCACGACGTTTTTCGAGATCCAGGTTAATGGCGAGAGCGGCTCCGGTGATCTTGCGAACGCATCCGTTGTCTGGCGTTTTGAACGCGGCCTTCGAGCGTTGGGGACGTTGGGCGGCACAGGTGCAACGGCAGCCGTGCTCGAGTGTCTCGGTACGGACCCGCCAACGGCACCGACCTATAGACCAATGATCCGTGCCGCGATTCGTGCACTGGGCCGATTACGCCACGAGGATGGCTTCGAGGCTCTTACTGGATTGCTCGACAACCCCATGTGGGCTCGCTACGCCGCAGATGCCTTGGGTGACTATTCAGATCATCGCGCCGTTCCCCTGTTAATGGCCGCCTATCCACGTTATGCAAAGAGATTGGACGGCAAGGATCCGCCGCATCTTCCCCGGGATGACAAGATGGGGTTTCCCAGCGAAGACCGGATGCTGCAAACGCCTTACGCCTTCGCCTTCGCTCTTTGTCGCCTACCGCTGGACGACGCTCGGGACCGTGCCGCACTGCGACAGATCGCTCCACTGGTGATGGCCAACCTGCCGGGTGATCACGACACTTTCATGCTGTACGAGCCGGAGGTGGGCCATCTTTTGACACGACACTTGATGGAGATGTCCGGCCTCAGGCAGGCGGCGTGCGAGCACGCTTTCGAACGGCTGGGCCAGCCTCGCAGGATGCCCAAACCGACCGACGATCCGCGGTGGCCCGTGTTCGAGGCGTACCGCATGTCGAGCTGGCTGCCTGCTGTTTGTACCGAGCAGCGCGACCTGCCGCGGTTGGTCGCACTGTTGGAGCACAAGGAGGGCTGGGTGCGGATCAACGCGGCCAAGACTCTGGCCTGGCTGGGCGATCGACGGGCAATCGAACCGATCGCAACCGCGCTGTCCGAGGCCAAAGCGGAAGCGGACTATGGCTACAACGGGACTTTCAAGAACGCTGAATACGACGACCCGGCCCCGCGCTGGCGTGAAGCATTGATCCGCGCGCTGGGATTGCTGGAGGCACACGAGCAGACGAATCAAATCGCCCACATTCTCAACGACGAACGTTCTGTGCTGGAAGTACGCCATGCAGCGGCAGAGGCGTTGGCCGATCTGGGCAGCGAAAAGGGACTGGTCGCACTGCGGAAGGCCGCCTTGGACCATTCCTTCCACAGCGTACGACACGTGGCACGCGACGCGTTTCAGGTTCGTGGAGAGTCGAGAGCGGAGAGTCGAGAGTCCAGAAAAGAGCCTGGAGAGCAGACGCAGGTCGGCGCGGGTCTCCCGAACCGCACGGAAAACCGTGACAAGACCTCAGTGTCTGGCTCTCAACTCTCGACCCTTGACTCTCCGCTCTCGTCTGGCTCTTCGCTCTCCGCCATCGTTTTCATCAAAGGCAGCAACAACATCCCCAACACCATCGGTACCGTCGAGCAGGCTGACCGCTGGCGACAGACGTACGTGGTCACCGATTCCGGGCCGGTTTACCGACCGGGACGAAACCTGTACGTCTTGCGGCCGCCACGACCGGACGGTGAGGTGACGCCGCTGACGACTTTCCCAGACGGCTACGTCGGCGAGCCGGAACTGTCGTGGGACGCTTCGCATGTCATCTTCACTCATCGTGGTCAGGACGATCCGTGGTGGCACATCTATCGAATCAATGTCGACGGTTCAGGCCTGGAGCAACTGACCGACGGGCCGTATCACGATGTCGGCCCGGCGTATCTGCCTGATGGGAGAATCGTGTTTGCCACCAGCCGCAACGGCAATCGGGACGAGTATCACGGCTATCCGTGTACTGCTCTGTGGGTGATGAATCCCGATGGCGGCGACAGGCACCCGATCGCCACGAACATTGGCCGCGACAACGAACCGACCATGTTGCACGACGGACGAATCGTCTTTAGCCGGCTGGAAGTTTTCTACTCGCGGAACAAGACCGAACTGACCGTGCATGCCGCCCGGCCCGATGGAACGCAAGACGTGGTGCTTTACGGACCGGAGCGGCGGGCGTTTTGGCAAAGACAGTACAGAGAAGGTCCTCGGGGACCGGGCGAAGCCGGCAATGCGCCACTTACGCACCGCGTGTTGCGAATCAGCCAACCGCAGCCAATGCCCGACGGACGAAACATCATCGTGGCGACCCCGGGAGGCCTAGCGCTGATCGGTTTGCGCCGCGACTCCGAAACGATCGTCACGCCGGACAACAAGCTGAGAGCGTTCACGACTCCTTTCGCCCTTCCCGACGGCCACGTGTTGTGTGCGTCGACCCTGAAAGCACACGACCGCAAGGAGGTCGACTTGGGCGTGTACATGCTCGACCCGACAACCAAGAAGCTGGAACTGCTCTACAACGACCCGGCTACGGCGGACTTCGAGCCGCGTCCGATCCTTGCTCGCCGCCGGCCACCAATCTTGCCGACCAAGACTCAGTCCCAGGCATACAGTGGTCGGTTTGTTTGCTCATCGGTCTTCGCAACCCAGGAGAAAGAGGTCCAGCAGCGAGGTCGCCTGGTGCGATTGATCGAGGGAGTTCCGGTGGTGGGCAGGCACAGCACTCACACTAACGCCTGGCCGGTCTGGAAGAACCACGGAGGCACGTTCGCCAGGGTGCTGGGCACAACGCCGCTTGCTCCGGACGGGTCGTTCTACGTCG
>CAYFJO010000528.1:0-7086 GCA_964343305.1 uncultured Pirellulaceae bacterium | reverse complement strand
CTGATGCTCAACTACCTGACGCCGCACGGCAAGTGGCACATCCACTCGACCTACGGCGACACCGAGCGCATGACAACACTATCGCGCGGTGTCGACCCACTTTGGATCAGCGACAAGGACGCTAACGAGATCGGCGTCGTAGACAACGATTGGGTGGAAGTTTACAACGACCACGGCGTCGTCGTCACTCGTGCCGCCGTCAGCGCGCGAATCCCGCCGGGGATCTGCCTTTTGTATCACTCGCCGGAACGAACTTATAGCGTGCCCAAGTCTCCCATGAGAAAGAACCGCCGCGCGGGCGGCCACAACAGCCTGACGCGCACGCGGCTGAAACCGAATTTCATGATCGGCGGGTACGGACAGTTTACCTACCACTTTAATTATTGGGGACCGATCGGTTGTAACCGAGACACGCACATCATAGTACGTAAGTTGCCCGGCGTTCCAGTGTTTTGAGAGAAACTCGAAACTCGAAACTCGAAATACGAAATACGAAACAAATTCAAATATCCAAATACGAAATCTAAAACCGCAGCTCGAATCCTTCAAGCATTTCCTCGTTTTTGACATTTGAAATTTCGATTTTGAATTTGTTTCGAGTTTCGAGTTTTGCCAACCGCGAGCAATTGAACGACTGGAACCAAACATGAATGTTCGATCACAAGTTTCCATGGTTTTCCACCTGGACAAGTGCATCGGCTGTCACACGTGTAGCATCGCTTGCAAGAACGTGTGGACCGACCGCAAAGGCACAGGGTACATGTGGTGGAACAACGTCGAAACCAAACCGGGCACGGGGTATCCGACCAAGTGGGAGGATCAGGAAAAGTACAAGGGCGGTTGGGAAACCAACGGCAACGGCAAGCTCGAAATCAAATCGACGGGCAAGGCGAAGGTTGTGCCCAACATTTTTCACAACCCGCACATGCCCAGTATGGACGACTATTACGAGCCGTGGACGTACGACTATCAGAACCTGTTCAACGCCCCGGAAGGTGCCGATCAGCCGACGGCGATGCCAATTTCGAAAATCACCGGCGAGGTGATCGATGTGCAGTCCGGCCCAAACTGGGACGACGATCTGGGCGGGTCGCCGATTTATGCGGAAAACGATCCGAATCTGGAAGGCCTGACCGAGCAGCAGCGGATGCAGCTTAGCAGCGTCGAGCGATTGGTGTTCTTTTATCTGCCGCGGATTTGCAATCACTGCTTGAATCCATGTTGCGTGGCGGCGTGTCCGTCCGGCGCGTTGTACAAGCGCGGCGAAGACGGCATCGTGCTGATTGACCAGAAGAAGTGCCGAGCCTGGCGATCGTGCGTGGCGGCATGCCCCTACAAGAAGACGTATTTCAATTGGTTCTGGGGCAAATCGGAAAAATGCATTCTCTGTTTTCCGCGGTTGGAAACGGGACAGGCGCCGGCCTGCTTTCATTCTTGCGTCGGGCGGATTCGCTATTTGGGCGTGTTGCTGTACGACGCCGAGCGACTGGAAGAGGTCGCCAAGCTGCCGGACGACGAGTTGGTCGAAGGCCACCGCGACATGATCCTTGACCCGTTCGATCCAAAGGTCATCGCCGAGGCTGAGCGCAACGGCATCCCGGAGGGCGTGATCGACGCGGCGCAGCGATCACCCGTGTACCAGTTCGTGATGAAATGGAAAATCGCGCTGCCGCCGCACATCGAGTACCGTACGCTGCCAATGCTTTTCTACGTACCGCCGATGTCGCCCGTGTTGGCCAGTCGCGAAGAGGACACGATCCATCATGCAACGGACAATCTGTTTCACGACATCGACAACGCCCGCGTGCCGATGAAGTTTCTGGCCAACCTGCTGGGGGCCGGCCACGAGGGCGTCGTGCGATATGCGCTGGCCAAGCAGATGGCGGTCCGCTGGCACCGCCGCGCCGAGACGGTGGGCGACGTTGATCGAGAAACGGTTGACCGGATGTTGCGCGAGGCTGACTGCTCGGCAGAAGAAGCTGACGAAATCTACCGGCTTACGGCGCTATGCACCTTTGATGACCGGTTCGTGATCCCGCCGATGTATCGCGAGCAGGCGATCGAGATGATCAAGGACCCGCATGAACACCGTAGGGACATTGGCTTTGGTTTTGTCGGCGGACCGAGGAGGGGCCTGTAATGTCGCACCGCAGTCAAACGCTTGAAGCGCTTGCCCGGCTGCTCAGCTACCCGACCGAGACCTACGTCGAAGCGGCCGAGTTGCTGTACGTCATCCTGCAATCGGAGTTGCCGGAAGCCGCGAAGTGCATGGCCGAGTTCGGCGCGTTCGTTGAACCGCGCGAAACGGATGAGCTGGAAGAAATCTATGCCCGCACGTTCGACATTAACCCGGCCTGCGCGTTGGAAATCGGCTGGCACTTGTTCGGCGAAGAATACACGCGGGGCCTATTGCTGGTGCGGCTCCGCGCGGAGATGCGTGACCGGGGCCTGGAGGAGTCGGCCGAACTGCCGGACCACATCGCTCATGTTCTTGCGCTGATTGCGGTCATGCCGCATCAAGACGCCCAGCGCTTCGTGCATGCCTGCGTGCAAGCCGCCGTCGACAAGATGCACGCGGCGCTGGACGGCGCGGAAAGCCCGTATCGGCACGTTCTGCGCTGTCTGGTGCTCGTGCTGGAACACGAATTTGGCCGCGCGGAATCATCCGGCCATGACGAAACCGGAGCGCCCGTCTCGCTCGCGCCGCCACAAGGCGACCCACTGCGAGATTTTCCAATGCCGTGCGGTGGTTGTGAACCGGTCGAGTTAGTAGAGCTTGAGACTCGAGGCGACAGCGGTGCGGATATACCAACGCCGCGCGCTTGCCAGGGAGGAAATCATGAGTAACCAGTTTCTGTTTGTCGTGCTCCCGTACATCTGCCTGTTCACTTTCTTCTTGATGACGGTCTATCGATACCGCGCGCAATCGTATTCGTATTCCAGCCTGTCGAGCCAATTCCTCGAAAACAAAAGCCATTTCTGGGCGACCGTACCGTTTCATTACGGCATCCTCGCGATTACTGCTGGACACCTAATTGCGTTTCTGATTCCGCGCGGCGTTTTGGCGTGGAACAGCCATCCGTTGCGGCTTTATGTCCTGGAAATCTCGGCGCTGGTCTTTGGGTTGTTGACGCTCATCGGTTTAGTGGGCCTCATCGTGCGGCGGGCAACCTTTTTGAAGGTTCGCCGAGTCACCACGATCACCGACTGGGTGCTGTTTGGAATCCTGCTGGTGCAGACGGTCAGCGGTATCAGCATGGCGATGTTTTACCCGTGGGGATCCTCCTGGTTCGCGTCGAATCTGTCGCCATACTTGTGGTCGATCTTCGCGCTGAACCCGGACATCACCTACGTCACGGCCATGCCGCATTTGGTCAAGTTCCACATTGTGCTGGCATTTCTCACGATTGGATTTTTCCCCTTTACACGCCTTGTTCACCTGTTGGTAATTCCGAATCCCTATCTTTGGCGCAAGCCGCAAGTTGTCCGTTGGTACGGACGGAAATGATTGATTGATTTTTTGTAGGACGGATTTCCAATCCGTCGCACACTGGACGGTTTGAAAAACCGTCCTACGGGAAAGCGAAACAAAATCATGTCCGACACAATGAACGAAGATCTGTCACCGGAAGAAAAAAGCCAGGCGTGGTGGATCTTGGGGATGAACACGTTTGCATTCACGATTTGCTTTGCAGCGTGGATGATGAACGGTGTGTTGATCACGTTCCTCGTCGACAACGGCGTCCACGATTGGGGCCCGAAGGAGATGGGTTGGCTGATCGGCATCCCGGTCTTGACCGGGGCGATCTTCCGCTTGCCGCTCGGCGTGGCGACCGACAAATGGGGCGGGCGAATTGTTTACGGTTGGCTGTTGATCGTCTGCGCCTTTCCCATGTACGCCGTCAGCTTCTGCGACACCTACTGGCAGTTCTTCGCGGCTGGACTGGGTTTCGGGTTCTGTGGAACTAGTTTCGCAGTGGGGATTGCCTACACGTCCGTTTGGTTTCCCAAGAGCCAGCAAGGAACAGCACTTGGAATCTTTGGAGCGGGCAACGCCGGCGCCGCACTGACAACGTTTGGTGCACCGACGCTGCTGAATTGGCTAACCAACAACGGCGAGAACATCGAAGGCTGGCGACACCTGCCAAAGTTTTACGCGGCGGCGTTGGTTGTCACCGGCATCGTGTTTCTGTTGACGACGACGAAACGTTTGCCACCGGGCAGCGCGACCAAGACTCTCGTCGAAAGACTTCAACCACTAAAGAGCCTGCGAGTGTGGCGATTTGGTTTGTACTATTTCTTCGTGTTCGGCGGTTTCGTGGCCCTGGCCCAATGGTTGGTGCCCTACTATGTCAACGCCTACGGCACGACGGTTGTGCTGGCCGGTCTGTTGGCCTCGTGCAACAGTCTTCCGTCCGGTGTGATTCGTGCGCTGGGCGGTTGGATGTCCGACGTCTTTGGCGCTCGCTCGGTGATGTATTGGGTGCTGGGTTCTTCGCTGATCTGTTGCCTATTGCTAATCGTGCCGCAGATGGACATCCATGCACCAGGAAGTGGCGTGATGTCGAAATCGGCTGGCACTGTCCTGTCGGTGACCGAAGACAAAATTGTCGTCGAATCGAAAGGCGGCAAGAAAACTCCGTACAAACTGAAACGCAGAGAAGGTGAACTGGTATCAGAGGAAGATCGTTCTAAGGGTGTCTTGATTCTGCCGCGATCAATGTCGTGGCAAGAAGCGGCCGTTGAGGAAGGCCAGTCGGTTGCTAAGAAGGAGCTGCTCGCCCGCGGTGTAACACAGATATTTTTCCAAGCGAACATTTGGGTCTTCACCGTGTTAAGTCTGATCATCGGCGCGGTGATGGGCATCGGTAAAGCGGCCGTGTATAAGCACATCCCGGACTATTTTCCAACAGACGTCGGTGTCGTTGGCGGAATCGTTGGCGTGCTAGGTGGACTGGGCGGATTCATTTGTCCGGTGATCTTCGGATACCTGTTGAATGCCACCGGCCTGTGGACATCGTGCTGGATGTTCTTCGCCGTGCTTGTGCTGGTGTGCCTGGTTTGGATGCATCTGGTGATTCAACAAATGATGAAAAAGGAAGCGCCGGAGATTCACCGGCGGATCGAGTAAATGTAGGTCGGAATTCTATTCCGACGCGGACGGATGGGAAATCCGTCCTACAGAAAAAGGAACCTCATGGCAGCGACACCTGAAAAATGGGACGTTGAAGACGAAGGCTTTTGGGATTCGACCGGCAAGGCGATCGCCAATCGCAACTTGTGGATCTCGATCCCCAATCTGTTGCTGGCGTTTGCGGTGTGGATCTATTGGGGCGTGATCGTCGGGTTGATGCAGTCGATCCACGACCAGAATCCCGAGATGTTCAACTTCTCGTTCGGCAACGGCGGCGAGCCGCTGACCGGCAACGATTACAAGGCGTTGCTTTACACGTTGCCCGCTGTCGCCGGTCTGATGGGAGCAACCACGCGAATTCCTAACTCGTTTATGATCGCGATCTGCGGCGGCCGCAACGTCAAAGCGATGACGACCATGCTGCTGATCCTACCCGCGCTGGGCACCGGATTCGCCTTGCTTGATCCATCGAAAGACAACTTCATGACTTACGTCGTGCTCGCGGCCTTGTCGGGGGTTGGCGGCGGCGCGTTCGCATCGAGCATGTCGAACATCAGTTTCTTTTTTCCCAAACGAGTGCAAGGCCTTTCGCTGGGCCTCAACGCTGGGCTCGGAAACCTGGGCGTTGCCGTAATGCAACTGACCATCCCGTGGATCATCACGATTGGCATCTTCGGCGGCGGCTCGCACATGATCAGCCGTGGGGGCGACCTGGTACCGATCTGGATTCAGAACGCGGGTTTCGTCTGGGTGCCGGTGCTCGGCTTCTTTGCCATCCTGGCGTGGCTATGGATGAACAACCTGCCGATGCACAGGTGCGGCTCGACGCCGGTGGCCGTCGGCAAGTTTATTTGGCTGGAGATGCTGGCGTTCATCGGTGGCGCGGTGGGTATCGCGCTGCTGATCATGGACTGGGGTGCGTTTCCTGAACTGATCAAGATCTTTGTCATCCTGGTCGTCGCGATCGTGGTCACGCTTGTGCTGATGCGATTCTGCACGCCGCGCGAAACAAAAGAGAACCTGGTCGACCAGTTCGCGATTTTTCAAAACAAACACAATTGGATCATGACGTATTTGTATGTGATGACGTTCGGTTCGTTCATCGGCTACGCAAACGCGTTTCCGAAGTTGCTCAAAGACGTATTTGGTTACATCCGCGTCAATGCCGACGGCGTGGCACTGGAAGAGGCAATCCAAAACGACAACGCACCGGACGTTTTGCAATATGCATTCCTGGGCGCCGCGATGGGTGCCGCGATTCGGCCGCTCGGCGGCTGGCTGTCCGACAAGTTCGGCGGCGCGCGTGTGACGCACTGGGACACAATTGTCATGATCGGTTCGGCTCTTGGCTGTGGGTATGTGGTGGGCCTGGCTAATGTCTCGCCGACGCCCGAGGTCTACTTCTGGCCGTTCCTGCTACTGTTCATCTTGCTGTTTGCGACGACGGGCATTGGCAACGGCTCCACGTTTCGGATGATCGCCATCATCTTTGACAAGAAACAGGCCGGGCCCGTGCTTGGCTGGACTTCGGCCGTTGCTGCATACGGCGCGTTTTTGATTCCGAAGATTTTCGCAACGCAAATCAAAGCCGGCACGCCACAGTACGCACTGTACGGTTTCGCTGTGTATTACGTCACTTGCTTGGCGCTGAACTGGTGGTACTACGCGCGCAAGAACGCGGAGATTGAATGTTAGAGAACGTAGGACGGAATTTCATTCCGTCCCACAGAAACCAAAACCTATGCAACAAAAAATCATCACCATTGTCCTGCTGATCGGTCTGTTTTTTGGCCTGATCACCCTGGTCTCCGGCATGTCAAGCTGGCGGCTGCCGGACCATGAAACGGGCTATTCGCCGAAGCAGCCAATCGATTACTCGCATCGCCTGCACGCGGGCGAACTCGGTATCAATTGCCGCTTCTGCCACACCGCCGCCGAGACGAGCCGCCACG
>CAYFJO010000527.1:0-7090 GCA_964343305.1 uncultured Pirellulaceae bacterium | reverse complement strand
CGTCTACGAGGTTCGAAGTCCGCGGCCTTTGTGCGACGACGGCTTCGAAAGTTGAACGTGTCGCAAAGCAACACGACATTGCATTCGTCACGACGGATTTCAAGGAACTCGTCCAGCGGAACGACATCAGTGTGATCGCGGTGTTCTCGCCCGATCACCTGCACGGGGAGCATTGCCTGGCCGCGCTGCGCGAGGGCAAACACGTGTTGGTCACCAAGCCGATGGTCAACAAGTTGAGCGAAGCGGTCGAGGTCACCCGTGAAGCCGAAGCGCGTGGCCTGAAGTTTCTGGTGGGGGAAACCTGCCGCTGGTACACTTCGTTCCTGGCAGTGAAACGTTTCTACGACGATGGCGAGTTGGGCGACATCATTTTTGCCGAGGCTCACTACACGCACGAGATCAAGGATTACTTCGGTTTGACCCCGTGGCGGCTGGAAGTGCCGCAGGATTTTATGTATGGCGGCGCGTGCCATCCGGTCGATTCGCTTGTCTGGTTCCTCGGTGAAGTGGACGAGGTGCATTGCTATGCGAACCGGGGCGGGTTGTCGGACTATCCGATTGAGGACAATTTCCTACTCAACCTGAAGTTCAAGAACGGCGTGATGGCGCGCGTGCTGGGCGCGTACGGCATGGTGCAGCCGCCTGGGCCGATGATGGGTCTTACAATCTACGGAACCAAGGCCACGGCAACGGCAACGTTCGAAGACTTTCAGCCAAGTCAGGTCCGCATCGTCTTCGACAAGCTCGACGGCAACCAGCCCGCTGTGATCGACTACCCGGCGGACATGGAAGGCGCCTACGGCCAAGGGCAGGCAGTGCGTCGCTACATGGCCCATTTCGAAGATTGCATTGTCAACAACAACGGCCCGTGCGAGGATGCCCGCGAAGGTTCGAAGACCATTGCTGCGCTGGACGCTGCTTGGAAGTCGGTCAAGAACGGCCAGCCGCAAAAGGTCGATTTGCGTGAATGACTAGAAACCGTGGTGGCCGTTTCGTTAAAGAATTGCAAATGGAGGGTCTCTACCATGAGTCGCCAAACTGAACCGCGAATCGGTTATCTCACTGTCGGCATGCTCGTATCGCTGAGTCTGCTTGTGGCAACCGCGTCCGCCGGCACGGACCGTGTGAAAACGAAACAGGGCGAAAGGCCAAAGCCGATCGTAGCGGTCGACAACGTCTGCGCCTGGCCCAACCTGACGGTGTTGAACGATGGGACGGTCATAGCGATCATTTTCAACAAGCCCAGTCACGGTCAGATGGCGGGCGACGTGGACTGTTGGGCGAGCAAGGATGGTGGGCAGAGCTGGCAGAAACGCGGCACGCCGGCCCCACACGAGCCCGATGAGAATCGAATGAACGTTGCCGCCGGACGGGCGAAGAGTGGTGGACTGATCGTGATCGCATCCGGATGGTCGAACAAATACCCAGCGGGTAAATCGGACGCACCGTTTCGCGCGGGCATTCTCGCCCCTTGGGTCTGCCGCTCTTCCGATGGTGGGCGGACGTGGTCGGTCGACAAGCAAGCGTTCCCGGCCAAAGGCTCGCGCGGCGGTGACTGTATTCCTTTCGGCGATATCGTCGAAGCAGACGATGGGACGCTGCGTGTGGCCATCTACGAAGTCGTCAATCGACGGGACGACCGAGTATGGGTGTATCGCAGTCGAGACGACGGGAAGACTTGGGGCAAACCGGCTGCTCTGGACAAGAAGGCGTACCGCAACGAGACGGCCCTGTTGCACCTTGGCGACGGCCGTTGGCTGGCCGCAATTCGAGAGAACGGCTTGCACCTTCACGTTTCGACCGACGACGCCAACACGTGGCAATATCGCGCGCGTCTGACCGGACCGGCCCAGCATCCGGGGCATCTGCTGCGGCTGCGAGATGGGAGAGTTCTTCTTTCATACGGCAACCGGACGCCGAACGACAAAGGCGTAGACGCGCGTTTCAGCAAGGATGAGGGGAACACATGGAGTGGAGCGGCACGCGTCGTGGATTTCGAAGGAGACGGCGGCTATCCCAGCAGCGTTCAACTGGCCGACGGCCAAGTCCTCACGGCCTACTACGCCCGCAAAATCGAAGGCCACGATCGTTACCACATGGGCGTGGTGATTTGGGATCCAGCAACGTCATTCAAATCACTCAAACACCAATGAGTGGTTTGAATTGAGGGCGTCCGGAATCAAGCGCCAACGTGGAAAACCTGAACAGGCTTAAGGTGTCGCCTGTTTGCGAGAAGTGTCCAGCCACCAAACTGCCGATGGCAAGAAAGCCAGGTATGGTCCAGGCAACCAGGCCAGAAGGAAAAATCGAAACGCTAAGCGGGTCAGGAGAGAACACATGAAGTTGCACCCCGTCACCAAACGCGGCCGTTTTTCGCGGTCGCTGGTTGTGACCGCAGTCTTGTTCGTGGCGGCCACGCCGCTTGCCTTCGCTGATCCGGCGGAACCCGATCGTGCGCCGGGGTCGCCCGCCGCGGGCGACCGTCCTAAAACGCCGTTCACATCGGGTCGCTCCAAGAACAGCTTCGACTTCGAGACCAACCTGATCCAGGGAACGATTCGGCTGGACGGAGCATACCACGGGGTCACGCGGCTGGTTGACAAGCGGACCGGAACGCAAGTGATCGATTCCAGGTACTCCGCGCTGAACCTTTTCAAACTGATGTCGGTCAACCAGGCCATGGATCAGCCGCGGCACATGGAGCGCACGACAGCCGTCGCTACGGATTGGGTTGAGGCGAAGTGGGCCGCGACCGAGTCGCACAAGGCCCAGATCACGGCGCGCTACGAGGTGTCGCGGCCGAACGCCGTTGATGTGACGGTGACAGTCCGATCGCAGGGGGCGTATCGCGGTTACGAACTGTTCATGTCCAGCTATTTCGACAAGGTGTTGCGGCCTCACGTCTATCTGTGGTCGCGCGGCAGACGAAAGCGCGACTTGGTGTTGCCCACGGTCAACGACGTGTTTCGCGGCACGGTGCTGGTGTTTCCGCGAGACGCTCACGCCGCCCGACGCTGCGTCGATGGGCGATGGGAACGCAACGAACGAGGCACGCCCACGGTCCAGATGTGTCCCGTGCGGCACTATTCACATTGCCTGGCCTTCCTGACCGATCCCGACGATCAACTGGCGGTCGTGCTGATGGCGCACCCCCGTGACTGTTACGCCATCAGCTCGCGCTACCACGCCGAGGACGAGGCCGACCGATTGACCACCTATAGCGCTTTCGACCTTTCGCTGTTCGGCGACGACGTGTTGCCGCACTATGAGCGAACGGTGAAGGTCCGTCTGGCCGTCACTGAACTCGATGAGGACCTATCCCAACCGTTGAAACTGTACGAGGCCTTCATCGCCGAGATGAATGACAAACTCGATCAATCACGCAAACCCGACTCGAAGGAGTAATGCCATGAACCAAACTGACGATTCGAAATCCTCGCGCCGAGCGTTTCTGCATTCGTCCGCCACGGCGGCTGTCGGCGGGACGCTGGCTGCTCAGGTTGGCTTTCCGGCGGTCACTTCTGCTGCCGACAACAGCGAAATGCTCCGCATCGGCCTGATCGGTTGTGGCGGACGCGGGACCGGCGCGGCGGTGCAGGCATTACGGGCCGATGACAACGTCGAGCTGGTCGCGATGGCGGACGTGTTCGACGACCGGTTGCAGAGGAGCTTGGCACTGCTGCAAAAAGAGCTGCCGGCAAAGGTGAAGGTCTCCCCGGACCGCAGCTTCGTGGGCTTTGACGCTTTCCAAAAAGTGATCGACAGCAATGTCGACGTGGTGTTGCTCACCACGCCCCCCGCATTTCGCCCGCAGCACCTCAAGGCCGCAGTGCAAGCAGGTCGGCACACGTTCGTCGAGATCACCACCGCCATCGACGCGCCAGGAGTGCGCAGCGTGCTGGAATCGGCCGAGGTGGCCCGAAAGAAGAATCTGGCCATCGTCTCCGGTTTCTGTTGGCGGTACCATCCCGCGCTGCGGGCCGTGTCCGAACAGATCCGCGCCGGCGCGATCGGTGATATCCGTGCGCTCTACGCGACCTATTACCGGGGCAGTCTGAACCACAAGTACCACGGCAAACGCACGCCACAGATGACTGATTTGGAATGGCAAATCCGCGACTGGTATGGTCACCTCTGGCTGTCCGGAGACGTGACAATCCTACTTTCCGGCGGCCACAGCGTGGACAAGATGTCGTGGTGGCTGGACGACGAGATGCCGATCAAGGCCGTGGCGCTGGGAAGCCGCATGTTTCCCGTCGAGGACCACAACACGTTTGACAACGGCTTTGTCGTTTACGAATACGCCAGCGGGATTCGCGGTTTCCTGGGCTGCCGGTCGCAATCAGGTTGCTACACGGAAAACGCCGACTACATCATCGGCACGAAAGGCATCTGCACCATCGGCCGCGGTCGGACGCCGGTGATCGAAGGAGTAACGAATTGGCGCTATCGCACGCCGCGAGGTCAGAAACAGGAATCAATGTATCAAGTTGAACACAATGAACTGTTCGCCTCGATCCGCGCGGGGCAACCGATCAACGACGGCATCCGCATGGCGCACACAACGCTGATGGCGCTCATGGGCCGCATGGCCGCCTACACGGGGCGGGAAATCACCTGGGAACAGGCACTCGCCTCACAGCAGAAGCTCGTCCCCGACAAACTGGACTGGAACACGAAAATCGACGGACCGCCGCTGTCCGTACCGGGGCTGACGGAGTTCAGTTGATCCGAAGCATGAGAGGAACCAGTGTGGACTGATCACTCCGTTATTAAACGATTAGTTCTTCTCTACGAGCCAATCGAGGCTAAACCGAGTGAAGGTGATCGTCTCGTACGCCGATTTCTCGCCGGCTTCGTAAAGACAACCAATCGACCCGTTGGGCAGTACCGTCAAGCACGAATATGCTGCGGGACCTTCATCCAGGAGCCTTGAGACCGGCCATGACTTGCCTTCGTCATAGTTGAGCCGCACCGTCATGCGACGGCGGGTGTTTTTCGATGCGGGGTTGGAAAACAACAGGCTGGCTTTGGCGCTCGACTTTGGATCGCTGTAGCGCAGAAAACTCGCCTGACAGATTGGCTCGATCAACGTCGTGTCAAAGGACAACTCTGACCACGTGTCGCCACCATCGCTGCTCAGCGCGATCGCCCACATGCTTCCGCGTTCCGGCCGCTTTCCATCACGCCCCCAATAGTTTCGCATGTTCAGCATCAGCCTGCCATCGGAAAGCTCGACCACTTGGCATTCGTCAGTGTGTCGAGCGAGCGAGCCGCCCAGCTTCCACGTCTTCCCGCGATCGTCGCTGCCCGGCGGTCAGTTAACGGCATTCTTACTGCACACGCCCCGCTTTACGTCATCAGAAACACTGCCCCCATCCTGTCGCGGCGTGAGCGGAAAGAATCATGTACGTTGGGCGATGGCGGTTAATTCAAAGTGTTCCCTGCGGTTACATTTGGCGGTACAGCAGCACCGGGTGTCGGAGGCAAAGGTTTCTCTTGCGGCAGGAGGCGACCGCGTGCTCAAGGGTTTACCGAAAACAGTTTGGCTGATGGCGGCTGGCCAGGATGTTGAGAAGATGGCGAAGCTTCGAATCCGACCGAAGGGCTTGCGTTTGCTTTTGAGTTCCGTAACTGTGATTGCCGTTCTTGCTCTGACCGGACACCACGCGATCGAATGGTTGCAAGGTGCTTTCAGCGATTTCGCGATTGTCGGAATGCGATTCGGTGGAGGGGGTTCGAAAGTCGCGGCTCTCGCTTTTGCGCCAGACGGAAAGAGGCTCGCGGCCGGGTTCAACTTCGACGCGGTTACCTGCATCTGGGATGTCGAGACTGGTTCCCAGTTGACTCTCATCGAAGAGGAGGAAGAAGGAGAGCACTTGGCGATAAGGGGAATGACGTTTAGCCCTGATGGCAAACTGATTGCTGTTGGCGTAGTGCAGCTCACGGAAGTAGGACAGACCGGACCTGAGGTTAGGCTTCGGGACTCTCACACGGGGCGGCTGATTCGGAAGTTTGAAGGAGTCGCCACGCGGAGGGAGCTACTCGCATTTAGCCCCGACGGGAGACTATTCGCCGCTGGTAGTAGGATTTTGAGGATGCCAGAGGGGGTTCTGGTTCGGCGATTTCCGCTCCCAGAGAAGTTCTGGATTCGCGGCGTTGATTTTAGCCCGGATGGCAGCCTTTTTGCCATTAGCGGATTCATAAACACAGCTCATGCTCATCCGGAGTCCCTAGCATTCGTGTACCAGGTTCAGACGGGGCGTCTCGTGAAGTCATTGAAGTGTCCGGACAATCTCGCACACAACACGTGTGCTGAAGGTAAAGCGATTGACTTTCATCGTGATGGGAAGCGCTTGGCTATGGGAACGATTGTTGACCAGTTTTACGTTTGGGACATTGAGACCGATGAGGTGCAGGTTGTCAGGCGCGAGGGCGGGAGATGGTGGGCGGTGACGTTTAGCCCAAATGGAGAACTGCTTGCCGCAAGCGGCGGACAAGGGACTGTTCTGATTTGGGACATGAATACGGAAAAGGAACTTTGTGCCCTGAAGGGGCACGTGCTCTCGGTTTATGGTCTGGAATTCAGTCCAAAAGGAGACTTGTTGGCTTCGGGTGGAATGGATGGGAAAGTAAGGCTATGGGGAGTGAAGGGCCGCGCATGGCGAAGATGGGGATTGGTCAGGGTGCTACAGCTCAGGCGGTCGCGCGATTAGCTAGTTCTGCGTCCTCTGCGATGCCCGCAACAGCGAAACCGCTCTTACCGCGCTAAGGAACAAATGGAGCCGGCCGGCCTGCAACGGAATCGGACTCCGACACGTTGAGTCGACGCTCAGCCCTTCCGACTGCCCGAGAGTCCGTCCAGTTCAGAAACACAAAACAATGAGTCCTGACCCCTTTGATTTGCTCGCGGTGGTCAACCGAAATGCTCGGTGTGGCGTTTAGAGCCGTGACCACTGAGATGGATGTAAGAGCAACCAATGCGGTTGCCAATCGAAATCGGATGACGAACATCTTCGTGAGCCCGATCAGCGGACGTAAGCGCGCACCAGAACCGTTACGAGGGTGTGGTTGACGCTGCGGCGGCAGA
>CAYFJO010000526.1:0-7126 GCA_964343305.1 uncultured Pirellulaceae bacterium | reverse complement strand
CCTACGCTAGAACAATCTTCGTAAACTAGGAATTCTCAAAACGGTCCCGCTATATCATCAAGGGTGCGCGCGGTGAATCATTTGTTGATGGAGATTCGGTAATGCGTTGCCAAAGTTGTGTACTTGCTGTGTTTGTTGCTGGAGTCGTTTCCGCCGGCAATTCACTTGCAGCAGAGCCACACTATTCGACGGATGACATACGTTTAGCAATTTCCAAGTCGATCCCGCAACTCGAAAAGGGATCGGCCGGATCGGCTGACAACCGTAAGTGTTTCACTTGTCATAGGCAGGCGGCACCGATCCTCGCGTTGGTCGAGGCACAACGTCACGGCTTCGAGATTGACGAACACAACTTGAAGCGTCAACTCAAACATACGGCGGATCATTTGAAGCGAGGTCAGAAGAACTATCTCGAAGGTCGAGGACAGGGCGGTAGCGTGATCACAGCGGGTTATGCTCTGTGGGCGCTGGAAGCCGGCGGGCAAGAGTCAAACGAAACAACCACCGCGGTGGCTGGCTATCTTTTGCAGACTCAGAAAAACGCCAATCACTGGTCGCAAACTAGTCGCCGTCCGCCAACGTCGGGAAGTGACTTCACGACGACGTACTTGGCACTTCGAGGGCTGGCCACATTTGGAACCAGCGAGCAACAACCGAAGATCGATGCGCGCAAGGAAGTGGTCAGCAAATGGTTGCTCGACACGAGTCCAACCGAAACCGAAGATCGCGTTTTCCGCCTGCGAGCCATGAAGTATGTAGTCGCATCAAAAGACGTCGTTCGCGCCACCGCCGCGAAACTGATCAAGAGCCAACGAAGCAACGGTGGTTGGTCGCAGACGCCCGACATGGAAAGCGACACCTACGCAACGGCAACAGTGTTAGTCGCATTGCTTCGTGGAGACGAATTCACGGCCGAGACGCCAGTCGTCCGCCGAGGAATCCAGTATCTACTTGACACGCAACTCGACGACGGAACTTGGCACGTGGTCACCCGCGCCAAAGGTTTTCAAGAGTATTTTGAATCCGGCTTTCCACATGGCAAAGACCAGTTCATTTCGATCGCCGCCAGTAGTTGGGCCACGCTGGCATTATCCTTGACACTTCCTGAATCGTAGTAGTGACTTCGGCGCAAGTGAGATCGATCAGCAAGCCGTGAGCGTTTTTGTACGGCGTGAATCACAATTGTGAATAAACGCGAACTTCATTCGTGGCGCAGTCTAACAAGACGACCTGACCTGAGTCGCCTACCGCCAAGTCAAATCCACCCGTGTTGCAGCCCAAGCCATTGTCGCTCGCTGCAACTTTAGAGTTCTCTGAGAAGTCACTAATATCCGCAATGAGCTGCTTGAACTTTCCGTCGGCTCCAAACAATTTGACGCGCGGCTGTCCGCGTTCGGCAGTGACGAATTCACCTGTTGGCAACACCACAAAGCTCACGGGATTGCAACATCCGGAGAATCCGGACAGCGATCGTGATCGCTGACCCCAACTGGCAACTTGTCGGCCATCCTCGTCGTAGGTTTCGATGTGATGACGTCGCGGGTTGGCAACATGTAGACCGGCCGATGTGCTTGCGATCGTAAAGAATGATGTTGGTGGGTTGAATTCCTGCTTTGCGTTTGCAATCTCTCCAAGCCGCTTGCCTTCGTGATCTAGTCGCCAGATCACATGGTTTCCAGCGTCCGCGGTGAAAACTTCGTTTTTCGATGTTGCGATGTCGCTCAGGATTGACTCCTTTCCAAAGTCTTCCCAACTGGCGACTCTTCTACCACTCATGTCAAACACGTGGATCTCGTGCATTGTGCCTACATGAAGTCGTCCGCCGGGGCTGACGTCGAGACAACGAACCGGGCGCGGAAGCTCAGTCGTTGCCAATGACGTTCCCGTTAAATCGTAAACACGCACATTGCGATCTGCTCCAACGTACACGCGATCCGCGGACGTGGCGATTTTGCGTGCCCTTGTCGCTTCGACTCGAAAACTCGTGACTTCACGGAATGAACGCTGACCGTCATTGCTCGTTGCATCCGAGGCGACGCCTTTTGTTGGCATCAACCCGAAACTACCTATGGTTCCAACTGCCGCAGCCCCGGCCAGAAAACAGCGACGCGAAGATTGTGTGTTGTCTCGTGTCATTTGATTTACTCCTAAAGTGTGATTATTCAACGCATCAACTTGTAGCGACGCTCATCACTCGGAACGAATTGGGCTTGTGTTTGCATCTCCAATATCGAGACATAACAGTTTTTCGTCATTGCGAAGGTACAATCGGCTATCGATGACCGCCGGATGGGACATCGATTCTACATCGTCATCGCCAAAGGGGCGAAGGTGGGAGACGACTTGAAACGAATCTGTGTCGGCTCGCAAAAGCAACAGGTCCGCAGGCGTCGTCCAAACCAACACTCGCTTGTTTCCAGCAATCAGGCTTGTATGCTCGTAGAAAATATCTCGTTGCTCGGACCAGACTGTTTTCAGATCCCTTTTCAGATCCAAACAAAACAGTTCACCGTACGCACTGCAAAACACACGGCCGTCCAGGACAACCGGCGTGCAGGTATCTGGCGCTAAGTCGTCGTTGAGCATCGTGGGGGTCTTGGTGGGAACGCCGTCCTTAAAACGATAGAAACGCGTTGCGTTATTCTCCGTTGCGACAAGAATTCCGGTTGGCAGAATCACTGGCGTGCCAATGTTGTAATCGACGCGACGGCCAGGAGTAATTTCCCACAAACGTTGGCCCGTCTTTGGATCCCAGCCACCAAGACCCGCGCAATCGTATCCAACGATCTGGCGCCGCCCGTCGAATTCGGCTAAGACAAATGCCGAATAAGCGGCCGCGTGCCCCGGCGTCTTCCAGATCACTTCGCCAGTTTTGGCATTTAATGCCACTAGCGACGCTGTTTTTGCACCCGGATTGACGATCAACATTCCATCGACAAGTAGCGGTGGTGAACTAGTTCCCCATTTTGGCAGATCAACATCAAATTTATCGTAGAAATTCAACTTCCAGGCCACTCGTCCGGTCGCGAGTTCGACGCAATGCAGATCGCCAAGCGCACCCTTCAAATAAACGTGGTCGCCACGAATGACCGGCGTTGCGCGAGGTACGTTCGTGTATTCGAGAGGGTAATCGGCGTCGTAGATCAATTTCCATACCTCTGCCCCTGTCTTGGCATCGAAGCAGCGCATGATGTCGGCCGTGAGCTCTCGATCCTTATCGGGAACAACAACGTATTTACGTGTTGCAGCAATGCCGGCCAGTGCTGGTCCCGTCACGCGCGCGGACCAAAGGACTTTTGCTTTCTCAGGCAACCGAGTTGGGACAGCTCTGCTGATGCCGTCGCGACGCGGGCCGCGCCAGTCGGTCCATTCGACAATGTTGGCGGAAAGAGGAACGAAGCCTGCCTTGGATTCCAACGCATCAAGCAACTGCGGGTCTTTCGCGACCTTGGAGAGCGCGAGACGAATGTTTCGCTCAGAGTCTTCCGTGACGAAAGACGTCGCAAAGACGCAAACAAACGGAACGGATGCGGTGCTGCCAATCACGCGCAACGATCCTCGCTCGATCTTGCCGCACGCTTCTAACAACGGCGGCATATAATCGGAGATAAATGCCGCATCCGCTTCTTTATCAACAACGGCGAACACCGCTGCGTCAAGGCTGCCGGCTGTTTTGGTTTTCCGAATGTCAAACACACCGGCTTTACGCAACAGATCTCTGGCGACCGCATTTGCCTCTGTATCTTCGACCGGTCCGAGCACGATGTGTCGATCCTTAAGATCGATCACCTTTTTCGCTAGGTCGTCTTTGCGAACGACCAACAGACCCGTTAGATCTGTTTTCCCGTCGCGACCTGTGAGCATATCGATTGGCCGCAGGTCCATTGCGCTATTTCGCGCATCGAATTCAACAACCGATTTCTTGCCGATCACTAAATGCGCTTTACCCTTGGTCCGTGAACGTGCAAGTTTCAAACTCTCGTCAAACACTAGTTCGACTCGTTGCCCCAATTCGATCTCCAAAAACTTTGCGAGTTGGTCGTACTTCCGCTGACCGTGGCCCTTGACACACGCGCATGAAAGCGGTTCGGCAAGCGGATCCATCACAATGATGCGCAGCGCGTCGTCGCTGGCGAGGCACGTGCGCACCGCTTGAAGGCAGCAGAAACCCAGAACGATCCAGATTGATGTGTTGCGTTTCACGGGGAGTCACCGCCTGTCGCCGTTGGTGGTTTCTCTTCGGATGTCTGCCCTTCCTTTTCGGCAAGGACTCGCACAATATGAGCACGCACGTCCATGACGTAAATTCGCTTGCCGTCCGACGAGACTTCGACCGGTATATAGCACGATGCGGCAGCGAGCCCGCTTCCGCGATCAAATTTCGTTGTGTCGACATAACCGACCAGCCCCAAATATTCGCCGTCGGCCGTGTATCGCTTCACACGTCCAACACCGGACTCGGCGGTGTATAGCACGTTGTTCGGACCAAAGTCGATATTGGTGGGATTACAACAGGCGGCAAATCCCTCGATATTTGTACGATCCCGCTTTCCCCACGATGACAGTTTTTCGCCCTCAAAATTGAGACGGTTGACACGATGCCGCGAGTTTTCGGCAACCAGCAAGACATCGTCCTTCACGTCCAAGTCGAGGTGTGCACAACAGCCGAATTGTTTCTTTACGATCACGACGGGATTCTGAAGATCGCGATCCAGCCGGACCACATCTTCGGTCGCTCGCAAACTCCCACCAACGCCAAGAGCAACGAAGAAATATTTATCGCAGACAGTCACGCCGCTTGCGGCTACATTCTTGTACTCGCCCTCGAACAAATCGACGAGTTCAACGCGTTTGACAGTCTCTCCGTCATTATCGTAGAGAACGATGGCTTTGTTATCACAGACATACATATCGCCGTTGGGGCAACCATGAATCATCTTGGGCTTGACGTCGTCCATCGACACGGACTTGACAACCTCGCCTGTTTCTGGATTGACGATTTTGAGTGAGAATTGACGAAGGGCACTGTCGTCGAATCGACGTCTCGGCGGTCGTCGCTTTGGTGGCGGCCTCTCGTTCGATTGGGATGGACTGGTTTTGTCTTTGGCGTCCAGGTTCTTGTCGGCTTCAGGATCAGGCGGTTCGTTCGATTTAACTTCTGCTGATTTTTTTGCTGTCTTTTCTTCTCGTTCGCGCCGTTGTCGCTCCATCTCTTCTCGTCGCCGCTTCTCCTCTTCGATTCGTCTCGCTTCAGCCTTCTTTGGATCGATTGACGAGACGCCCAATAGCAACCGACCGTCCCGATCCATTGCCATCGTCTCGATCTTGCCCTTCACGCCCAACTCAATTCGAATGGATTCGATCTCAACGTGAGTTGCGTCGTCAACAAGACTGTCGCCTTCAGTCTCTGGTGCATCTGCCGTTGGATCGTCGGCCGAGGCGATGGCCAGAATGCAAAACGACAACGCGGCAAATACGCAGCCAAAGAACTTACAAGGCATGATGAGTCCACTCACAAGGCATGATGATGGTGGGAGCGATACACAAGGATTTTACACAAGATTCCATGGTCTTGCACTCAAATGGCTGGGGGAAGAAACAATCTGTCGAGGTTGGTCAAGGTCGTGGACAGAATCAAACCACGTCCGTTGCCCAAGGGTTTGCCTTACAAGGCGTCTGCGTGGTGGATACTTGCCTGAATTGTATTCCAATTTACCGATCTGCGGGCGGCTGGACGTCGGCACTTGCCCGTCGATGAATTCGTTCGAATAATTCCTCACCGAACCCACCTTCTCTCGGTGGTGTCTTGGACCAATGATCCCCCTCTTCTCTAAGGAGTCTCTCTATGTCTGTTGCGCTACCTGATGTCCGCGTTGGTGAACCACTTCACTACAAATCAATGTCTGTGTTTCCACTCTTCACGGACACAAACGGCGGTGTGGATTATCGTCTCGCTGACGAAGCCATTGCCGACAAGTCGGTAACTGTTGAAGAAGTTTCAGAAAGTGGTTCAGTTCCAGAACTGCTTGTCGAAAACAAAGGCGACACACGAGTGCTGTTCATCGAGGGTGAAGAACTGGTCGGTGCGAAGCAAAATCGCATCTTGAACACTTCGATCCTCATTGCTGCAGGAATGAAAGCGAAGATCCCCGTCAGTTGTGTCGAACAAGGACGCTGGTCCTACAAATCAAAACACTTTGGATCAAGCGGCTCCCACTCGTCCTCAAAAATGCGCCACGCCCTGAAGAAGTCAGTCGGCGGATCGGCGATGGCCGGTGAAGGCCACAGGTCGGATCAAGGCGAAGTTTGGCGTGAAGTTGACAGCCTTTTATGCTGCATGGGATCAGCGTCTCCGTCAGCAGCGATGTCGGCCGCCTACGAAGATCATGAAAGTGACATTTCAGACTGCAAAGAAGAGCTGAAGTATGTTGATGGCGCACGAGGCATGGCGGTAGCAGTCGGTGATCGAGTTTTGGGATTCGATTTGTTTGATAAGCCAGAGACATGCAACAAAGTCTGGGATCGCATCCTGTCTGGCTGCGTTATGGATGCTTTGTCCCAATCAATAGAAAAGACAAGCGTAACCTTATCCGATGTCGAAAAACTAATTGGCGAATCGGCCAAATCCGATTGGAAGCAAGTCGATGCCGTTGGTGAAGGTGAAGAGTTCCGAACGGAGATCAACAAGGACTACGGATCGGCATTGTCACTCACAGGCACGCTAGTTCACGAAAGCGTCGTCGCAGGCTAGACAAGTTTTGAATTGGCTGGGCAGGCCCCCAGTGCGAAGCAGTTGGGGCTCTCTATTTCAGTAACTCCAACTCGTCAGGCAGTACCCCGAACGTCTCCCACCAAAACGACGATGGTTTGAGGAAGCCATTGAGCAAATCGAAGTACCCGACGCTCTCAAAAAACCCAAAGATCCAGATAGTCCAAGCGACCAAGAACGGGCATGACAACCGACCCGCACCTTTGGTGTAGTGTGGTAGGTATCTAGCAAGTCACGAATTCTTGTAGCTGGCGTAAGTCAGTAGCCGAGACCGGATTCGAACCGGTACGGGAGATTACTCCCACGGGATTTTAAGTCCCGTGCGTCTGCCAGTTCCGCCACTCGGCCAAACACTTC
>CAYFJO010000525.1:0-7160 GCA_964343305.1 uncultured Pirellulaceae bacterium | reverse complement strand
GAGGATTCCCATCACGCACATGAACGCGAATCCTGTTGCGACTCGAGCACTAAAAGGCGCGGCAACCAGCAGCGAAATTAGAACAACTGCGGCAACGATCATCGCGGTTGTGCCACGTAATTTGTCGACGGGCGTAAAGTTAAACATCCTGGCGCTCGACTCGATCAACTGTGCATCGTCGTGATCGACGGTAAAGTCACTTTCAGATGCGTCGAGATACTCTTCCAACGCTTCGATCACCTCGCCCATACTTTTGAAACGATCGTCCCGTGACTTGACGACCATTTTCTTTACGACGGCTGTGATTTCTTGAGGCAGTTTCTTTGCAATCTGTGGCGGTAGCTCGACATCCTCTAGTTGATGCTGGGCGAGGACATCAGTGGGCGAATCGCCTTGAAACGGCGGACGTCCGACGAGCATTGCATAAAGAGTGCAACCAAGCGAGTAGACGTCCGCTCGATGATCGACGTCCGCCGGGTCTTCGAGTTGTTCGGGAGCCATATAGGCCGGCGTGCCAACGTAGCTGTCCAGTCCCGCGAGTTCATCCATCTCTTCTGGGAATTCGTCATCAGCTTCGAGCGACTTGGGCGACTTAACCAAACCGACGTCGGCGACTTTGACCACTCCTTCTTGATCGACAATCAAGTTGTCAGGCTTCACGTCGCGGTGAATCAACCCTTGTGTGTGCGCGTGGTAAAGACCGCGGGCCGCTTGCAACGTCAAAGCTGCCGCGAGATCAGGATCGAGTTTTCCGTACTTTTGAATGAGATCGGCAAACGTTTTACCATCTACAAACTCCATGCTCAAAAAGCTCGTTTGTTCGTCGGATCCAAAGTTGTATATCTGAACGATGTTGGGATAAGATAATTGCGCGGCAGTATATGCTTCGCGCGTCAAACGAGCGCAGAAACTTGGGTTGCTAACAACCTGAGGGTGAAGCAGTTTCAGGGCAACGCGACGATCGCGAGCAAGTTCGTCCGCCAAGAAAACCTCACCCATTGCACCCCGGCCCAACGACTTCATCAGCTTGTAGCCCGTGACGACCCGCCCCATCGGGCCTTGCCGAATCCCAGTGTCGGAGCGAGTGATGTCTTCCGTCAGTTTCTCGCGAACTCGCGCATCGACTGCCGTCGTTGATTCACTTGCGTCTGCCCCGACTTCATTCGCGTTACCGGTTTCTTCTGGTTCGCGCGGTTGGCCGTTGCCGCTCAACTTTGAGTCACTCTCGCTTTCCAGCGGTGGTTCATTCGCAGCGGTTGCCGAGCCGCCCGGAGAAGAGGGGCCCACCACGACAGTGGATTTCTGAGAAATCTGAAGAGGAGTGATAACCAATTTGCCGTCGTCATCCTTGGTAATCGTCAAAAGAAAGGGGTGATTGCAATCACGGCAAGTCACACGGTATTTGCCTGGATTTCCACCAGTGATCGTGATTTCATCATCGCAATGCGGACAACGAATGGACATCTGAGACTCGCTATTAGGTGAACGAAGAAGTTCGAATATTCGAAGAATTGACGATGTCAATTCCAATAACTTGAGTATGACGGTTTAACGTACTATGCTCGAAAGAAGGAGTGGCCGCAATGATTCTATTATCCACCATTTTCCTCACGTCTCCTTGATGTAGAAATTTTCGCCTGGGTGTGAACTAGTGTCAACGATGTGGCAACGACGATTGTTCTTTCCTACTCGTGTTTCCAACCATATCCTGCCACGATTGACGACGTGATTTTCCTAGACCACCAAGTCTTCAAATCAAGAGTTTGGCTAAGCCAAGTCAGCGCTCTGTTTGCGATCTTCATCGCAAGTTTGTTGTCGTGCGCTACTGCGATTCGGGCTGAGGAAGCCAAGCCGCAAGTCACGTTCGAAATCCGCGAATCGCTGATCGAAGATGCGAGCGTCATGTACAAAATGGCACTCAGCCAAAAAGGCAACCTTCAAGCAGTCGATCGCGGCCTCGAGTTCCTGCGGCTCGCCGAGGACCAACTTGACTCGCAGTTGTCGCGCGCGCGAGCTAGAGAGATCCTCGGAAAGATCAACGCGGGTCGCGAAGAGTTGAACCATCTTCGTGACTTGTTTCACGACCATCATTTTGCCGTTTTCCCGATGTCTCGTTTTGTCACGGATACAGCATTGGGTGATCCTGAGAAGAATGGTGGGTTTGTGCTCTCCAAGCTTCCGGCGGAAGTGGCGATTGAGCGTGCGGGGCAAAGATTCGGTGAGTTTATCGCGTCTCAAAAGGTTGAAAACACCCGTTCGAGAATCGCGGTCGTATTTGTAAGTATGCCCGAGACAAGCGATCTCGAAGTCGAACTTCGTTACTTGTTCGCACGGATAAGACTGTTTGAAATTCAGCCAGGACACAAACTTGTGTCTGCTTTGGCCACCGACGAACTGAATCACATTAAGCACTCGCAGCCCACGACAGCGATTCGCGAGAAGCTCTGGAAGACCTTCGAGAATGACCAGGTATTGCTGGTCAGAGTGCCAAAGCCACGCACGGTTGGCGACGTCGTGATGGGCAAGGTTGAGGGATCCCTTTTGAGTCGAGACTCAGAACGAATAACTCGACTCGGCCAGTCAGACGTCTCGGTTGATAGGCGATGGGCTCTCCTTTGGATTATTGTAACGCACCTTTTAATTATCGCTGGCGCCCCACTTGTCTATCGCTTTGCGACAAGCTTCAGCAAGAAAGATTCCGAACTGCCAACTTGGTCACGTGCGTGCCTAATCGGAATCGTTGGCTTTCTCATTGGGAGAGGGGCGTTGCTTGCAATGGGACCGGCGCTCTCGCGAATCGCACCAGTGGCCGACTCACTTGCTGTGAATTCAATTTGGTGGCCTGCATTGGTCGGCGGGATGTACATGCTCGGACCGGCCATTGTAATTCGAATCGTCATGGGCCGCTTCAGCGGGCTATCCACTTTCTTGTCGACGATTGTCGTTGGCCCGATGTTTGCTGTAATCGCACTCGGCGGAGCGGCATTTTTGATCCAAGCGACGCTGACTTATTACGGGGTTAGTGGATTGATGTTTTTCGTGCCGTTGGCCTTTTCACCGCCGATGTTGGGGCTCGTTGTCGGCCGAGGTCTTGACGGGACAGACTCGATGAAAGTCACTTGGAGTGGAATTGCTGTTGCCTTGTCTCTCGTACTGGGAATCGTTTGGTGTTACGGGGCATTACTTCCGCTTTTGCTTATACTCGTCGGTGCGATGGTGCTCACACACTTTGCGGTTCATTCGACCGTGCAGGACGAGACCCAATCGTCGCCCCAGACAATGGTCAATGAACCCGTTGTTCGGTTGGACGCAGGAAAAACGGCGACGACGATGGAAGAGTTGATCCACCTCGCTTGCAATCCGCCTTATTTTGAAACCGCCCAAATCAGTGATATTTGTGCCACGCTCGATCCTTGGCTCGACGGTAAGATAGCGAAAATTGCCCTTATCGGTCCCGCGGGCATAGGCAAATCCGCGTCAATCAATGCGTTGCATTCTTTTGCAAACGAACATGATGCAACCGTTCTGCGCGGTGTTTGCACCGAGCCCGAGCCAGGACGCTCGCCTCGTCCCTTTGGTTGTTTTTCCGAAGCCATTTCTGACCATTTTTCCGTGAACGTGTTTGGCCCTCAAGCGGAGCAGATGCAAAAGGTCGACGCCGTTCTCGGCGGAATCTTCAACTCCGTAGTGCCGTTCGCCGACATGTTGTTTCCGCCAACGAAGGACGGACATTCGGGTAGCAAGAGCGAGCTGTTTGTCGCAATCGCAAACATGCTTCGTCGACTAGCCTCGGACGGGCGAGTCTTATTGATTTTG
The DNA here is from genome assembly GCA_964343305.1 of uncultured Pirellulaceae bacterium. Classification (GTDB taxonomy): domain Bacteria; phylum Planctomycetota; class Planctomycetia; order Pirellulales; family Pirellulaceae; genus CAYFJO01. The sequence continues at coordinate 3,344 of CAYFJO010000525.1, read as the reverse complement.
GACGACGTACAGTGGATCGATTCCGCGTCGAGAGAACTGCTCGAGTTCTTGTTTGAGGAGTTTCCCAAGGGTACTGAATGTCCCGTGGCATTCATCTTGGCCGAACGTAACTCGTGTGGATTGACCGACAGTGAAGAAGTCAACTCGTTTGACCTTCACGTTCCTAGTCATGAAGAATTCAAACGTATTCTCGTCGCGGGATTGGGTGTGCACTCGGACACGGCCGGAGACGTGCTCATCACACTGGGCAACGATTCACACAACATGCATTGGTTCTTTCAAGTGGTCGCCGACTTGGCACGCAAAGAGCTTTTTGTTCACACTCCCGAAGGATTCGTTTGGTCGGATGAATCGATCAATCTCGGTGAGCATATTCCTGACGACTTTCGCCAGTCGATTGTGGAATTATTGGAAGGGCACGACGAATACCGCAATGTGTTTGAGTGTGCGGCATGTGTAGGCGATTCATTTGCCGTAGATGTCTTGAGTCAGGGGTTAGAATCTAGTCGGCTCGAGGCAATTCAGTTGCTTGACCGCATAGAACGCGAAACGGGTGTGTTGCGCGACATCCGCGACAAAGATGATTGCTACGGTTTTCGCTCGTCGTTCATGTTGGAAATCGTTCGAGAACTTTTCGAGGTTAGTTCGCAAGGTCCGAATGACAAAACCGTTCCTCAACGAATTCGCGAGTATCACCGGTTGCTAGCCCAAGCGATGGAGAAAACGCTCGACCAATCGAACGCAAATCTGTATGACGTGGCGTTTCATTATTTTGCCGCCGGCCCCAAGTTTGCGGAAAAAACGATTCACTATGCGCAACTTGCGGCCGAATCCGCGAGTGCCCAGTTTCAACATGATCTCGCGCGGCGCTGTATCCAAATCTCGCGCGAGTGCAGCGAACTAAACGCGTGTGAATCAGGCGACCTCGATCGGAAATTATTGATGATCGAATGCCGTGAAGCGCATACAGAAGGTCGCTATCGTGTTGAAGTTGCTCGGCGCGCCAAGGAATATCTGATTCAGAATCCGGATTCGCCATTTGAAATCTACAATGTCACCGCGCGTGCGTGCTACGACGCCGGCGTCGATACTCGAGATCAAAGCCATTTTGCTGACTGCGTCCAAATTTCTCAAACGATTCTCAGACGTTTCGAAGGTCCGCTGCGGCAAGCCGAAGCTCATCAGCATTGGGGAAATAGCCTGCCGCTCAAAGAAGGTGACAAGCGAACCCATCATCTGAACGTGGCCATGTCGTTGGTCGACCAATTCGCGCTCGACTCAAACGATCTCGACGCAATGCGTTTAAAGGCTCGTGTCGCCAACTCGCTCGCCGAACAACTAAGTTACGGAAGCGACGAAGACCGCGCCCGTGCCATGTCGTTGTTCGCAACGAGTATTGCGTTAAAAGAACGAGAAGATATCCGTGATTTGACGGGTTTGGCCGTTTCGCACGGTGGGCTGGGGCGGTTGAATTTCTTCGGCGAGCCTCCCGACTACGACAAAGCGCGAGAACATTTTCAGGCAGACCTGGAGTACTCGGAACGCATCGGAAGTTGGACCGGTCAGACCAAGATGCACAGTCTGCTCGCGGCCTGCGACCTTAATCAAGGAAGGCTGGTAGGAGAAAACCGAACACAGGATGCATTGCAACATTACGAAGCGGCGTACCAGTATGCAGAAGAACAGTTTGACGCATTCTTTGCGCTTGCCGGTTTGCTGGAGTGCCACGAAACGTTTGGCAATCACGAAAAAGCAGAATTCTATGGTCAAACTTTGGTTGAGCTAATTCAGTCGAGGTTTAGTGGGCTTAGCGTCGAGGATCGGCAGTCTAATCCGGTTTCTGCCATTCCGTTCTACTGCATTGATCCCATTCGCAAGTCTCTGTCTTTGTGCGAAACATGCAAACGAGCACATTGGCACCAATGGCTTGTGGCATTGATCGACGACAACCGAGTTTTAACAGACAGAGACTGGACAGAGCCAGAAGACGCAAAGGAGCCAAGTGAGGTTGTCGAAGATGTCAAATACCGAATTCACTGTCCCAGTTGCGGAGTTCCCATCAAATGCAAGGATTCGCATCTTGGAAAACGAAAGGCTTGTCCCAAGTGCAAAGTCGCCTTTGTCGTGGAGCTGGGCGAGGGCAAACTCAAAACGGAACTTGAGAATAAGGCCCGCTAGACCGATCTAGTCAGAATTCGCAACTGTGGCAGGTGCTTGGTTGACACGGAACACGCCGTTACATTTCGGGCATTGCTTTCGCTTGCCAATATGCGAATCTCGCAACCGCAATGCGACACCGCAATGTGGACAACTAGTTTTGTATTTGGCGGGCGGAAGACTCGACTGATCCAGTTTTCCCGAAACTTCGTCGGACGTGAGAAAGCCGTCCTGGTTCTTATCAAGACTCGAATGCTCAGTCCGGTGTTCTTCCGCGGAATCAAAACTGCTCAACATGCCGGATGCCGAATCGGCAATGTCCATGATTCCGTTCAAGCAAGTGTTAATGAAGGCGCCGATGTAGGGCAGATTGCTAATCTTCGCATCGTCGTTCTTGTCCATGTCTGTTGCGACGTTTTTCAGCATGCCACCAAACTTTTTCAGATCTTCTTCCAGACCGTCGTCCCAACCTTCGGCGAGGAGTTGGATCTTTTCAAGCTCTCCGCCGTCCATCCATATTCCACGACATTTTGTACATCGATCGATAATGATCCCCGAGTCGCCACCATAGTTAATGGCATCGGTCGCTCCGTTGCACTTTGGGCATGGCAGGTCTCGATCAACGTCCGCAAGTTCAACGCCTGTAATTGTCGTCGACTGCGCAATGGCACGTCGCTCCTCTTCGTCGAATTTGACTCTTCGAAGCGTGACGATTCGTCGCAACTCTTCGGCGTCAAGCCATTCCCCCTGGCACGACTCACAGGTTTCGACGACGATGCCTTCGTACAGGATCATCTTTAGTTGGTGTTTGCAATTTGGACAATTCATGCTGGTGAAACCTGAAAAAATGAAGGTAAGTTCGATCCTCAACCCCGATTATATTTGCGGCGTTTGGCTAAAACAACCAATTGGCGCGCATTCGCCCAAGACGGCCAGACATCCGATTCCGTGCGCCGCCGCCCGATATGTTCAGTATCGTCATTCCGACGGAAACTGGGCACCATCCGTAGAATGTGCCTCGCCCTCAAGAAGTTTGAAGCGCATGCCTGTTACTTGATACTTGGTTTGAACGGTCCCGATTCCAGGTCTCTGTTGATTTCCGTTGGGTAGCCACGGGTTCGACAATCGGGAAGCATCGCCTCGCCAGTCGATCAGCAGTTCGTTGTCCAACGCGACTTGAACTCGGA
>CAYFJO010000524.1:0-7180 GCA_964343305.1 uncultured Pirellulaceae bacterium | reverse complement strand
TCGCCGGCCTGGACGACGAAGAGATCGAAGCCGTCCCCGTCTTTGCCGGTCGCGCTGTTCCGTTTGGAACCATCGAGAAGTCCGCGTTTAATCAACTCATCGAGATCCTGTTCAACGAATTAAGGGGTGCCGGCCAGCTTGACGGTTTGTTGGTGGCACCACATGGGGCGACGGTCAGCGAGGAGTATCCCGACGCCGACGGCTATTGGCTCACGAAAGTCCGCGAGCACGTTGGTGAGGACATGCCGATCATCAGCACGCTCGACCCGCATGCCAACCTGTCGCAAAAGATGGTCGACGCCACCAGCGCCATGATTGCCTATCGCAGCAACCCACATTTGGATCAACGAGCGCGGGGACTGGAAGCCGCCTCGTTGATGGCCCGGACGTTGCGAGGCGAAGTGCAACCGACGCAATTCGCCGTGATGCCGCCCGTGGCGATCAACATCGAATGTCAGCAGACGACCGTCGAGCCTTGTTTACCTTTGTATCAACTTGCCGATGCCATGCTCCAGCGGCCGGGCGTACTCTCCAACAGCATCTTGCTGGGATTCCCCTACGCAGACGTCGAAGAGATGGGATCCGCCGTGCTGGTCGTCACAGACAACGATACTCCGCTGGCGGAACAACAAGCGACGGAACTATCGAACTATTTGTGCACAAATCGCCAACAGTTTGATCGCTCGTTGATCAGCATCGACGAGGCGCTCGACCAGGCAACGCAATGGGACGGGCCGATTTGCTTGCTGGACATGGGAGACAACGTTGGAGGCGGTTCACCGGCCGATGGCACGTTGCTTGCCCACGCGATTCACGAGCGCAGGCTGGATTCCGCGTTCGTGTGTCTGTGCGATCCCGGCTGTGTGCAAACGGCGATCGCCTCTGGGGCGGAGTCGAAGTTCATTCTGGTGATGGGCGGCAAGACCGACGACTTGCACGGCCCGCCGCTGGAAGCCAACGTCACGGTCCTCAGTCTGCACGATGGCAAATTCGAGGAACCAGAACCTCGGCACGGTGGATTTACCAAGTGCGACCAAGGACCGACCGCCATTGTTCAAACCGATCGTGGCATGACGATCATGCTCACGTCGCGCCGCATGCCGCCATTTAGTTTGCAGCAGTTAGTCTCGTGCGGGCTTGATCCGTCGTCGTTTCACTTGCTGGTTGCCAAAGGCGTGAATGCCCCGGTGGCTGCTTATGAACCGATTTGCAGACATCTGATTCGAGTCAACACGTCCGGCGTTACCACCGCGGACATGACGTCATTGGATTTCAAAAACCGCCGCCGCCCGCTGTTTCCGTTTGAACGATGAGTTCAACGTGCAAAACGCGAGTCGCCGCTTTTCCGCCCAGAATTGACCGATGCGAAATCGTGGTTGGCTGCTGAGATTGACGACGCCTCAAGCTATGGCCTGGACCCGTTTGGCTTCGTTATCAGGATAGACTTTGTGCTCGCCTATTTCAGTGGCGAAAAATCCATGGGCCTCAAGCAAATTCGTTTCGGTGGCTTGGCGAGGAACTTGCCGTTAGCTTGCGATTCTTTCGCGACTTTTTGCCACTCTGGGTCGCCGGTGAATGATTTCCAGTTGGTATCGGCTTGTTGGCGACTGGCGTGGTGGACGAGGTAGATCAATGTGTTGGCAGACTCCGGCTTGTCGAAAGGCTTCCAGTAGCCAACGTTGTTGATACCGTGGCGGTTGAAGATGCGAGTCGTGTGGTCGCGGAAGCGAGCGTTGAGTTTTGTGAGTTTGCCGGCGTTGGTCGTGTACGTCCGCAGTTCGTAAATGCCACCGGGCTCTCCGATCAAGTTGGCCGCCGATTTGGAATAGTCGTTGGCGGTCATGAAAATGCTCTCGGGCTTCTTGATCAGCAGGCCTCGGAACTCGGGTGTGTCGAGGACGGCTTTCCACTCGCGGTCGTTCGAGAAGCGGACCCAGTTTTGCCAGGCGGCGTAGCGCGACGGATGCTTGAGGATGTAGACAAACGTCCGCCGGCGGCTGGGCGGTCCGTCGGTGGGCACCCAGTATCCGACCGGCTCCATGCCGTGCTTTTTGAAGAGGCGGTCGGTGTGGTTACGAAAACGCTTGACTAGATGTCCGAACCGATCTTTCGCGGCAACGTAGATTCGCAGTTCGTAGATGGGACCACCGGCTAGACGAGGATCGACCGCCGATTTAGTTTGTGGCACGACTGCATCACGACCTTTTATCACGCCCAGCGCCGCATCCAGCGGCGCTTTGAAAATCCATGCCATGTTGTCTGACGCGTGGTTGCTGGAATCGTGGCCACCGATGAAAAGGTGGTCGTCGTTGAACGGCGACAAGCAAAACGTTCGAGGCGACACGAGCGGTGTCTTGCCGGGCGCGTAGGCATTGTTGACTTCGTGAACGGTGTAGGTTTGATCCGCGGCACGAATGGCGTACATCGCGCCGCCGTAAAGCCGACTGTCTTTCCACCGCAGTCGATCGTTGCCGCGAATGTTTCCCTGGAAACCAATGATGTGCACCGTCTCGCCCGTCACCGGATGGCGGAAGGGATACATCATGTTGTGAGCGGCTAGCGTATAGGTCACTTCCACACCCAGCGACTTCCTCATCAGATCCATGATGACCGCTTCGTCGTGAACAGAAAAACCACCGGAGCCATCTGGATCGAGCCGTTTGACGTGGCACTTTGATCCGTCGCCCGGTGCCCAGACGAACAACAGCGACTGGCCAGGGCCGTCCGGGTTGGCGATCGCCGTTAATCCGCGGACGCCGCCAATGTCGGTGTCGATGTCATCGCCGAGATTCATGACCTCGACATAATCCGGCTTCTCGCCATCGACGCGCCGGTAAATCGCATCGTCAACAGAGAAGAACAACGATCCGTTGGCCTGAGTCATCCCCAGCGGTCGTGTTCTGAAGCTGCCCTTAGTGAGAAACGGGAATTCGATGTGTCGGCTCCAGCGAATCTTTGATGGCGTGGCAGAGTCGTAGACGCCCGTGATAATTCCGGGATTTCCCAACAGCAGAAACAGCCGTTCGATGCCGGTGACCTTGTCACGATAGATTTCCATGTCTCGCGGCACCCAACGCACGCCGGCAACGGCCGAGCCATGACGAACAAGCGTGTGCGTCCATGTGCCCTTGTCGTCGTCGCGCACCCAGGCGGAGACAGCTCCCCCGCGCTCGAAGTTGGCACCAGCCGCCATCACCAACAGGTTTTGTGGTTTCGCCAAGAGTTCCTCGGCCGCATCGCGCGTGAAAGTCACCGACTTCAGAATGTTGCCCTTCATGTAGCCAAGGCCCAGGCCGTTTGACTTGCCCATATCCAAATCAACCTGCCACCGTCCGTCTGCCGAATCCAATCGCAGCACTTGAGCCGACTGCCTTTCCGCGTCAGGCGGAATGTCCCAATGCGAATCCACCCAATAGCCATTGGCCGCGTAGAGTTTTCCTTTGTGCGCCGCAAGGTGCATAATTTCGGATCCGCCCGCAAACGCACCTCTGTCATCCGTATAGCCGGCGTCGTAACTTTGAATCCATCGTGCTTGCTCGTCCGCACCAAGGGGAGCACACGTTACGATCAGCAGCCCAACGAGTGCCAGGGATTCAACAACACGGTGCATGCAATGCCTTTCCTCTCTTGCGGCCAGCAATTCGAACGGGCCAGTACCCATCATCGCCAGACGGTGGGAACGTCCAACTCACGGTCTAGTGACCGCGTCAACAGGTTGACAACTTAGCGAATCGCTGAATAGTCGGTGGCCTTCAAGTAAGTTGACGCTGGCGGTTTCGCCAGTCGCCCAACGCCGGATTCTTGGGCCGCCTTTTTCCACGCGGGATCGGCGAAGAATGCTTGCCACGATTTCTTGGCAGCGTCGCGGCTGGCGTGCTTGATGATGTAGATCAAGTTGTCTTTCGAATCGGGCTCGTCCGTCGGATGCCAATAAGCGACCGACTGAATGCCATGCTTGTTGAACAGTCCAATCGTGTGGTCGCGAAAGCGGGCGTCCAGCTTGCCAAGTTTTCCTTCGGCCGCCTTGTAGATTCGCAATTCGAACACGTCGTCATCGTTCGGCTCGCCGCTGATCCAGGTTCGCGAGTAATCGGTCTCTTGCATGAACACCGACTCCGGTCGCTTCGCCAGAATCTGGCCGTCAACCTGTGACTCCTTCGCAACTTTCTTCCACTCGGGATCGGACAAGAACGCCTTCCACGACGCCGTCGCCGCATCGCGACTCTCGTGCTTGACGACGTAGATCAAAGTGTTCTTCGCTTTTTCTCCGTCGGTCGGAACCCAGTAGCCGACGGATTCGATCCCATGCTTTTTGAACAGCCCCACCGTGTGATCGCGGAAACGCGCGTTCAGGTTTTCCAGCTTTCCTTCGTTGGTCGTGTAAGTCCGAAGTTCATAGACTTCCGCAAACAAATGCGATGTGCAGAGCAAAACGGCAGTGAGTACGCAAATCGTTGCAGGTTTGATAGACGTACGATTCATGATCATTGTCAGCTCCAGGTTGTGGGTGTGAATCGGGGAAGTGGGTTGACGCTATTCTAGCAACTGAGGGCGGGGCCGTTTGGAACTACGCGGCAAATGACGAGCACCACCCGAACCTGGCGCTGTCCAGTTAATCTCCCAACGTCGCTTTCTTGCGCAACAGATGGTGGTAGTGCTGCGCGAAACGATGAGCTTCATCTCGCACATACTGCAACAAGCGAAGACCGAACGAGTGCCGGCTGAGCTTCAATGACTGCGACTGCCCTGGCAGAAAGACTTCTTCCTCTCGTTTTGCCAACGAGATGACGGTTGGTGGCTCGATCGCTTGTTCGTGAAACGCAGCCACGGCGGCGCCGAGTTGCCCTTTGCCGCCATCAATCAACACGATGTCGGGAAACACTTCGCCCTCGTCGTGCATTCGTTTGAATCGACGGGCAACGACTTCGTGAATGCTGCGAAAGTCGTCGATGCCACCCACGTCGCGGATCTTATAGCGGCGATAGCCCGGTTTAAAAGGCAAGCCATCGATGAACTGCACGAGGCTGGCGACGGTTTGCCCGCCGGCAAGATGTGCGATATCAACGCCTTCGATCGTCCGCGGCTCCTTGTCGAGCTTCAACACTTTTCGCAAACCGGCCAAACCTTTTCTCGGATCGATGTAAAACACTTCAGGCTGAGCGTGCGTGTCGAGTTCGCCCCGTTCGTCCAGTGTTTCAAGCATGTGGATTTCATCTCGCAAGCGTGCGGCTTCCTCGAATCGCAGTTCTTTCGACGCCTGCTGCATCTCGCCGTGCATTTGTTTTAACAGACGCACCTTGTTGCCGGCCAAGAACATCTGCAGTCGCCTGAGGTCGCGACGATACGTCTTCTTGTCGATCCGCAGATTGCAAGGCGCGGTGCATTGATTGATGCTGGCCAACAAACAGGGACGAAACCACTGCCAACGCTGGTCGTCTTCTTCGATGTCGAGCGAGCAAGTGCGGAACTTAAAAATCCGCTGCAACACTTGAATCGCACCGCGCAGCGCGCCGGCGTTGGCGAACGGACCGTATAGTTTCACGCCCCGGTCCTTGGGCTCGCGCGTCACTTCCACACGCGGGAAGTCCTCGTGCGTGGTGATCATCAAATACGGAAAGGTTTTGTCGTCCTTGAGTTCTTTGTTGTATTTTGGCTGGACATCCTTGATCAAACGCGACTCGACAAGCAGCGCGTCCACTTCACTTTCGCACTCGATATAGTCGATGTCGCAGATTTCCTTGATCCAAAGCGCGGTACGGAGTTCTTCTTCCGCTCCCTTGAGAAAGTAGCTGCCAGCCCGCGAGCGAAGATTCTTCGCTTTGCCGACGTAAATAACCCGGCCAGCCGAGTCCTTCATCAGATAGACACCGGGCGTCTGCGGGAATTCACGTACTTTGGTCGCGGCATGACGAAAACCGCTTTCATGACTTTGTGAGTCAGCGATTGAATCTTCGGCGCTTTGATGGAGATCTGACATGGCTGAACGCGCAATTCTAGAATGCGAGTCAAGCCAAAGGAAAGGGCAATGGAATGTCGCCACGAGCCTGCCTGGGCATGACTTCCGAAGTTTTCCGAAACTTCGGAAGTCTGAATCGGCAAACTAGGACACTACCCGAGCGCGAATTCCTTCGGTGCTCGCGGCCTTGACATGGTGGTCCAGGTACAGCGGCACGCTCATGACAAATGACTCAAGTTGCCGCAGCTTCGTCTGATATCGTGCCATTTCCGCTCGCACCGGATTCGCTTCCATGTAACGCAGCACCGCCAATAGATGTTCATCATCTTGAATCACTAGGCTTTTGAATCGGCCTTGTCAGACGTGCCCTAGGCTGTTGCGATTCTTGTGATAGCGTTGCGTGTGCGAGACCAACAGGCTTTGCATCAAACGGCTGATGTTATCTTGTTTTTGGACGGATGAGCAGATGAAAATGATTGCTCATCAAACAATCGCCGTACAACTCAAAGGGCTTTCGCTGGTTGAGATCCAGCATTGCTTGAAGGAACGCCTCGCGATCGCCGTCATGAAAGAACACGTCCTGTCGATTGTTGCCACGGTTCACAACGTGGTAGACTAAACCAGCAGCGATGGGACGAAGCGGTCGGGGCATTCAGTGACTCGATCCAAACCGGAACAGATTGTCAATAAATAGTTCTGACCCCTTTTTTGACCTGCCAAGCATCGGCACGCTCCGCAAGTCCCGCTCGCAAGGCATTGCGCTCGACATAACGGCAAACCGTTAAGTAGTGCCCGTCGTCTTGCACGACAAACGACTTGAAGCGTCCCTGGTAAAGATGGCCCGTCCCCGCGCTCTGCCGATGGGCATGCCAGCGCTGGGTGTGTGTCAGCGTTAACCAACCAATGAACTTGGAAAGATCGCCGTCCTTTCGGGGCCAAACCACAAGATGCCAGTGATTCGGCATCAATTGGTAGGACAACAGCCGCACGTCATAGCGCTCCACGGCTTCTTCCAGGATGTTTTCAAACGCTTCGTAATCGCCCTCTTTCTCAAAGATCGGTAGCCCAGCATTAGCACGGTTCAAAGCGTGATAAATGAACCCACCTTTCGACGCTCGCTGTGGCCTTCCCATCCCAACAACGTATCAAAACTGCTGTCAAATGTCAATAAAAAGGTTCCTGCCACGAATGGCACTGCCGGAGATTTTTGCTGAGATTGGCGCA